>JAQUOC010000012.1 GCA_028717305.1 Dehalococcoidales bacterium | reverse complement strand
ATCACAGGAATAAATAGACGGTATCCCTTAAGCGGGACTATGCCTTAATGGTTATTATATGAGTTCCGAGCGTCATAGTAAAGCAGTTTCCACACTACCCTTTCAGCGTATCCAGCCAGGCGGTTGACTTGACCTCCCGCTCCAGCAGATAGCGTAGATACCCCCTCATGATTCCCTCCAGTTCGCGGGACAGTTCCCGGTCTATCTTCAGTTTTTCGGCTGTAGCGATGTCGTTGTCCTGCAACCACCTCAGTACCTTAATGGCATTTACCGATATGCGATGGACCAGAGCCTGATTGTTGGAGCAGCCCGGACACAGCATGCCGCCGGCAGGCGCAGAGAAGTAGTTGGGCACCGGTTCCAGAGGCAAGCGGCAGGAGATGCAGCAGCCGAGCTGAGGCCGGTAGCCGACCAGACCGAGCAGATGTAACTCAAAGAAGCGTAAGATCACTTCGCTGTTGCTCTTCAGGCAGAGGCTCCGCATTGTCTCCAGCAGCAGCTGGAAGAGGGGCTGGTTCTCAACGCCATCGGCGGTGAACTGGTTGAGCAACTCGATAGCATAAAGGGCGTAGGAAGTAAGCTCCAGGTCGCTTTTTAGGGGGAGGAAGCTGTCTATCGTCTGGCTGCCGGTTACCGTATCCAGGTTGCGTCCCCGGGCCAGCGAGACCGTACTGTAGGTCAGCAGCTCAAGATGACCGGCCATCTTGCTCCGGGGGCGCCGCACCCCCTTGGCCACACCCTGAATCTTACCCAGATGGGGAGTATAGAAGGTCAGGATTCTGTCTGCCTCACCGAGCTTGACCTTCTTGATAATGATGGCTTCAGTCTGGTAGTTCCGCGGCTTGGACAAAGAGGTTATGCTCCTTCGGACTACTAAATAGAGACCAGGACTAAGAGCTAGAGATCCTGCCTGCCCTCGATAGCCCGGGTCAGGGTAACATCGTCGGCGTATTCCAGTTCGGTGCCGAAAGGCAATCCCCTGGCCAGACGGGTAACCCTGATCCCCAGGGGCGAGATAACCTTTTTGAGATAAAGGGCAGTCTGCTCTCCCTCGAGATTGGTATTGGTCGCCATAATGACCTCTCTTATCGAGCCGTTCTGCAACCGGTTGAGCAGTTCGGTAATCCGTATGTCTTTCGCACCTACCCCCTCGGTGGGTGAGATAGCACCATGGAGGACATGGTAGAGTCCATTATAAATCCCGGTGTGCTCCAGAGCCAGAATATCCTGCGGCTGTTCGATAATACAGACCTGAGTGCGATCGCGCCGGTCATCACAGCAGATGCGGCAGGGATTGGCCTCGGTAACATTGAAACAAAGGGAACAGAGCCGGGTCTCCCTTTTCACCGACAGGATAGCTTCAGCCAGCAGAACGGATTGTTCTTCAGGAGCGCGCAGGATATGATAGGCAAGTCTTTGTGCGCTCTTCAGCCCGATGCCGGGCAGTTTATTGAGCTCCTGAATAAGCCTGGCTACGGCACCGACGCCGGGCGCTGATTCTCGATCCATACTTCTCTTTTCTCTCCTCTCCCCTGAAGAAGGGGCGGTTGCTAATGACGGAACACGGTTCTAAAAAAGCCCCGGCATCTTAAGACCGCCGGTGAGGCTCTTTAACTTGCCGGCGGCAGCCTTCTGGGATTTGGTCAGGGCTTCACTCACTGCTTTCAGTACCAGTTCTTCCAGCACCCCCGCTTTGTCGGGATCGATTACTCCGGGCGAGATTTTAATCGATTTTATCTTTTGCTGCCCGTCTACCGCTACCTTAACAGCGCCCTTCCCCGAACTGCCTTCGACGATGGTGCTACTCAGCTCTTCCTGGATCTTATCCATCCTTGCTTTGAGTTCCCGAGCCTGATTCATTTGAGATAGGTTCATTTATCCTCCGCATCAATAATTTGTGCTCCCATATTCAACACTGCCTCCACCAGGTGATTATCTTCCGGCTGGTAGATACAACGAACCCGGCAGGGACGCCCCATGAAACTGCTGATAATCCTTTCCGCCACCTGGTGGTTTTGCGGTTTTTCCATATTGTCCTTATGGATGGGGAACTTAAAAGCCAGGACTACGGTATCGTCGCTAAATGACAACGGCCTGCCGGAGCTTCTAAGGAAGGCAACCGCCGGGGTTTTCTGAGTATCTGCCGGGGCATTCTCGATGATCCGCTTCCAGTTCTGTTTCAGGAATTCGATCTCGCCGCCCGGTTCGGGCGGAGCAACCGGGGTCTCACCTGACAGCGGCGGGGCTTCCACTGCGCTTGGCCCGGCTTCCGGCTGTGCGGGCGGCGGCGAAGAAACCTCAGCCGCCCTGGTTTTAGGTGGTGACGGCTCAGTGGCAACAGGAACCTGCCGAGGCGCAGATACGCCAGCCGGCTTCTGTGCTCTAGGTCGGGTTTGCTTGGCCTGACTCTTGGGCGGCTCCTCTTGCGTCAGAACACAGTCGACCAGGGCTAACTCTAACGGCAGCGTAGAGTAGCTATCGAAACCACCGGATTCCAGTTGACCGAATAGTTTGACCGCCTTCAGTATCTGTGGCAGTGAGGCCTTAGATGCTATCTCCTTCAGTTCCGCCACATCTTCACCGGGGAGGTCAATATCATCGCCGGTACCTGTCTTTATTAGCAGCAGGGCCCTGAGGTATTCCACCAGCTCCCGATTAAACGGTCGCAGATCCAGTCCGCTACCACTGATGCTTTTTATCGTTCTTATCCCGGCAGCGATATCATTATCTATGATGTGCTTCAACATCTCTCGGGCCCGCCGGTCCCCGCTGATACCAAGGGTAGCCTGAGCCTGCTGAAGCCCGATTTCAGTACCGTAAAAGGTGATGAGCTGCTCCAGGATATTTTCAGCATCCCGCAGACTGCCGGTAGCACTCCTGGCGATAAGCCGCAGTGTCTCCGGCTTGACCTTAACGCCTTCCGCACTGCAGATGTGGCTTAGCCGGGAGACTACATCAGCCTGGGCGATGCGACGGAAATCGAAGTGCTGGCACCGGGATAAAACCGTGGGCAGAACCTTATGCGCCTCGGTAGTAGCCAGGACGAAGATTACATGGGGCGGCGGCTCCTCCAGCGTCTTTAAGAGAGCATTAGAGGCGCTGGTACTGAGCATGTGGACTTCGTCGATGATATACACCTTATAACGGGCTTCACCGGGAGTGTAGTTGGCTCTCTCACGCAAGTCACGAATGTTATCAACCCCGGTGTTGCTGGCAGCATCGATTTCGATCACGTCCAGCGCCCTGCCTTCGGTTATCGCCTGGCACATCGCACAGCTATTGCACGGCTCATCCTGTCCGTTGGTTGTAAGGCAATTGACCGCCTTGGCCAGGATACGCCCGGTGCTGGTCTTACCGGTACCCCGCGGGCCACAAAAGAGATAGGCATGAGCAACCCGACTGCTCTTCAGGGCATTAAGCAACGTGCGAGTTACCTGCTCCTGACCGACTACCTCCGACAGGGTCTGCGGACGCCACTTGCGATAAAAAACTTGAGAAGCCATAGCTTATGCTATTATACCCTATGACAATGTCTGGTTGCCAAGACTTCCCGAAGCAATCGCTATCGGAATAATCGTCCGGTTTTTTTAAAAACCGGATAAAAAAGATACCCCTCTTAATTAACAAGAGGGGTATCACTGGCAAACAGTATTACTGTCGATTATAGCAGCGATGGGATATCTTTGGCCGCATCGTCAATATCCTGGAGCTTACAGGCTACCTCTTCTCTCTTCCTCCGAATATCTTCGATAACCGTGGTTGAGAGAGCATAGTAGCTCTTTATCTTTGCCGAGGTATCGAGCTCCGATAGTATCACGGTGACGTCCAGAACACCCTTCTGCCTGGGGTAGTCACCGCTGCGTATTATCGCCTTCGGGGCGATGTCTCTCATGTAATCGCCGAGCTCCTTAACCAGATCCATATTCATTTCCCGGGCCGGTGCGGAAAGAAGATAGAGGGCACGGTTGGCATCCTGGGGATTACAGGCAAGCGACAGCTCACTGAGGGCTTCATCCATAGCCTGTATTCCCTTATGGGTCTCGGTACTCTTATCCCTGAAGTTCCGCGTCTGGCGGAACGGCCGAATCATAGAAAGGGGTGATTTGCCATAGCCGATTACCGTCCAGCCCGATACGGTCTGCAGGATATCCCCGGCATCAAGCGTCTTCGCCCCGATGTTCTTTCGTTTTTTCTCCTCACCGGCACAGAGCAGGTTATAGAACGGCTCCACTATCAGCGCATTGATGGCGGCAATATTGTTTCTGATTGAGGAATCCTTGCGAATATACCGCTGGTTATCAACAAGAATCACCGCATCGGCCACCTCGTTGACCGATTTCAGACAGGTGGCAGTATTATAGATGGTCCTCTCTTCGTTGTTTTCTTCGTGCTCAAACGGCAGGATAATAAGGTTATAGACCGGCTTATCCGCATAACGCTCTTTGATCAGTTGCGTCACGATCGGAATCGATCCGGAGCCGGTGCCGCCGGCGGAACTGGCCACCAGCAAGAAGGCATCTGACTCCAGAAAGCGCGGAGTAACCCTTATCGCGTCGACAATCTTATCACTATCCTCTTTGGCTATCTCAGCCCCCAGCTCATTGATCTTACCGACTCCGTGGCCACCGGTCCGGCGCCCACCGATGAGAATCCTATGTTTATAATCGGACTTGATCGCCTGCAGGCCGCTTAAGTCAGCCGAGTCCGAGTTTACCGCGAAGGCACCGGTTACTATCTCTATCCCCCGATTACTGCGTGCGCGGGCGTTCAAGCGGGCAAACTCATCGGCAACTCTGCCGCCACATTGTCCAAAACCAATAACTACTAATTTCATTTCCTATCTCCGGCGTCAATAGTTTCACCATTTTAGGCATACTGGCAGTATAATGTCAATTACTATATCGGGTGAGCCGAAGATTCAGCAAGAGAGATCGAGCAGCGATAGTCCCGTGCGCTGGTATATATTGCAAAACTAATTGACCTGTCATAAAATAGGGAATACACAACCGGAAGGGCAATCATACCAATGTCCGGAATGTCACGTTATTCTTCTTAATCAAAGTCTTTAGAGGTTGTTAAGGGGTATGGAAGACGGAACCGGCGCAATTGACAAGGCGGTAGCCAGAGCAGAAACGCTGAGTAAATCGGCTATCGAAGCTGCCGAGGCGACGATAAGGATAGCTCAAGAGGCGATTGCCAGAGCCGAGGAATTAGGCAAATCAACCAGGAAAGCAGCCGAGGAAGGAACCAGAGCATCCAAAAAAGCGGTAGCCAAGGCCGAAAAAGTAGCCAAGGAGGCTGAAGAATCTACCGAGGCATCGTCTAAGGCTTTCACAGAAGCAATAACCCGGGCCGAGGAAACGGTCGAATCAACGAGAGATGCCCTCAGGAACCTGACCA
This sequence comes from Dehalococcoidales bacterium, assembly GCA_028717305.1. Taxonomy (GTDB): domain Bacteria; phylum Chloroflexota; class Dehalococcoidia; order Dehalococcoidales; family UBA5760; genus UBA5760. Next base: position 14,694 of record JAQUOC010000012.1, on the reverse strand, counting down.
AAAACTTGGAGAGCTCAGTTACCCAAGCGGAAAGAACGGTTAAGGAAGCCAAGGAATCTGCTGAGGCATCAATCAAAGAATCGACGGAAAGGATGAACCGGGCCGAGAAGGCCAGCGCGGCCGCCAGGGAGATTGCGGAGGAGGCCAGAAATATCTCCCGCCAGTCGATAACCAAGGTAGAAGAGATAGAGAAGTTAGCCAGGAAGTTCTCCGAGGAGGCGATAAAAGCTTCCCGCAAGGCAGTGGACGAGGCGGAGAAGGCCAGTAAAGCACTTGAGGAGTCTACCGCGGTATCGACCAGAGGCTTTGACAAAGCGATAAGCAGTGCCGAAGAAACGACCAAATGGTCGCAGGAGACCATCGAGACAGCTAGCGCTACCTTTGACAGGACCATTAGCGGTGCCGAGGGGGTACGCGAGAAAGCGAAAGAATCCGTCGAGTTGATGAAGAAATCCTCACAGGAAGCGGTAGCTCGAGCCGATCAACTAAGCAAAGAGGTTCAAGAGACAGCTGAGTTAATGAAACGCAACACTAATGAAGCTGTCAGCGCGGTGATAGCCAGAGCCGAGGAAATAATCAAAGAGGTTCGGGAAATTGCCGAGTCATCGACCGCTGCTTCCCGGGAAGCCTTGAACATGGTAGAGGAGACGGGTAAAATGGCCAGGGAGGCGGCCAACGAAGCAGCCCGGTTATCCAAGGAGGCAATAGCCAAGGCAGAGGAGATAGGTAGAGGAGCCAGAGAGGCCGCCGAGGCAGCGAAGCGCGAGGCACAGCAGGCATCCGAAATGGCCAGACAGGCAGCCAAAGAGGCCGCCGAGACTTCAATCAGGGCATTCGAGGCGGCGATTAATCGGGGTGTGGAAACCAGTAGATTTACAGAAGAGAGGCACAGACCGGCACCAAGCCGTCCCGAGGAGCAATACAAACCGGACGAGAAACCTGCCGAAGCACAGATGAGTCAGATTGAAAAATCTATCGAGGCTTCAATAAGCCGCGCCACAGAAAAAAAGAAGGAAACGGAGCCGGCCGAAGAGGCACCAACAGAGCAGAGTAAAGAAGAAGCCGAGAAGGAGTCGGCGAGAATGGTGGACAAACGCCTCGAGTTCCTGGCCAGGATGTACGCCAGTAAGAAAGAAAAACCCAGTAAGGAGGAGGAATAAAGGGCTGGAAATGTGCAGTTTTTGAAAATAAGTCCCTGACTCTTCCGTAAACAGCAAAAATAATCGTAACGAAACAGAGCGAAGGAGGACCCGATTAATGAATTCAGGAGAACAAACTCCCAAAGCCCGTGAGCAAGCGGAGAAAACAGTAAAACAGGTAAAGGAACAGGCGGCACCCCCTGCAAACGTTCCGGAACGCCCGGCAACATCCTTGAGTGAGATTCTGGGGCGGGCTGAAAAGGCATACGCCGCCTATATGGAAGCACAAAAGGAAGTAACCACAGCCTACCGGGTGAGCGAACTGGAGGCAGAAAAAACCTACAAAGACACCGAGCATCAGGCGAGAAATACCTGTAATGCAAGCATCAAACAGGCCTTCAAGAATCGTGACGAGGTAATCGAGAAAGCCATGAAAGCACGCGATGAGGCCAAAGCTCAGGCCGAGACGGCCTATAGGGCTGCCACGGATCAGGCGGAGAAGGCCTACAAGGACAAGGAATTAACGGCACATGGCAGCTTCGATGAGGATGTCAGTTCGGCTATGAAGACCTGCGAAGCGACTATAGCTCAAGCCTGGAAAAAACGCGGAGAGATTGTCGAACAAGCCTGGAACATCTATAACAAGGCCGCCGGGTAAAGTACTGAAACAAGAACTCCTGTTTCTAACGTAATTATTATTTAGCGGCGCGCCCGGTCAATCAAAGGAGGGAAGGTATATCCTTAAAGGCATCGGCGAGATCGCTGTGCTCGATCTCTATTCCTTCCCTCTTTCTTCTGATGGTAGCGATAAGGTCAATAGTCTGAGTAAAGTAGTCAACTATTTTCTTCATCCCGCTGAACTCGGAGAGAATTACGGTAACGTTCAGTGAGCCTTTTTCCCGGGGGTAATCACCGGTTCGGATGATGGCCTCCGGAGCGATACGTTTCATATGAGCACCGATATCCTTCACCAGACTCATATCCATATCCTTAGCCGGCGCCGAAATAAGATATAATCCCCTGCCGGCATCCGCCGGATTGCATCTCACCGATAACTCGCTGATAGCATTATTGATCAACTGAACCCCTTTCTGCCCTTCCGCCATCTTATCGCGAAAATCGAAGAGGTTTTTCATCCTGCCCGGCTGGGACCTGCTGTAGCCTATTACAGTCCAGCCCGCCAGAGTCTGTATGATATCACCGGCATCGAGTATCCGGGAACCGATATACTGAGGCTTGGTTTCTTCGCCGGCGCAGAGTAGGTTATAAAACGGCTCCGCTATCAGTGAGTTAATCTTGGACAGGTTGCCTCTAATCGAGTAGTTTTTGCTAATATACCGCTGATTATCAACGACGAATACAGCATCAGCCACCAGATAGGCGGATTTGAGACAGGTGGCGGCATTATAAATAGTCCTCCCTTCTGTCTCCTCCTCGTGCTGAAAGGGAAGGACTATCAGATTGTAAAGTGGTTTTTCGACGTAGCGCTCTTTCAGTCTCTGTGTTATCGTGGCTATCGCCCCGGAGCCAGTACCTCCGGCAGCCCCGGCAATAAGCAGGAAGGCATCTGTTTCAGCAAATTGCGGCGTTTCCTTGAGGGCATCAATAACCTTGTCGGCATCATCTCGAGCAACCTCGGCGCCCAGCTCGTTAATCTTACCCACACCGTGTCCGCCGGTCTTATTACCGCCAATAAGCACCCGGTGCTGATAATCGGGTCTGATGGTAACCAGTCCGCTTAGATCGGCCACATCGGTGTTAACCGCAAACACAGCGGTGATGATATTAATCTTGCGCTCCAAACGAGCCTTGATACCCAACCGGGCAAACTCGTCAGCGATCCTGCCGCCGCATTGTCCGAAACCGATAACCAGTAATTTCATTTTAGTTACTCTTCCGATATAGAAACAGGTTTTCTATTTTAGACATACCAGGGGTAATGATGTCAATTTGGAGGCGTATAAAAACAGTATTGCCAATCATAATCCCTTACCGGCAATATAAACGGCAAGGTCAGCCAGGCGGCAGCTGTAGCCCCATTCATTGTCATACCAGGCGATTACCTTGACCATGTTGCCGCCGATAACCATTGTGCTCGGTGCATCGACTATGGAGCTGGCCGGGTTACCCTTGAAATCAATACTGACCAGCTCTTCGCTGCAATACTCCAAAATTCCCTTTAGCGCTCCGTCAGCAGCAGACTTTAAGGCCCGGTTAACACCCGCGACATCGACATCCTGACCCAGCTCGGCGACAAAATCAACCACCGACACGGTGGGAGTCGGTATCCGGAAAGCCAGCCCGTGGATTCTACCCTTAAGTTCGGGGATGACCAGAGTCACCGCCTTGGCCGCACCGGTGGTGGTCGGAATAATATTAAGAGCAGCAGCCCTTGCCCGGCGCAGGTCTTTGTGATAAACATCCAGAATCCGCTGGTCGTTGGTATAGGCATGGATGGTGGTCATCAACCCCTTGTTAACACCGAAGCTCTGGTGCAGTACCTTGACCACCGGTGCGATACAGTTGGTCGTACAGGAAGCATTGGAGATCACCCTGTGCCTGGCCGGGTCGTAGCTATCCTCGTTAACACCGATCACGATAGTAGCATCCTCATTCTTGGCCGGAGCGGAGATGATCACCTTCCTGGCACCACCCTGCAGGTGAGCCGCCGCCTTGGTGGCATCGGTGAACAGGCCGGTTGACTCTATCACAATATCGACACCGTACTCCTGCCAGGGGATTTTTCCCGGATCACGCTCGGCCAGTACCTTCACCCTCTTGCCATCAACAGCAAAGGAATTGTCGTCCGCTTCCACCTTACCGGGATAAGCACCGTAGGTACTGTCCCACCTGAGCAGGTGAGCATTGGTCCTGGTATCGGTCAGGTCGTTAACAGCAACTACTTCAATTTTATCGTCGTGGCGCAGCTTGATTGCCCTGAAGGTCAGCCTGCCTATACGCCCGAAACCGTTAATACCAATCCTGGTTACCATATCCTGTACCTCCTTTTTTCTTGAGCTATTTTTCTAACTCGCTCTATACCGGTCGGCATTTCAGATTACAGAATGCCTCCATGCCGGCAAATTTAGCCATCTTGCCCAGTTCGTCCTCGATTCTGAGAAGCCGGTTATACTTGGCGGTACGCTCGGAGCGACAGGGTGCACCGGCCTTAATCTGCCCCGTCCCAAAGGCTACCGCCAGATCGGCGATGGTGGTATCCTCAGTCTCGCCGGAACGGTGGCTGACTACCGCCGTCCAACCCGACTGCTGTGCGGTTCGGATAGCATTGATGGTCTCGGTAAGCATGCCGATCTGGTTCAACTTGATCAGTATGGAATTGGACGCCATTTGCGTGATGCCCCTCTTAAGACGGTCGACATTGGTGACATAGAGATCATCGCCAACCAGCTGGACTTTATTGCCCAGCCTCCGGTTAAGAAGATGCCAGCCGTCCCAATCATCCTCGGCCATTCCGTCCTCGATGCTAATGATAGGGTAGCTCGATACCCACCCGGCATAATATTCCACCATCTCCTCACTGCTTAGTGAGACCCCTTCTTTTTCCAGAACGTATTTCCCATCCCGGTAGAACTCGCTGGAGGCCGGGTCGAGGGCGATAAAGCAGTCTTTACCCGGCTTGTAGCCGGCTTTTTCAATAGCAGCCAGTATCAGTTCTACCGCCTGCTTATTCGAGGCCAGCGAGGGGGCAAAGCCACCCTCATCACCGACATTGGTATTCATCCCGCCGTCCTTAAGCACCTTCTTCAGATTGTGGTAAATCTCAGCGCTCATCTGGAGGGCATGTCCGAAGCACCGGGCTCCCACCGGCATTATCATAAACTCCTGAAAATCAGTGGAGTCGGCAGCGTGCCGGCCGCCGTTCAGAATGTTAAGCATCGGGACGGGAAGAGTATAGCGATCGGTTTTCCCAAGATATCGATAGAGTGGCAGATTAAGATGGTTGGCAGAAGCATGGGCCACCGCTAACGACGTGCCCAGAACAGCGTTAGCCCCCAGCCTAGACTTATTCCCGGTACCATCAAGCTCAAGCAGCTTTTGATCGATACCCATCTGATCGGTAGCCAGCATGCCGTTTATAGCCTCAGCAATATCCCGATTAACGCTGGCAACCGCCCGGAGCACTCCCAGTCCGTTAAACCGGGAGGGATCTTTATCACGCAGCTCTACCGCTTCATACTTACCCGTGCTCGCCCCGGACGGCACCGCCGCCCACCCGACTACCCCGCTGCCAAGTTTTACCTCGACCTCAAGGGTAGGATTGCCCCTCGAATCGAGAATCTCTCTGGCCCTGACATCTGTAATAACAGCCACTTTTCCTTAATCCACCTCGATACTCAATCTATTCACCGGCCCCCGCCAGCTCCAGTGCCTTCTCGACAGCTTCAGCAGGAGTCCTCGCCGGAATAATTGAGCCGTCTTCCCGGCCGTTTCTGGAGATCACCCATGTGTTCAGACCAATAACCGGTATGCCGCTCTGAAGAGCATGCCCTATTTCGGTAAGAGTGCCGTAGCTCCCGCCGATGGCAATCACGGCATGGGCCGACTTGACCACCGCCACATTCCTGGCATAGCCGATGCCGGTAACGATGGGAATCTGAACATAGCGGTTGGCCGCTCTACGACTATCTCCGGGGAGAATGCCGACGGTTACTCCATTCTCGGATTCTGCCCCGCGGCAGGCTGCCTCCATAACTCCACCCAACCCCCCGCAAATCAGAACGACACCCCGCCGGGCCAGTGACCGGCCGACCTCCTCAGCCTCTCTAACCTCTGCAGCCGTAGGCTGTCCGCCGCCGATGACAGCGACACAAATTTTCTTATCTGTCATCCAAAGCTCCTGATCACCCCGTCAGATAGGCATTATACCATCCGATAGTGAGCACTGGCAAAGAACCGGCCGGGCAATCCGCTAGTTGTACCGGTTCATCACCCGCGCTATATCTTCGCTCAGGAAACATAGGGCTGCCTCACCAACCACAGTTATCACAGGCGTGATCACCACTTCTTCAGCCCCGGTAAAGTCGCTGAGTACATAGTGGACTACATCGCTCTCAACCATTTCTCCATGACCGCTGTCCGGAACCGGCGGCCGCCCGATGCCTATACGGAGACGCGGGAATTCTCGACTACCCAGAGCGTGGATAATAGAACTGACCCCCTTGTGCCCACCGGAGCTGCTGCCCCGGCTGATACGGATCTTGCCTAAGGGGAGGTCGAGATCATCATGAATAACGAGCAGGTCATCCAGCTCGATATCGAACTTTCTGACCAGCGGGGCTACCGATTCGCCGCTGAGATTCATATAGGTCTGCGGCCTGGCTAAAACGACCTCGGTACCGGCTACTTCCCCCCTGCCGGTACGGGCCTTACCCTGCTTTTTATCCAGCTTGATACCCCATGCCCGGGCGAGGTGTTTCAGGCAAATGAACCCGATATTGTGACGGTTATGAGCATAAACCAGTCCCGGATTACCCAGTCCTACGATTAGTTTCATTAGGCAAACTAGTCCTGCCAGTTTATTAAGGCTATTCCGAACATTCCGGACACCTTGAAGACAACCTCAGCCTGCTCATCGGCCAGATCTTAAACCAGGTGATATAACGGCCGGTCACGGTACAGTAGTCGCGAAAACTCAGCCCGTGAGCCCGGGATAAAAACTCCTCTTCTTCCAGTGTCAGATAATGCAGATCAAAAACTATCAGCACCGTAAGAATAAGGAATATCAAGGCACCGTTGATAAGAAAGCTGCCGGCCAGGTAAAGGATGAAGAAAAGGTAGATCGGATTTCTGGAGATAGCATATATACCGTGCGTAATAAGCTCGCTATCGTCCTCTTCACGGTTACCTACCCGCCAGGCATTCCCCAGAGTAAACCAGGCCGAGGTAAAAACCACGAACCCCAGAATGACCAGTATTACTCCGGCAATTTGAGTCTGCACCGAATCAATCAATATCCTCTCCAGAGATGGAGGCAACAAGGAAACCCCGGGATCGACAATGCCGCTGATCATTACGACAAACCAGATAGTTATGATCGCAATCAGACAAATCGTCAGGATGCCCCTTACCCTGCTGCCGTCGATGGTAACCGTTATCGCTCTGATCCCGTTCCGCCGGTTGAGATATACTATCCTGCCCACAAACAGAGCGATATACAGCAAAAAAACAGTAAACTGAAAGTAGTCCAGAAATCCGCTCATTCCGCAACCCCGATAGAGAACATCATATCTCCTCTCCTAGCAGTTTAAGAAAATCTGCTTCATTAATCTGCTTGATCCCCAATTCCCGGGCACGGGATAATTTAGAGCCGGGCTCAGTGCCTGCAACCAGATAGGTAGTCTTTTTGGTAACATCACTCTTGGCTGTACCTCCCAGCGCTTTTATGCGGGCTTCCGCATCCGGCCGGCTGTATCTATCCAGACGACCGGTAATAACGAACTCCTGTCCGGCTAAAGGCAGTTTTTCCGCCGCAGCCTCTCCTTCCCCGGTGCTTACCCCGGCGTCTTTCAACCTCTGGATAATTCTTTTGTTTTCTTCCTGGCTAAAAAAGAACCGGATGCTGTCGGCAATCTTGGGACCGATAGACGGGACGGACAGCAGATCATCACGACAGGCCTCCGTAAGTCCATCGATAGTACCGAAGCGTTTTGCCAGAAGCTCCGCCGTCTCTTCTCCGACATGTCTTATACCGAGGGCAAAGACAAGCCGGTAGAGAGGCCTGTCTTTACTCTGTTCGATAGCCTTGAGCAGATTGTCCACACTCTTTTCTTTCATTCCCTCTATCTTGAGCAACTGCCCCTTCCTCTCCTTGAGAAAATAGAGGTCGGCTACGTCCCGGACCAGCCCCCGCTCAAAGAGTACACCGCTCAAGCTTTCCCCTATCCCCCTGATATCCATCGCACCCCGTGAAGAGAAGTGCTCAATACGCTCTCTAACCTGTGCCGGGCAGGCGGCATTGGAGCAATAGTACATTGCTTCACCGGCAAGCTTAACCACCTCAGCCCGGCACTCCGGGCAGGCCGGACGTCCCCTATCTTTATCGAATATCGTCTCCAGGAGGCTGAACTCCTCCTCCGCTCCGTTTCGTCGGCTGACCACCGGTCCCACCACCTGCGGTATTACCTCACCGGCGCGCTGAATAATAACCATGTCACCCTTACGGATATCCTTACGTCTGATATCATCCTCATTATGTAAAGCTGCCTGCTTAATGGTCACCCCCCCCACCGACACCGGCTCCAGAACGGCATAAGGGTTAAGAGTACCGGTCCTGCCGACACTGATCCTGATATCTTTCAACCTGGTAATACCCTGAAGTGCGGGGAACTTATAGGCCACCGCCCACCTCGGCTCACGGCCGACATCTCCCAGCCTCCTCTGCCACTGTAGCGAATCGACCTTAACCACGATACCATCAGCCTCGTAAGAAAGACTTTCCCGCCTATTCACCCAGGTCTGATAATAGTCCTCCACCTCGGCAACACTGTCAAGCAACCGGTTATTGGGATTTACCTTAAAGCCCAATGACTTGAGATACTCCATAGTCTCCCAGTGAGTCGTGGGTGTCGACCCGCCTGCGGCATAACCCATCATATAGACATAAATATCCAGCGGGCGTTTGGCGGTAATACGGGGGTCGAGCTGGCGTACCGAACCCGCCGCAGCATTTCTGGGATTGGCAAAGAGAGGGAGCCCTTCCTCAGCCCGTTCCCGGTTCAACCTGGCAAAGCCAGCCCGGGGCAGAAATACTTCACCACGTACCTCAAAACGACCGGGCGCCTCCCTGGATACCGACAGGGGTATACTCCTAATAGTCCTCAGATTCTGAGTGATATTTTCACCGCGCAAACCGTCACCGCGGGTAGCACCGACGGTCAGCTGCCCATCGACGTAGGTCAAAGCGACCGCCAGTCCATCAATCTTGTGCTCACAAACGAATCGGGACGGCCGCTCCCCCAGTATCCTAACGACCCGGGTGTACCATTCCTCCAGATCATCCCTGCTGAAGACATTACCCAGCGACAGAAGCGGAAGCGGGTGATCTACAACGCCGAACGCTTCTACCGGAGCAGCACCGACACGCTGAGTAGGCGAGTCCAGAGTCAGTAACGACGGATATTCCGCCTCCAGCCGCATCAGCTCTTTCATCAGGGCATCATACTCGGCATCGCTGATTTCGGGGGCGTCCAGTACATAATAACGATAGTTATGATGGTTAAGCTGGGCCCTCAGCTGCTCTATTCTTTCCGCCGCCCGGGTTGAGTTCTGCAACTACTTACCCCGTGATGTATGACTTTACCAGATTATATCACATCATCTCCACCGTCATAACCATGCTAATCCTGGTCGGGTTTGCGCCCTTCCTGCCCGATAAAGTAGACTTAATAGGATGGCAAATACTTAAAGAAAGTAGAGCAACCGGATAGGTATGGCTGAGATTCGCCCCTTTCGAGGAGTACACTACAATAAGCAGCTGGTTCCGGATATTTCATCGGTCATCTGCCCCCCCTACGATATCATCACCCCCGACATGGCACAGGAGCTTCACCACCGCAGCGATTATGGCTTTATAAAGCTGGAGCACGGTCAGCAGCTGCCATCGGATACGGATGAAGACAATAAATATACCCGTTCGGCAGCTACCCTCAGGAACTGGCTCGAAGAAGGGGTCCTCAAGACGGACGTACTGCCGGCCCTCTATCTTCATCAGCACTGTTTTAGCCATAATGGCTCCAGGTACAGGCGCCGCGGCATCATAGCTGCAGTCAGACTGGAGGAATGGGACAGGATGGTCATCCGTCCTCACGAGAACACGCGGGTCAAACCGAAGAGCGACCGTCTGAACCTGCTGTGGGCGCTTCAAGCTAACACCAGCCCTGTTTTTGCTCTGTTCGAAGACTGCGGGCGGCAGATAGCTTCTCTAGCGGCCGACCAGGAACGGGCCCAACCGATAATTGATATAACCGGCAGCGGGGAGGAGCACAGAATCTGGGCCGTCACCGATCCCGGGATTATCAGCCGGATAGCATCCTGTCTCTCCGACAGACCGCTCTACATCGCCGACGGACACCACCGCTACGAGAGTGCCCTGAATTACCGGAAAGAAAGACTAACCTGTTCTCCATCAGCCTCCCGGGATGAAGACTTTAATTTTGTGATGATAGAACTGGTAGATTTCATTGACCCTGGGCTTATTATTCTCTCACCCCACCGTCTGGTCCGGGGTCTGTCAAAGATAGCCCTGGGGGAACTGAAGAGCAAGCTGGCGACACTGTTTCAGATAGATGAGCTGCCGCTCAGAACACCCGACATTTCCCGGCAAATCGATGATTTGCTGGCCGACGATACGACTGACCGGGTCCGGATAGTCCTTTTCGGTCTGTCGCCGGAGAATCTCCTGCTGCTCAATACGGACGATTTTGCTGCCGCCGGTAAGATGATGCCCTGCTTCCACAGCGAACTATACAACAGGCTTGATGTCAGTATCGTCGACCATGTCATACTGGAAAAAATGATTGGTATGACCGGCGAACAGGAGGAAACCGCACTCGACTTCAATCATGACAAGACTGATGTGATAAACAGGGTATTGAACCACGAATACCAGCTCGCCTTTTTCCTGGGCCCGGTCAAAGCGGACGTAATCAGGGCTATCGCCGACGCCGGCGACCGCATGCCCAGAAAATCAACCTACTTCTATCCCAAACCGCCGTCAGGCCTGGTCTTCCGCAGGCTGGAATAGCTCCCTTCAGACTCGCTGCTATAGCCTTACCAGTTTGGCGGCATAGACATCGGGAATATCCAGCACCTGCTTGATTTGCTTGTCGGACAGAGCTTCATCGAGAGCCAGTATCATCAAAGCCTGCCCCCTCGGCTTCAGACGTCCGACATGCATCGAGCTGATATTGACATCGGCATCACCGGTCACCTTGCTGACCGCACTGATCAGACCGGGGCGATCCAGATGGTCGCTGAGCAGAAAATAGCCCCTGGCCGGGGCGATATCAAACCAGTAATCGTTCACCCGTACGATATGCAGCTCGCCGCGCATTACCGTCCCGGCAACAGTGATAACACCATTACTGGTGGTTGCCTCAATGGTGATAAGACTGGCATAGTGCTTGCAGGCAGCCTCCTTCTGCTCTACTACCGTCAGACCGCGCCTGGCAGCCACGATATTAGCGTTGACCAGATTGACGCGCTCTTCACTGGTTGCCTCGAGTATTCCACCCAGAGCAGACGCCTTAAGCACATTGGTCTCATAGTTGGAGATTTCACCTTCATAGACAAGCTTGATGGTACTCATCTGCCCCTCGGCAAGCTGGCTGACCAGCCTGCCCAGCGTGCGGACTGCTTCCATAAACGGTGCCAGTATCGCCAGCATTTCCGCCGAGATAAAAGGCGCATTAACCGCGTATCTGGCCGGCTGTCCTTTCAGCACATCCACAACCTGAACGGCAACGTCCCGGGAGACCAAAGCCTGGGCTTCGGTTGTGGAGGCCCCTAAATGAGGGGTGACAATGATGCTATCGCTTTCAAAAAGTGGGCTCTCCGTGGTCGGTTCTTTGGGAAAGACATCAACGGCAGCTCCGGCCACTCTTTTTTCCTTGACCGCCTTGACCAGCGCCGCTTCGTCGATTAACCCGCCCCGGGCACAGTTGATAATACGAACCCCCGGCTTGACCAGCTCCAGTTCTCTGGCCCCGATCAGATTCTTGGTGGACTCGGTCAACGGCAGGTGGAGGGTGACGAAGTCGGCCTCCTTCAGCAGCGAATCGAGCGGCAACAGCTCCACCTGCAGGTTGCCGGCATGCTCAACGGAGACAAACGGGTCATAGGCAATGAGTCTCATTTCCAGTCCTCTAGCCCGCCTGGCCACCTCTGAGCCCACGCTGCCCAGGCCAACGATACCCAGCACCTTGTTTCTGACCTCGCTGCCCATAAATTTGTTGCGCTGCCACAACCCGGACTTAAGAGCAGCGTTGGCCTGTGGAATATGGCGGGCCAAAGAAAGCATCAAGGCAATCGTATGCTCGGCAGCCGAGATTGTATTTCCGGTAGGAGCATTAACAACCACGATACCACACCGGGTTGCCGCTTCGACATTGACGTTGTCTATCCCAACGCCGGCGCGGGCGATAACCTGCAGCTTGTTTCCTGCCTCGATGATCTCGGCGGAAACCTTGGTCTGGCTGCGCACTACCAGCGCTTCATAATCACCGATTATGGATGCTATCGACTCCGCACTCAACCCCAGCTTGACATCCACCTGAGCGCACCCGCTCAGAATGTCAACTCCCTCATCGGAAATGGCTTCGGTAACCAGGACCTTCATTGCCTACCTCCTGAACCCGGCCTGCGGCAATACCACCTTCAGCGCTGAAATTACGGCTTCAATATCCGCATCATTCACCCAGCCCAGATGTCCGATTCGGAATATCTTGCCGCTCAGCTTCAACTGACCACCGCCAAGTACAATATGGTGTTCCTCTCTCATAATCTTGAGCATCTTGACAATATCAAGCCCACCGGCCGCCGCCACGGAGGTAACGGTATTGGAGGCGTATCTTTCCTCGGCGAAGAGGGGTAACCCCAGTGATTTTACTCCCTCGCGGGCCATTTTACCCAGGCGGATATGACGGTCTACGATGTTGGGAAGGCCTTCATCCAACATCATTTTCAACGCTACCTCCAGGGCAAATACGGTGGAAATCGCCGGCGTCCAGGGCGTTTGTCCCTTCTCCAGATAGGACTTCGCCTTGCTGAAATCCCAGTAGAAGCGGGGCATCTTAGCAGCGGTGTGTGCCTGCCATGCCTGTTTGCTCACGCTAACCATGGCCAGACCGGGGGGAACCATCCAGCCCTTCTGCGAACCGGTAACGGTAACATCACAACGCCACTGGTCAACGGGCAGGTCAATTGAGCCCAGGCTGCTTACGGCATCAACCAGGAGCAGCTTGTCAAACTCCTTGACTACGCTGCTGATTTCGGCCAGGTCGTTGGTAACACCGGTCGACGTTTCATTATGAGTGACCAGCACTGCCCTAATGTCAGGCTCGCTCTGAAGCTTCCGGCGTATGGCATCGGCATCGGCGGCCTTGCCCCACTCAAAACAGAGTCGGATCACCTCAGCCCCGAAAGTCTCCGCAATGGTAGCGAAGCGGTCTCCGAAGACACCGATGGATACCGATAGCACCTTATCGCCGGGAGACAGGGTATTGACAACCGCCGCTTCCATCCCGCCGGTTCCCGAACCGGTCAGTAAAAAGACATCACCCTCGGTCTGAAACAACTTCTTAAGATTAGCGGTAACCTCATTCATTATCCGCCCGAATTCTCCGCCCCGGTGATTGATCATCTGCCTGGCCATTGCCTGCAGGGGTTGGGGTGGGCACGGGGTCGGTCCCGGAATACGTAGGTGCTCCATTGTTTTTCTCCTTATTTTAATTTCTTTATTTTTTATTCCAAACACACAGGTGTATTCAGTACTGATATTGAGGGAAATCGATTCCAGTCGGATTGTTACGGTACTAGGTAGATCTGATGTGGCCTCGCTTACCCACTTTAATAGTGGTCCCCTTCGGAAAAGTCCAGTCTACATCGGTGATTTTTTTACCGTCTGCCTCTACCGCACCCTGCTCGATAAGACGCTTGGCCTCGCTCCGGCTCTTCGCAAGCCGATTAATGACAAGATAATCCCGGAGAGGAACATTTGATTCGGTACCCTCTCGTATCTTCTCAGGTGTTTTTCTTTCCTGGAAGACCCTGGTGAAGTGCGCCTCAGCTTCACCGGCTGCATTCCGGTCGTAGAGCTGGGTGACGATTTCCCGGGCCAGTCGCTTCTTGAGCAGCATCGGATTGAAAGAGCTGTCATCAAGCCTGCTTTTGAACTCGGCCAGCTCCTCGTCAGAGACATCGGTCACCAGCTCGAAGTAGTCCAGAATAAGATTGTCGGTAATAGACATCACCTTACCGTACATTTCGACAGGCGGTTCGGCAACGCCGATATAGTTGCCCAGGCTCTTGCTCATCTTCTGGGTGCCATCGGTACCTACCAGCAGAGGGGCCAGGAACACCTGCTGGGGACGCTGTCCCACCGCGGACTGCAGTTCGCGGCCTACCAGCAGGTTAAACTTCTGGTCGGTGCCGCCAAACTCAACATCGGCCCGGACGGCTACAGAGTCATACGCCTGAAGCAGCGGATAGAGCAACTCGGTCACCGCGATGGGACGACCTGCACTATAGCGATTACTGAAGTCTTCCCGCGCCAGCATCTGGGCCACGGTAAACCTGCTGGTGAGCCGGATGACATCGGACAGGTTGAACTTGCCGAACCACTCGCTTTGCCACCTTACCTCTGTCTTACCCGGGTCAACCACCTTGAAGAACTGCTCCATATACGTCTGGGCATTAACCTTGACCTGCTCCGCGGAAAGCATGGGGCGGGTTACCGAGGCGCCGCTGGGATCGCCGATCTGGGCGGTCCAGTCGCCGACGATAAGGATAACCTTGTGCCCCAGTTCCTGGAACTGGC
>JAQUOC010000011.1 GCA_028717305.1 Dehalococcoidales bacterium | reverse complement strand
GATAGGTGAAGTTGATGCTGCCTTCTTGCAGCATGTTCAGCTCTTCTACCTGGTCTCCATTGGCCAGCTCGCCGTCAGGGTAGACGGTTATTTGTATCCGGCCGTTAGTTCTCTGTTTGACCAGTTCGGCGAACAAATGCGCTCCCTTGGCCCACGACGAGTCTTCGTTAGTCACCACGCTCATTTTCCAGCTGCGGGCCGGTATATCCGGTACTGAAGCCGGACGGCAGGAACTGATGGCCGGAGCCAATCCCGCTAAGAAAATACATAGAACGCACAGAATCATCTTCAAACGAAACAACTTATCCTGCTCCTTATGACTAACGTTGATGTTTTTCTCTCCCTTTGCGGAGTCTTTATTTTACTTTACTTCATGAGAATATTTGCCCGAATCGGGTAGGGATACAGTGGGCGTGGGAGAACCATGACCAAATTGTTGTCTTGATTGCTCTAGATTATATCATGTCTGGTCAGGTCCTCGAGGGTTTCCCGGCTCCTGATAAGGCGTGCCTTACCATCTTTAACCAGTACCACTGCCGGCCTAAACGAGGCGTTGTAGTTTGCCGCCTTCGGTAAACTGTAAGCGCCGCATCCGGCGACCGCAAGAATATCACCTGCTGAAACTTGAGGTAGTTTTATGCCTCTGATTAATATGTCACCGGATTCGCAGAACTTACCGGCGATGGTTACCTCTCCGGCTACCTGTTTTCTCATATCGTTAGCCACTACCGCTTCCAGCCTGGTCCCGTAAAGGGCCGGGCAGATATTATCGGCCATACCCCCGTCTACGGAAACGTAGCACCTGACACCAGGAATATCCTTAACTGCCCCTGCTGTATATAAGGCAATCCCGGCCTGCCCCACCATTGATCTCCCCGGCTCGATAATCAGTTTAGGTAGTTTCATTTTGAACCTTTGACACTGGCTGATGATGCTGGACGTTATCGCCTCGGCATAGACCGATATCGGCGGAGCCGGAGCATCCAGGGTGTATTGAATAGCATATCCCCCGCCAACGCTCAATTCCTTAAGCATAAAGCCGTGTTTCCGGTTCATGTCGGCGGCAAACTTAATCATAATCTTGACAGCCTGCTGAAATGGCTCGGTTTCGAATATCTGGGAGCCTATATGAAAGTGCAGCCCCATCAGATTAATTTCAGGCATAGACATGGCTTTGACCACGGCTTCTTCACCTTTAACCATGGGAAAGCCGAACTTGCTGTCGACGTTTCCGGTAGTAATATATTGATGCGTTTTGGGATCTACGCCGGGAGAGATGCGTATTAGTATATCTGCTTTACTACCCTTCGTCCTGGCTACCTTCCCCAGCGTTTCAAGCTCGTGGAAGTTGTCGACAACGATACGACCAACGCCAGCCTCTAGAGCCAGGATGAGTTCCTCAGTCGACTTGTTGTTGCCCGGGAAACAGACCTTGTTCATTGGGAAGCCAACCGATCGAGCGATGCTGATCTCCCCACCGGAGACGACATCCATACCCAAGCCCTCCTCCATAAATAGAGTTATCAGGGCTTTATTGAGGAAAGCCTTGCAGGCGTAAAGGATGGCAGTATCTTCGAAACGCTTGTGAAACTCCGCCTTAAACTCTGCGCACCTGCTACGGAGGCTCGACTCATCGAATAGATAAAGTGGCGTGCCGAATTCGGTGGTTAGCTCCACGGTGTCACAGCCGCCGATTATGAGGTGGCCCCTGCTATTCACCTCAGCCGTCGATGGAAGCAGAATCAGTCGGGCAATTTGTTCGTTCACGGTTCATTCCTCCGGGTTTCATATTAGCTGAATGGGTTGGCTTCTCTATCTATCCTCACGAAAATATATCTATGCATTATCGGGATTGGCTTGAAAAGCATGATGAGCAGTAACATAGTCATTTTACTCCTGCGCAGGTTCGGAAGCAACAGGTATCGGGGATGGTACCTTCCGGTAATAGTAGTCGATGCCGCATGGTTATGATATAGTGTACCGTGCGATGCGAATATTCATTGTAGGCAGTGGGGGAGTCGGAGGATATTTCGGCAGTCTCCTGGCCGGGGCGGGTGCTGACGTTACCTTTCTGGCCAGGGGGGAGCACCTGGCGGCAATAAGAAAACACGGCCTGGCGATCAGAAGCGTTCATGGAGAGTATCAGATTAAACCTGCCCAAACCGTGGCGGCTATAGCAGAAATTACCGATCCGGAACTAATAATTCTGGCTGTCAAGACGTATGACTCTGCTGATGTGGCCCGACAGTTGTCAAAGGTAGTCAGTAGCAACACGGTTATTATCTCGTTTCAGAACGGAATAGACAATGATATTGAGATCAAGAAGTATATCGATAATGCGAAGGTATTTCCCGGCCTGGCTTTTTTAAGCGCTGTCAGGGCTGCCCCCGGATTAATTGTACAATCCGGTGAGTTGAGGAAGCTTGTTTTCGGCGATAGGAATGCAAAAGATAATGAACAACTGCGAAAGATAGAGGAGATTATGAGGAGTGCGGGAATCGATGCCCGTATCTCTGATAATATCACGCGGGACCTGTGGCAGAAGTTTATCCTGATCAATGCTTTTTCCGGTATGACGGCTGTGTGCAGAGCCAGTATCGGCGCGGTCTTGTCTAACCCGGCGACAAGGAAAGTCTATACGAGATGCGTTAGAGAATCGATTGAGGTGGCCAATACACTTGGAATCGATATTCCCGATAATATGTTCGATAAGGTGATGGGAATCACCGAGGAATTCACGCCGGATTCTAAGTCTTCTCTCCTGGTTGATGTCGAGAATGGCAGACCTACCGAGATTGAGACGCTGAACGGGACATTAGTCCGTCTGGCTGAGCAACTTGGTATAGACGTACCGGTGAATGAGCTGATCTACGGGGCAATAAAGCTATCGTCATAATACGATTTTACAAAGTACTGTTATCTAGTACAGTTCCACGCCATAAACCCTCAGCCGGGAGGCTATTTGCTTCCCGGCTCCGACCAGTTTATCCATCTCTTGCCAGAAAAACTTGCTGTGGTTCTTTATTCTGGTATGGACAAGCTCATGCAGCATAACGTAATCAACCAGCTCTTCCGGGAGTCTGACGAGCTTAATGTTCAGGCTGATGTTATTTTTACTGGAGCAGCTGTCCCATCGTGTCCTTTGATTCCGGATAAATACCCTGTTGTAGCAGAAGCCGAATTTGCTCGCCAGCGATTCGAGACGCTGCGCCAGCATTTTTCTTGCTTTTGTTTCATCGATGTAATCTGTTTCAGCAGGGTTGTAATTGTCCTTCTGCTCATGTTGCTTCATTTTTTCGAGGTGCCGGTTAATCCACGCTTTCTTGGTATGGACAAATGCCTCAGCTTTCTTAAGGGATGATGAATAAGGAACAGCTACCCGAACCCCCTGAAGAGGTCTCACCGATATGATTATGTGTTTAGCCCGCTGGCTTCTTTCAAACAGGACTAATCCCACATCTTCAATCTCGATAGTCTTTTTATCTATCATTACTTCCCCCAGACGATTATATCATTCTTAAGCAGACATGACTGTAAAAAGCGGCCGGGTTGACCTGGTGACGGGACAAATTGACAATGCGGTCGGGAAGTATTATATATTTTAAGAGTAACGGATTAAACAGCGTGCCAGTTCCACCTTTATGACCGGGGTATAGTTAAAAACGTATCAGGGTGACCTGTAGGGAGGTGAGTTATGCCGGACTTCAGTTCGCCGTTTTCAGGTCTTGCCAGCAGCCGGAAGCTAAGTCACGAAGAGTTAATTCGTGCAATACGTTTTATGGTTGCTGCCGAGTATGAAGCAGTACAGATGTACATGCAGCTCGCGGAGTCAATAGACGACAAGCTGGCTATGGCGGTGCTTAAAGATATTGCTGATGAAGAAAGAGTACATGCCGGCGAGTTCCTCAGGCTGCTAAAACATCTCGCCCCGGACGAAGAAGGATTCTACAACGAAGGCGCGGAAGAAGTTGAAGAAGAAATAAATAAATCGGGCAAGGGATAAAGCGGGTCTCTGAAGCCCAAGGACCCAAGGACTATAAATATCAGGAGGATAATATTGAAAGTATGTACTCTGGCAGCGGTCGTAAAAACACCTGTTACTATGGAAGGGGCTGAGAAGGCATATAAACAGGTCCCTATATCTAAGGCCGATGGTTCACCGAATTTTTCCTTCAGGGTATTCACACTGGATCCGGGTGGACATACGCCGTTTCATGCACACGATTTTGAGCACGTCAACTACGTCATTGAGGGCAGCGGTGCGGTAGTCGATCAGAATGGTGCGGAGACGGAGTTCAAGAAGGGGGACTTCGCTCTTGTTCTGCCGGGCGAAAAGCACCAGTACAAAAACAAGTCGAAAAGCCAGCCCTTAGTTATGATTTGCGCAGTACCGAAGGAATATGAGTAACCAGAGGGCCATACGAGAAACTCAATTACCGAACAGGATACGGAATCGCTTACAGAAAAGCGTAAGAAAGCCGCCGGGCTTATAATTCCGGCCGGTCTCTTCATCGGTATGGGTATCGGCTGGGCGATAGGCAGTTTTTTACCCGGCGTATTTATCGGGCTGGGAGCAGGCTTTGTGGGTTTAGCAATAGCCACTTTTACCGGGCGTACTTAAAGGATCTGGAGTAGCCGGGGGCAGCTGTTGCGGTAAACTTCCCGGTATGAGCTTCATGTTCTATTCAAATCCAGTCGCTGTGCCTATCTGCTTTCTTGTGAATTCATCAGGGGGTTGAGAATGCCATTAGTGACCGTAAAAGTAAAAGGGGTGCGGACTATCGAGCAGAAAAGGGCTCTGGTAAAGGATATTACCGAAGCGGTGGTCAAGCACTTCAAGGTTCAACCGGAGGTAGTCACTATCGATATTATCGAATATGGCGAAGAAAATATGGCTAAAGCCGGTAAACTATTTATTGATCGCTAGTTAGATGTACTTAATCACAGGTTTCATATGTCATTGGTTGCTGCTAAGTAATCTTTACCACTAAATAGGGTTAACATAATATTTCTCGTCGGCAGTTTTTAATGTTGCGGGTACCTAAAAAATTTAGGGGACTCGTGATATGTCTCACGGCTCCCCTAAAGACGGAATATCGATGAACTCAGCTATTTCTTCTCTGGCTTAGACGGCTTGGCCTGTCCTGGTTTGGAAGCGCTTCCTGAGCCAACCTTGGCCGGACCCTTGTGTCCCATGGGAACATGTCCTCCTTTTCTGTAAGATAAGTATTGATGTATTATATCTTTTTTTTAGGATAGACTCAAATATATCCCTTTGTAATATTGACCATAAGCCAACTCTACCGTAGCCTCCTTAATAGTAATGTTCACAGTTTGGGTAGGTGCTGTTCCATCCTGTATCCATAATCCGGTATTGGCCTGCCGTCAATATAAACTGTGTTACCGTCTATCCCTACGCGTCCTTGTGCTATCAGGGTGTGTATCACAAACGGATAGACCTCCCAGTCTCCTGCTATCTTAAGCGCGTCCTGAAGATTATCACATAGCTGTTTCATGATTGCTTTCCGCTTTTTATCAGCCGCCTTCTCGAAATCATCATAACTCGTTACGCCTTGCTTGATGGCAAAACCGGTCACTTCGTTGAACCCTTTGACCAGCCCCTTTATTCCCTGTGATTCCAGCATCCTGAGTGTCGGGATTATTTCAAGAGGTTTGGATTGAGCCAATATTATGCCTGTATCTTCTCCCTTATCGACAATGAACAAAGTTGCTCTTATCTCTTTATCGCCGGATATTATGGCTTTGGCGGTGGGTATCCAGTGTAAGCCAGAGTAACCTTTGGTGGTATCCCCGGGATGAATATTGAGGATTTTCGGGTGGTACCTGTCTACCGTCCAATCGGTTAGCCATTGATCATAGCCTGCCAGGCAAATCAGGTCGGGTGCTTTTTCAGTTTTTTCTTCTATAAGGTGCCACGCATCCTGCTCGTACTTTATCCTCGCCGGACAGTTTCTGGGAATGTTCATCGAACCATACTTCTTTATTGCCGGCCTTAGGTACGGTAGGTGACTTAGTTCGATTGTGATATGTTTATTCGCTCTGGCTTTTTCCGCACCCCCGCAACCGGGTCTGTTCGTGAACACAATGTAGTCGTGGTTGGGGTTCGATTGAGCAATCTTCTGATAGTCTGTTCCCGAACCGGAGACGAAGCAGATAATGGTCATTCTGCTTCCGTGGAGCTTTGGGTTGTAAATCATCTGCATCATAGACTGCTCATCGTACAATAACGTATAGAGAGGTAAATCGTCTGGTTCCAGGTACAAATTTAGTCATTATTTTACCTTTGAGAGGAATACCCTCGTAACAGGCAGATTTCGGTAGCTTTAGTCATTGCTTTGACCTATTATACATCACGCTAAAGCAAATTTGGAAAAGTTGATGATGAAGAATCATTTCAGAGTGGGGCGTGGTGGTCTGGCACGATTTTATTACCGGTGCAAGTAGCGTATTATTAGGAAGGGATCGTTGATGGATGAGACCGGATCGTAGCGAGCAAAGCGATAGATCCCGGGTCGATGAGATAAAGAAGTGGGATTAGCAAGGAAAATTGAAAAGGTCCAGCTGGTTCTGCCTCCGCCAAGAAGGCCGGATACATATATAAGTAAATTTGTCGGATGGCCTCATCCTATCGTGCGCCGTACCCGGCAGCTCATCTTCCGGATGGCTGAGCTAGCCGTGTCCAGGGACCTTTTTGCCGCTGTGCTCCAGCGCCTGACCCGGTTGAATCTGCCAAGGAGGCCGGATAACTATATCGCTAAATTTGCCAGATGGCCCCAGCCTCTGGGTATCCTGTCCGTGGGGACCTATATCAGAAAGAATAATCCCGGTATTGATGTGGAGATTCTTGACGGGAACAACGTCCTGACTCTGGGGGAAGTGAAGAGCAGGATTGACGCTGATCTTGTCGGGGTATCAACGACTGCAGGGGGTTATGACTATGCCATTGAATTAGCCAGGGTTGCTAAGGAAAGAGGGGCGAGAGTAGTACTGGGAGGGGCTGCTGCGACTCCGCTCGCCGGGGAGATTTTAAGATATTATGACTTCGTAGATGCTGTAGTTCGATATGATGGAGAGCTTGCCTTATCGAAGTATGTTGCCGCTGAACCTTTGAATTCGATAGAGAACCTCGTTTATCGTGACAATGGTGAGATCAAGTCAAACCCGATAAAACTGTCCTGTCTTGATGAGCTTCCTGTCCCGGACAGGGATCTTCTGGATATGGAAGAGTATTTCAAAAACAGCAAGGATCCTGAATATCCGATCTGTGATCCCTTCAAGAGACCGGTTAACATATATTCTCAGAAGGGATGCTTCTGGCGTTTGCAAGAAGATGGCGGTTGTGTATTCTGTTCGATTCCTTATTATGATTTGCGGCTCAGGAACCCTAAGCTTGTCTGGAGTGAGATTTCATCCCTGGTCGAGAAATACCGGGTAGATTTTATCTGGGACCCGTCGGATAACTTTGTCGGGGATAAAGAGTGGTTCAGGGCCTTCTGCGCGGCAAAACCGAAGGGACTGGACATACATTACACTAACTATGTGGACGCCGAGGATATCGATGAGGAAGTTGCCAGGTTGCTTGCCGAGTCTGGTTGTGTCAGTGTCTTTGTCGGTATGGAATCGGGCGACCCTAATATGTTAAAGAGTATGAATAAGAGGGCAACGCTTGAGGATAATATGAGAGCTATGGAGTTGTTGCAGAAATACAGGATTGGCGTGATAGCCGGCGTCGTGGTTGGAGTACAGGGCGAGAGTAAAGAAAGTCTAGAGAGGACGGTCGATTTTTTAAAAAAACTTGCCGAATTTGATAACTTTGACCGGTTCGAGTGGGGAAGCTTAATGCCCTTTCCCGGCTCCAAGGCGAACAGAATGCTGCGGGAGCATCCTGACCTTAAGGGGAAATATAAGGATTTTGGCAACGAAGAGTACCTGTTTCAGGTCGCGTGCATGATACAGGACTGGTACCGGTACTATTGCGAGATAGACTATAATTATGTTCTCGAACTACAGGACAGGGTGGTTCGAGAGAGTCTGGTCCCTTATGAGATGACCATGTTCCAGAGACGATCATGGTCCGGTACACCATCGAAGGTGTTTCGGTTATAGATTAGTACAGATTACACACCGGACTTCCGGTGTCGTCGTTCAACTCAACCGGGCTACCGGCTCAATTTTAGCAGGTTATCAAGCGGCAGCCTGGCTCAAAGAGTGACGCCATCACTTAGGCCGTTAAGTGCCCTCAAGTCAGCCGGTGGTACTTTATCCTGATTCCTAGTTTCCGGTTAACGGTGAAGTGCAGTTAGGGCAGCGGGTTGCCTTAACGGGAATGCTGGTGAAGCAAAAAGGACATTCCTTGGTTGTCGGTGCCGGTGCTTCAACAGCCTTCTTCTTTGCTTGCATACGGGCTATCGGTCGAATGATAAGAAAGAAGACGACCGCGGCTACTATCAGGAAGTTGACGATGGTTATGATAAATAATCCATAATTGAGTGTCACCGCTCCGGCTGTCTGGGCGTCGGCAAGAGTCAGATATGGCCCCGGGACACTGCCCGATTTCAGTACTACAAAAAGATTGGAGAAGTCTACGTTGCCAAGGGCCAGTCCGATTGGCGGCATAATGATGTCTTTAACGGCTGAATTGACGATAGCACTGAACGCAACGCCGATAATGATACCGATGGCCATATCGACCACATTGCCCCTCATAATGAAGGCCTTAAAGTCTTTCCACATTCCAGTCCTCCTTTGTTTCTGCTACCATTAACCGTTATATATTTATGATTCCTGTTCTATTTGCTAAATAGCTTCGTACTCAAGTATTTTTCCCCCCGGTCCGGAAAGATAACCACTATTGTGCCCGTCTCTATCTGCCTGGCGATTTCGACAGCGGCATACATTGCCGCGCCACTGCTCATCCCGACGAAAATCCCCTCGTTTCTAACCACTTGTCTGGCCGTCTCATAGGCTTGCTCCGTTTCCACCATGATGGTGATGTCGATCTGAGATGGGTCGTATAGTGAGGGTACGATTACTTCTTCCATATTCTTGAGTCCCTGGATATAATGTCCCTTTACCGGATGTGCGCTGACTACCTTGATTCGTGGGTTGTGTCTCTTTAGTGCTTTTCCCACACCCATAATCGTACCCGAGGTTCCGATCGATGAAACAAAGTAATCTATCTTGCCGTTAGTCTGCCTCCATATCTCTTCACCGGTCATCCTGTAGTGAGCAAGCTTATTGTATTCGTTGGAAAACTGGTCCGGCATGAAATACTTATCGGGGTATTCTCTGACTAATGTCCTCGCTTTCATAATGGCTCCGTCCGTGCCTAATTTGCCTTCGGTCAGGGTCACCTTTCCTCCGAATGCTTTGATCATTTGTATTCTCTCTACTGAGACGGTTTCGCTCATTACTATTTCGACCTGGTAGCCCTTTATTGCTCCGATCATCGCCAGTGCCACCCCGGTATTTCCTGAGGTCGGCTCAATGATGGTTTTTCCTTTTGTTAGTTTTCCCTCTGTCTCAGCTTGTTGGATCATCTCCAAGGCAATCCTGTCTTTTATGCTTCCGGTGGGATTTAGCCCTTCGAGTTTGGCATATATCGTAGCGTTCCCGTTCGGGTTTAACCTGTTGATCCTGACCATAGGAGTATTCCCGATTGTTTGCAGTATGTCCTCGTTGATTTCAATCGGGTCTGGCTTCATTCCTTAACCTCCTGACGTATCATCATGATATTGATACTTGAATATATCATATTACTTACTTACCTTAAAGTTCATTCTTGCCCCTCTATGGAGTCTACCATATGTATTAAGCAGACCGGGATAAATACTGGATAGCCCTGATCTAATAGAAATCTTATTATTGTTTCTTGAAAATTACGGAGCCAGGATATATTATTTGGTCAATATGAGCATGAGGAGGTAGCTTAATATGGATAATAGGGAGCAATTTATTGATAGACAAATCGCCGTACTGATTGATCTGGAGAACGTTGGTTTAGGCTCAATTCAGTGGCTGTTCGACCAGATATCCGATGTCGGTAGAATAATCGTAAAAAGAGCGTATGCGGATTGGTCCGTTGAGAAAAATAAACGCGACCAGCTTTTTGAGCTGGGCATTGAACCTATCCAGTTATTTCGGTCGAAATCTGGGGGCAAGAATTCCAGCGATATTAGATTGGTAATCGATGCGGTAGATTTGCTTTATACCTCTCCGGTAAATACCTTTGTCATCGTGTCCGCAGACAGCGACTTTGTCCCCCTCGTTAGTAAGTTGCGCTCGGCGGGAAAGACGGTATTCGGCGCGGGAGAGAAAAAGAAGGCGCCGAATACTCTCATAAAAGCGTGCGACCGGTATCTGGATCTCGATCTAGATAAGAGTATCAGTAAAACTAAAGGGCCGTCACCTGCCCGGGAAAAGGAGATAGAGAATATTATTAAGCGAGCTCTCATGGCATCTATCAATGAGCATGGCAGAGTATTAGGAAGTAAACTGCACCAAACGATTTTACGTCTGGATCCAAGCTTCGACTACCGTTCGTATGGGCATTCTACCTTTACCAAGTTTCTGGAAGCTTCCTCAAGTTTAAGGCTTATTCGGCCTAAGGGACCTGGCGACGTGGAAATTGAGCCTGCAGAAGAGTCTTCTCCCGCCGCGCATTTACCGGTTAAGGATTTGGCAGAGCAGGTTGATAGAGAATGGTCGAAGCGAGCTAATCAGCACGATGGTTTTATTCCCGGTCCAATAGCTGCTTTAAAAGCGGCGCGGATTCTCGGTGTTGATAAACTGAGTGCCTCTCAATATAAGACTCTCCAGGGCCTTCTCGACGCGAGTGATTATTTATCTACGAAGTGGTTGCGTGAAGGGAACAAGATAATCAAAAAAGCACCCTAAATTTGGCTGAAGCTGACCGGCCAAGACTTTGGTCGCTGGTTCAAATCCAGCCGTTGCCAATCCTACCGAGGAGGTGCTATGAAAAAGCTTGTAGTATTCTATTCGTTATCTGGTAACACGGAAATCGTAGCCAGAACGATTGCAAAGGAGTTGAAATCAGACCTTTGCAGAGTGGAAGAAACAAGGAAGAGAAACAGGTTCCTTGCCTATATGACCGGAGGTTTCGCGGCGTTCCGGGACAAGTGCAGCGAGATAAAACCGATTGCGTTGGACTTACATGACTACGATTTGATATTCCTGGGTTCTCCTGTCTGGGCATCAAGACCGGTGCCGGCAATAAATGCTTTTATTAGCAGTACGGATTTCAAGAATAGGAAGGTAATCGTTTTCTTCACTATGGGTGGTGAGGAATATAGGAAAGCGGTCAGGAATGTTACTTTAAAGGTGGAAAAGCGTTCCGGGATAGTCGTTGATTCATTTGCCGTAAGGACAGGCAAGAAAAATCACGAAGCAATCGTAAAAGAAACCAGGAAAGCGATCAAATCGCACTTAAAGCACCCCGGATAGCAGATGTTGAAATGAGTGACAAAAGCTATTGGCGCCGGACATTTGAAGCAAGGCAGCAGCGGGATGATCTCACCGGGGAGTATAGACTCGGCGATAGGGGGCAAATAATAATAGCCTGCCTGTTTTCAGCAGTCTGGATATCCGACTCCTTTTTTCTGAATTACTCTACATTTCTAAATCAGTATGTGCCGGTTGCTGTCAGAATACCCGTCGGGGCCGTTCTTCTCGGACTGGCGGCTTTTTTGTCCGGCAGGGGGCTGTTTATAGTATTCGGCGAAAAGAGAGATGAACCATCGGTAATCAATAAGAGTGTATTTGGTACAGTCCGCCATCCGATTTATCTTGCCGAAACAGTTCTTTACCTTGGCCTTCTGGTGTTAAGTATTTCATTAGCTGCTCTCGTTGTCTGGGCTGCTGCGGTTGCGTTTTTGTATCGCAGCTCCCGGTACGAAGAGAAGTTGTTGCTCAAACGCTTTGGCAAGGATTACGAGCAATATATGAAAAGAGTGCCGATGTGGATTCCACATTTTTGGGGAAGGTGAACCATATTGTGATTCGCGGCGGTTTCTTGATGGTTAGTGATTGGAGGGAATTTTTGTGATGTCAGCCGTTTTGTCAGGACAGGAAATCTACAGGTTGCTTGAGCAGAAACCACCCCTGGTCGAGAGCTATCTGAACCTTGGTGAGCAGATCCAGCCGAACGGTATCGATCTTACCCTGCGTGAGGTGGCCTTACTTGAGTCGTCAGGTAAAATAGCGGTGGAGAACGCCGAGAGGCAGCTGCCGGAGTTAGCCACGCTGGCCTTTGATGGACTGGGTTTTATTGATTTAGTACCGGGTATCTACCTGATTACCTATAATGAGATTGTCCACCTGCCCAACAATGTTATGGCATTGGCCAGACCCCGGTCGAGCCTGCTACGTTGCGGGGTTACCGTGGGTACCGCGGTATGGGATGCTGGCTACTCTGGCCGTTCCCAGTCGCTGATGGTGGTCTATAATTCACAGGGGTTCCGTTTACAGAAGAATACCAGGGTTGTTCAGCTCGTCTTCCTGTGGTTGAGTGGAGAGACAGAGGGTTATCGGGGTGCCTACCAGAACGAGAACATAGACTAGATATAGTCTAGCTATAGTATCGAAGTATTCTCTTATCCTTTTCTTAATTCAGGGCGAGAAGATGCCGGGGATTAGGGTGTGGAATGCTTTGAATACCCTCTATGGATGTTGACATTTCCTTTCTGGCTGTGTTAGACTCATACGTTAGCTTTCGACGGTTACAGATAAGAGAGGATAGATTGGGCTTTACCGCTCAGTCTATCGTTTGTATCTTAATGGATGAGCTAAAGCTCATCCATTAAAATTGTGGGGATATAGGAGGAAATAGTTGCCTACAGTCAATCAGCTTATTCGTAAGGGGCGTAAGAGGGTTACCAAGAAGACCAGGACGCCGGCATTACGCTTTATCTATAATTCCCTGAAGAATAAGAGGGTGGCCGGGAAAGGCTCTCCGCAGAAGCGTGGGGTTTGTATCTACGTTAAAACCACCACCCCGAAGAAGCCCAACTCGGCATTGCGTAAGATTGCTAAGGTGCGTCTAACTAACCATATGGAGGTACTGGCCTATATTCCCGGCGAAGGACATGAATTGCAGGAACACTCAGTAGTCCTGATTCGTGGCGGTAGGGTGAGGGATTTGCCGGGTGTCCGGTATCATATCGTCCGCGGAGCCCTAGATGCCAGCGGCGTATCTAATCGCCGCCAGGGTCGTAGCAAGTATGGGAGTAAACGAGCCAAAGCGACGGCTGAAGTTTCCTGATTTAAGGGGGTAATATGCCAAGGCGAGCCCGAGTTGTCAGAAAAGAGCTGGCTCCTGATGCTAGGTATAGCAGTGTTAACGTAGCCAAGTTGATTAACCGGATAATGCTGGACGGTAAGAAGAGCAAGGCGGAGAAGATTGTATATGATGCTCTGCGGATTCTGGAGCAGCAGGAGTCAAAGGATCCGGTCTCCATTTTGGAGCAGGCGTTGAAGAATACTATTCCTTTGCTTGAGGTTAAGGCGCGCCGGGTTGGTGGTGCTACCTATCAGGTTCCGATAGAGGTGCGTTCCGATCGTGGCCTTTCCCTGGCTTTGCGCTGGCTGACAAAGTCGACTAGAGCCAGGAAAGGTAAGCCTATGGCGGAGCGGCTGGCGGCTGAGCTTGGTGATGCTGCTAAGGGGCAGGGTGTGACTGTTAAGAAAAGAGAGGATACCCATAAGATGGCTGAGGCTAATAGGGCCTTTGCCCATTATCGTTGGTGAGGGGGGTAATTAAAATTAGTTGCTCCAGTACTTTGGTGAATAACTCAATACCAGTTAAGTGTAGAGTAGAAGATATGGCTAAGCCGAGGAGCTTTCCCTTAGACCGTATACGAAATATAGCTATTATCGCTCATATTGATGCCGGTAAGACTACCGTCACGGAAAGGGTTCTTTACTACACCGGACGCACCTATAAGATTGGTGAGGTGCATGAGGGGACTGCTGTGATGGATTGGATGGATCAGGAGAGAGAGCGGGGTATTACGATTACGGCGGCGGCCACTACCTGCTTGTGGAATGGGCATCGCATAAACATCATTGATACTCCTGGTCACGTTGATTTCACTGCCGAGGTTGAGCGCAGTCTGCGGGTACTTGATGGAGGAGTGGTAGTTTTTGATGGTGTTGCCGGGGTTGAGGCTCAATCGGAGGTAGTCTGGCGGCAGGCCGACCGTTATCATGTACCCAGAATTTGCTTTATTAATAAGATGGACCGGATTGGCGCTGACTTTAGGCGTGTCTTATCTATGATCGAACAGAGGTTGAAAGCCAATCCTCTGGTGGTACAGCTGCCTTTAGGCGTTGAGTCGTCGTTTGCTGGTGTTATTGATGTAGTAGAGAATAAGTTGTGGTGTTTTGATGGCAACCCCGATTCGGAGCCGGAGGAGATGCCTGTTCCAGATTCAGAGCGGGCAAGGTGCAGTCAGTTTCGTAAGGATTTGGTCGAGAAAGTAGCCGAGGTCGATGACCAGGTTATGGAAGCCTATCTTGACGGTAAGGAGATTACCCCTGATATGTTGAGGTCAGCGTTGAGAAGGGTGACCCTAGCCAATCGTGGCGTGCCTATTCTCTGTGGTAGCGCCTTGAGAAACAAGGGGATTCAGTTGCTACTCGATGCTGTAGCGGACTATCTTCCTTCTCCGCTGGATGTGCCGCCGGTAAGGGCCGTTGGTACCAAGAAGGGGGATGAAGTCGCCCGTCCGCCTCAGGATGACGCTCCCTTTTGCGCACTTGCTTTTAAGGTAGTCACCGATCCTTTTATGGGTAGGTTAGTCTATCTAAGAGTCTATTCGGGTACGGTAAAGGCTGGAGTTCAGGTTTTTAATTCCGCCCGGGATAAAAAGGAACGGATTGGGCGGCTCGTGCTGATGCATGCCAACCGTCGTGAGGAAATAGAGGAGGCGGATACCGGGTCCATAGTGGCTACTCTGGGTCTTAAGGATACCTTTACCGGGGATACTCTGTGTAACCCTTCGAAGCCGATTTTGCTTGAGTCCATCCGTTTTCCCGAACCGGTGGTCTCGGTTGCTATCGAGCCTAAGAATCGGAGCGATCAGGACAGGATAGGAGAGGCCTTGAATAAACTGGCCGAAGAGGACCCTACTTTTAAAGTAGACCACAATAGTGAGACAGGCCAGACTGTCGTTTCTGGTATGGGTGAGCTCCACCTGGAGGTTATTGTAGGCAGGCTGTTTAGCGAATTCAAGGTTGGGGCCAAGGTGGGAAGGCCTTGGGTTGCTTATAAAGAGACGATAACCATACCGGCCAAGTCTGAAGGTAAATTTGTCAGGCAGAGCGGTGGTCATGGTCAGTATGGCCACGTCTATCTTGAGGTTGAGCCGGGAGAGCGTGGCACTGGCATCCAGTTTGTCGATCAGATTAAAAGCGGAGTCATTCCCAAGCAGTATATACCTGCAGTAGAGGCCGGGGTTAAAGAGGCAGTCGAGACCGGAGTATTTGCCGGTTACCCGATAGTCGATATTAAGATAACCCTTTATGACGGCAGTTACCATGAGGTCGACTCTTCGGATATAGCCTTTAAGATGGCTGGCTCGATAGCTCTGAAGAGTTGTGTCAGCAGGGCCAAGCCGGTCTTGCTTGAGCCAGTTATGAGACTGGAAGTGAGCACCCCCGAAGAATTTCTTGGTGATATTATCGGTGATGTTAACACGAGACGCGGTCATGTTGAGGTGATAGAGACCAATAACGAGTTAAGCATTGTTCGTGCTTTGATACCGCTGGCAGAGATGTTCGGTTATGCTTCCGCTCTCAGGTCGTTGACTCAGGGTAGGGCTACCCATTCGATGAGGTTTGAGCATTACGATAGGCTGCCGGCGGGGCTGGCAGAGAAGGTTAGGACTGCCGGCAGGGAATAGGTCACTGCCGGAGCCGGAATGAAAACCTTAAAATACAGCGTGGCGTAGTTGCTCCTGGTCAGGCTGGTTTAGAGTTTTAATAAATGAAGGTTAATAAAGATTCTGGGGTGTTTGTTCTATGCCCAAACAGAAGATTCGTATCAAGTTAAAGGGATTTGACCATAAGATACTCGACTTATCTGCCATGCAGATAGTCGAGGCAGTGGAGCGGACCGGGGCCGTGGTTAGCGGACCGTTGCCGCTGCCTACCCGTATTGAGAAGTTCAGTGTTATCCGCTCAACTTTTACCGATAAAGACTCCCAGGAGCAGTTTGAGATTCGGACTCATAAGCGTCTGATTGATATTATTGAGTCGACCTCCAAGACGATAGACGCTCTGGCCAAGCTGAGCCTGCCATCGGGGGTTGATATAGATATCAGGTTATAAGGAATGCATCTACTAAACCAGGATGAATGAGGACATGACGCAAGGTATTATTGGTAAAAAACTGGGCATGACCCAGATATTTAGGGACAACGGCAAGGTGGAGGCGGTAACTGCTATTGAGGCCGGCCCGTGTGCTGTAGTGCAGGTTAAGACAATGGCTAGGGAGGGGTATAATGCCCTTCAGATCGGGTTCGGTCAGGCGAAGCGGCTCAGTTCTCCCCAGCGGGGGCACCTCAGGGATTTGGGTCAATTTCGGTACCTGAGAGAATTTAGGACTGATGATATCGATGGTGTTCAGGTAGGGGACAGGATTGATGTCAGCTTGTTTCAGGCGGGTGACCTGGTTGATGTTACCGGGGTGTCCAAGGGTAAAGGCTTCGCCGGTGTCGTGAAGCGGTATGGATTTGCCGGCGGACCGAAGACGCACGGACAGTCGGATCGGCACCGTCATCCGGGTTCTATCGGTGCTACTACTTCTCCGGGCAGGGTTTTGAGGGGGACGCTGATGGCCGGGCAGATGGGCAATCAGCGAGTTACCGTGCGTAAGCTGGAGGTATTTCAGACTGATCCGGAGCGCAACCTGCTGTTGGTCAGGGGAGCGGTGCCTGGTGCTAGCAACGGATTGCTGTTAATAAGAAAGTCTGGTGGAAGGAAGTAAGACCGTGCAGATTCCAGTCTATAGTCTTACCGGAGAGATAGTAAAAAGTATTGAGGTGAGCGACCGGGTTTTCGCGGTGCCGTTTAATGAAGCTGTGGTGCACCAGGCAATGGTACAGCAGCAGGCAAATGCTCGTCAGGGGACAGTCAGTACCAAGACCCGTGGTGAAGTCTCCGGTTCTAGCCGGAAGTTGTACCGTCAGAAGCATACCGGTTCCGCTCGAGCTGGCAGCCGTCGTTCACCCCTTCGCCGGGGAGGTGGCGTTGCTTTTGGGCCCAAACCAAGGAGTTATCGGCAGGCGATGCCGAAAAAGATGCGTCAATTGGCGTTGCGATGTATGCTTTCGGCACGGGCCAGAGATGGTGAGCTGAAAGTCTTGGAAAAACTCGAATTTGATGAGCCTAAAACCAGGGAAGTGACGCGCATGCTGGAGGCTCTGGGAGTGGCTTCTTCAACCCTGATAGTTATCGGTGAGCCGGAGGTTAATGTGGTTAAGTCAGCCCGTAATCTGCCCGAGGTAAAAACACTGCCGGCTGAATTGCTCAATGTGGTTGATATCCTTTCTCATCGGGTATTACTGATGAGCGAGTCTGCGGTACGTAAGGCAGAGCGGTTATGGGGAACCCGATTGTTGCAAGGAGGAAACAGTGCATCCTTACGAGGTGTTGCGCCGCCCGCTAATAACTGAGAAGAATACCAGTCTTCAGGCTCAGGGCAAATATGCCTTTGAGGTGGCTGATGATGCTAACAAACAGCAGATCAAAGAGGCTGTTGAGAAGGCTTTTAAGGTTAAGGTTACTGCAGTTAATGTTATTTCAGTTAGCGGTAAAAGCCGGATAGTGGGGAGACGCCAGGTGCTGACCAAGTCATGGAAAAAGGCGATAGTCACCCTTCAGCCAGGGGATAATATCCAGTTCTTCGAAGGGGTTTAATATAAGGGGGAGATTGAGTGGCACTAAAGGTATACCATCCGACCTCGCCCGGTAGGCGGCGTGCCAGTGGTTCTACTTTTGAAGAAATAACCAAGAGTAAGCCGGAGAAATCGCTGCTGTTACCGGTTAAGAAGCGGGGTGGGCGTAATAGTCAGGGGAGAATAACAGTCCGACATCGGGGGCAGGGTGCTAAGCGGCGGCTCCGTATCATTGATTTTATGCGTGATAAGATCGGTGTCCCGGGAAGGGTTGCGGCTATTGAATATGACCCGAATCGTTCGGCTAATATTGCACTTATTTACTATGCCGATGGCGAGAAGCGTTATATCCTGGCGCCATTAGAACTCAAGGTGGGTGATGTCGTAAAGTCGGGGGCGGATGCCGAGATAAAGCCGGGTAACACTTTGCCTATGAAAGCAATACCGAGTGGTACGTTGTTACATAATATTGAGATGCAAATGGGCAAGGGTGCTCAGTTAGTGCGTAGTGCCGGAGTTGGTGCTCAGCTAATGGCTAAAGAGGGTAAATATGTTCTGCTCCGATTGCCCTCCGGTGAAGTGAGGCGTGTTCTTGGTGATTGTATGGCTACTGTTGGTCAGGTGGGTAATGTTGACCATAGGGGCATTAAATTGGGTAAGGCAGGTCGGAAAAGGTGGTTGGGACGGCGTCCTGAGGTCAGGGGGTCTGCGATGAATCCGAATGATCATCCTCATGGTGGTGGGGAGGGCAGATGTCCGGTAGGAATGCCCGGACCCAAGACACCGTGGGGCAAACCGGCACTGGGCTACAGGACTCGCAAGCAAAAGGCTTCTGATAAGATGATTGTCAAGCGCCGGTGGAAATAGTCAAATAAAGGTGGAGCGATATGTCAAGGTCAACCAAAAAAGGACCCGCTGTTGATGCTAAACTAATGAAGAAGGTGGAGATGCTCACCCGCTCCGGTGAGAAGGCGGTAATCAAGACATGGGCGCGTTCATCTACCATACTGCCGGAGATGGTAGGCCTTACCATCGGGGTGCATAATGGCCGGAGGCATGTGCCTATCTTTATTACCGAGAATATGGTGGGGCATAAGCTGGGTGAATTTGCTGCAACCAGGACCTTTAGAGGTCATGTTGCTAAGGCGGAGAAGACCACTCAGCTAAGGAAAAAGTAGGTTACTTCAGTTCAGGTATGGTGTGTAATGGAAGTAAGAGCAGTAGCTAAAAATGTACGTGTGTCACCCCGTAAATTGCGCTCGTTGGTAAACGTGGTGCGTGGTAAAAGTGTAGACGAGGCATTGGCGGTACTTAAGTTTGCTTCGACGCCAAAGGCCCGTGCTATTGCTAAGACAGTAAGGTCAGCGGCATTCAATGCTGAGAATAATTTCCAGATGTCGCCGCAGTTAAAGATTGTCTCCATATTTGTTGATGCAGGACGGACAATGAAGAGGTATCGTCCGCGCGCTCGGGGGCGGGCCACCCCTATCCTTAAGCGTTCTAGCCATATTACAGTTATCGTTGCTGAGGAGGAGGGAAAACTTGGGGCGTAAGGTTCATCCAACGGGTTTTAGGATCGGTTTTATACAGAACTGGCAGGCAAAGTGGTATTCTGGGAAGCACTATGTAGAATTCCTGCGGGAGGATCTGAAACTCAGGCAAGCTATTAATTCAAAGTATAGCAGTGCTGGGATTTCTTTGGTAGAGACCGATCGGCAGGGGGATAAGGTAATTGTGACTATTAATACGGCTCGCCCGGGTGTTGTTATCGGAAGAGGTGGACAGAGAGTTGATGAAATGAGGCAGTATCTTGAAGGCCTTATCGGGAATAAAGTTCAACTTAACATCCAGGAAATCAGGCAGCCTGAGCTTGATGCTAACTTGGTTGCGATGACGGTAGCTGAACAGATTGGACGTCGGGTTGCTTACCGCAGGGCGATGAAGCAGGCAATCTTCCGTACTATTCAGTCTGGGGCTAGGGGGATCAGGATTAGCTGTTCGGGTCGGCTAGGTGGTGTTGAGATAGCCCGTCGTGAGGTAATGCATCAGGGGCAGGTGCCTCTGCATAAGATGCGGGCTGATATTGATTATGGGTTTACCGAAGCTTGCACTACTCTTGGTCGGATCGGGGTAAAGGTCTGGATATATAAAGGGGATATTTTCCCTGAGTCTAAGGCAGGGGGAACTGAGAAAGCTGTTGCAGCAGGTACGGCTTTGGGAGAGGCATTTGCTGGATCGGCAGAGGATAGGGGGGTGGAAGGGCCCTCTTCCGTGGCATCGGAAGGGGAAAATGTAGTATCGTTTACAGAATTTGAAGGAAGGTCTGAGGCCGAGGTATCTGTAGAGGCAGCTCCGGCGGAAGCTGAGGTGAAGCCGGCCAAGCCGGTCAGGAAAAAGAAGGCCGAGGCGGTTGTAGAGGCAGCTCCGGCGGAAGCTGAGGTGAAGCCGGCCAAGCCGGTCAGGAAAAAGAAGGCCGAGGCGGTTGTAGAGGCAGCTCCGGCGGAAGCTGAGGAGAAGCCGGCCAAGCCGGTCAGGAAAAAGAAGGCCGAGGCGGTTGTAGAGGCAGCTCCGGCGGAAGCTGAGGAGAAGCCGGCCAAGCCGGTCAGGAAAAAGAAGGCCGAGGCGGTTGTAGAGGCAGCT
>JAQUOC010000010.1 GCA_028717305.1 Dehalococcoidales bacterium | reverse complement strand
GGCGCAGATTAAGTGGCCTAATGACGTGCTGGTGGCTGGTAAAAAGGTATCCGGCATCCTGATTGAAAGCAGAGTGCAGGGTGGTACGGTGGACTATGCTGTTATTGGCATCGGAGTGAACGTTAACCTGAGGCTCTCCGACTTCCCGGAGATAGCCGCTACCGCTACCAGTCTCTCCCAGGAGCTTTCACGGGAAGTCTCACTGCTGGCTCTAATCAGAAGGCTTTTGATTGAGGTGGAGAATCTATATCTGATTCTGCTGGCGGGGGGGTCCGTCTACGAAGACTGGAGGGACGGTCTGGTGACCCTGGGGAAAGAGGTCTACCTGGAGTCGGGTGGGGTTGTGTGCTCTGGTATTGCCGAATCGGTGGACAGGGACGGCAGCCTGTTGCTCCGCCAACCCGATGGTAGCCTGAGTAAGATTGTCG
Organism: Dehalococcoidales bacterium; assembly: GCA_028717305.1. Taxonomy (GTDB): domain Bacteria; phylum Chloroflexota; class Dehalococcoidia; order Dehalococcoidales; family UBA5760; genus UBA5760. Next base: position 20,704 of record JAQUOC010000010.1, on the reverse strand, counting down.
CTGGTGATGTTACCCTGCGTCACCAGGGGTGGAATCCCCCCTCTCCCCGCTGAGAGAGGGAGGACTTTTACTCTTCTTGATTTGGGGACTTCACCGTATCCGGCTATTTGGTTTCTTCGTCTCCCGCGCCCAGGGTTTTCGCCAGGCCCTGAAATGCCTTGAAGAATTCCAGGGGGATGGGGAAGATGATGGTGCTGTTCTTCTCGGCGGCTATGCCGGTCAGGGTTTCCAGATAGCGGAGCTGCAGGGTAGTGGGTTCTCTGCCTATGACAGCACCGGCCTGCGCCAGCTTTTCCGAGGCCTGGAGCTCACCCTCGGCATGGATAATTTTTGCTCTTCTGTCTCGCTCTGCTTCAGCCTGGGCTGCCATCGAGCGTTTCATCGTTTCGGCAAGCTCGACCTCTTTAATCTCTACCGTGGTAACCTTAATCCCCCACGGGTCGGTCTGTTCATCAATCGTTTTCTGTAGTATCTGATTCAGTTTTTCCCGTTGCGATAGCAGGTCATCAAGTTCTGATTGCCCGAGTACGCTCCGCAGTGTTGTCTGGGATATCTGTGAGGTAGCCCTGATGAAGTCAAGTACCTTGATTACCGAGGATTCGGGATCAATCACCCTGAAATAGACTACGGCGTTCACCCTGACCGTAACATTGTCCCTGGTGATTACCTCCTGGTAGGGGACGTCCATAGTTATTACCCGCAGGTCTACCTTAACCATCCGGTCCACGAAGGGAATGATGACAAAAATACCCGGACCTTTGGTGCCGATCAGCCTTCCCAGGCGGAAGATAACGCCTCTTTCATATTCCCGGAGAATCTTTATTGCCGCCGGGAGGAATATGGCGCAGAGTATCGCGGCCACAACGATTATAGCGATTACAGTACCACTCATTAATTAAACCTCCTTAATTTCAATTTTATTGTTTTCTGCTTACGTGGAGAATCAGGCCGTCAGACTTGGTTATAATCACCTCCTCTCCAGGCTTAGCCTGGCCTTGGTCTAGTATTGCTGTCCAGAGTTCTCCCTTGTAGAGAATCGTGCCTTTCGGTTTGAGTATTACCTTGACCGTGGCGGTCTTGCCTATCAGTTCTTCTCTTCCTGTTTCTGCCTGCCGCCGGTGGCTCCGGACCACCCGGTAGACGATGAAGGCAGTGATGCTGCCGATTACTGCTGCTATAGTTGGCACTAACCATGGGTCTGGTTGAAACAATGTGGGCCTCCCGCTGAATAGAATTAGGAGGCCAATAACCAGTGAGGCTATGCCTCCCGCTGTAAATATTCCGAAGCTGGCGGTGAATATCTCGGCGACAAACAGACCGCCGGCCAGGGCGAGCAGGGCAATACCGGCGTAGTTTATCGGTAATAAGCCCAGGGAGTAGGCGGCTAGAAAGGCGCAGATGCCGCCAAAAACGCCGGGGAAGATGAGCCCGGGGCTGTATATTTCCACCGTGATGCCGAGTATGGCCAGGCTGAGCAGAATGACAGCGATATTGGGGTCGCTGATGGCGAGCATAAAGCTTTCGATATTACTCATCGGGTTGTGGTTGGTCCTGGCCCCTTCCGTATGGAGGATAATCGTACTGCCATCGAGCATGGTTACCTGCCTGCCGTCCATCTGTGATAACAGATCTCCCAGGTCAGTGGCAACTATGTCGATAACATTAAGCTCGAGGGCTTCCTTCTCGGTAGCGGAAACGCTCTCCCTGACCGCTTTTTCCGCCCACTCCATGTTGCGTCCGTGCCCTCCGGCAATGCTTCTGATATAAGCGGCGGCGTCATTGATGACCTTTTCCTCCATCTCCTCTGACATGGCAGCTTCCCCATCGGTGCCGATGGCTACCGGATGTGCGGCTCCGATGGCCGTATTTGGTGCCATGGCGGCGACATGGCCGGACATGGTAATAAATACCCCTGCTGAGGCTGCTCTTGCTCCCGAAGGTGAGACAAATACCACTATCGGAATCTCGGCGCTGACGATATCCTGGACAATATCACGCATAGCAGTGTCCAGTCCACCGGGCGTGTCCAGCTCGATAATACAGGCAACGGCGCCTTCTTGCTCGGCCTGGTTGATGCCGCGGTCAATGTAGTTGGCGGTGACCGGTGTGATGGTTCCATCGACGTGGAGCACATCAATTCTGTTATCGGCTGCTTGAACTCCGCCGGTAGTGGCGATGGCGATAGCGGCGATAGCCGATACTCCTATTAGTAGCGCAAGACGGATAGTTTTTGGCACAAACACACCCATTAGGGTAACATACCCCATATTAGTGAATTATATCTTGATTGTGTACCCGGTGTAAACCGGAGACGCTTCGTTATTTATGATTGATCTGATAATATTAATTGGTTCCTTACTTTCATATTTGAACGGCCGGGTGAATTTGGTATAGAATCTACATACTAAACTTAATGGAATATATGCTGTGAGAGTTCAGAGGTGTAAAGGCAGCCGGGACATGACTCCGGAGCAGATGTTACGCTTTCGCTTCGTCGAGAAAGCTTTCCGGCGGTGTTGTCTTAAGTGGGGCTACGAAGAGGTAAAGACTCCGGTACTCGAGTACCTTAACCTGTTTACCTCGACGGGGACTCTGACACCCGCCATGTTGAGTAAGGTATATTCTTTCCTCGACTGGGATGGCTGGAGCGGGCAGAGGCTGGTACTACGGCCTGATGGCACTATCCCACTGGCCCGGCTCTATATTGACAATATCGCCGATAAGAAGCTGGCCCGGCTCTTCTATACCAGCAATATCTTCAGGTTTGAGGAGACCGGCCAGGAGACTAGGGAAAGGTGGCAGGGGGGAGTTGAGCTGATAGGAATAAGCTCTGCCCTTGCCGATGTCGAGTTGATCTTGCTGGCCTTAGAGGTGCTGGCCAAGATGGGGATTAAGAGCGTGGAGTTAAAGCTGTCCCACGCCGGTCTGGTAAGGAGCTTGCTTTCGGAACTGGGTCTGAGTGATAAAGAGCAGGCCAGGATATTTGACCAGGTTCTGGATGGTGATAGCGAGGCCTTTGCCCGCATAAAGGCAGAGAGGCCTGATCTGGGCAGAGCTATGGTTTCGCTGCTTGACCTTGAAGGAAGGACTCCTGGTTTCCTCAAGAACTTAAGGGCTCTATTCGGCCGGAGCGTGCCCGAGCTTGTCCCCATTGTTGATGATTTTATCAGCATTGTCGAACTGCTTGATGCCGTCGGCTGCGACTACCAGATTGACATAACTTCGGGCAAGGGTTTTGAGTACTACACCGGTGTGATTTTTCAGCTCTTTCATAACGGAGATAAGATAGGCGGTGGGGGAAGGTACGATGCCCTTATTCCTCTGATGGGTGGTGGTGATATTCCGGCTTCCGGCTTTGCCCTCTACTTTGACTGCCTGATGAATCTGATTGAGCCAGCCGCTCTGGCGGGACCTTTAGAGCAAAGAGTTCTGGTTAAGGTTGAGCGGGAGGCGGTCAAAAAGGGGTTGGATATTACCGCTTACCTCCGTGATGCGGGCTATGTTGCCGAGCTTTTGCTTGAGGGTCAACAGCCATCCAATCTCAGGTGGCTGCTGGATGTCCGGAACGAAGCACCTTCGTTTATTATGCATGATAGTCTTAAAATCAAAGATATTGAGCTTGAGACCGCCGGTGAGGTTCTGACTCTACTGGGTGAGAGTAATGGCGATAAAGATAGCCCTGCCTAAGGGGCGCCTTCTGGAAGAGACAGCGGACCTGCTCCAGCGTGCTGGATGGGGCTTAAGCGGATACCACAAAGATACTCGACTCTATCGTCTCGGTTCGAATAGATTTCCTGCCCTCTCCGCCAAGGTGTTTCATGAGAAAGATGTTCCTATCCAGGTGGCGATAGGAAACTATGATTTAGGGGTCTGCGGGCTGGACTGGATTGAAGAGCTGCTGGTTAAATATCCCAGCAGCGCTCTGGTTAAGGTAAAGGATTTAGGCTACGGAGGCGGCGTTTTATATCTGGTTGGCTGTATCTCCGGCGGGTTGTCTTCATTAGACGGGATGGGCTCAAGTGTGAGTACGGTACGTATTGCCAGCGAGTACCCCAATCTTGCCGAGTCTCTGGCACTTAATCTCCGTTTCAGACGGTTCAGCGTCTTTCCTCTGTGGGGTGGGGCTGAAGTCTATCCTCCCGAGAGTGCCGACCTGGCTCTTATTCCGGGGAGAATAGGGGAGAGTCATTTTGATTACGGTCTTCTGCCGTTAAGTGAAACCCTGCGTTACAGTGCTTTTCTCATTGCCAATAGGGATAGCTGGGAGACTAAGGATATGAGCGAGGTGCTGTCCTCCCTCGAAGACAATCCGGCTCTTGCTCCCGGTAAGAAAGCATCATCTCCGGCGCCGGAAAGTAGAATGTCGGCTGAGGTCGGGCAATCTTATTCTGCGGCGGATCGCGATGCAGTCCGTTTAGCCTTGCCTGACGGGCATCAGCAGCAGCCTACCCTTGAACTTCTGGTTAAGGCCGGCATACAGGTTGATGACTATCCCTCGTTGACCGGTAATCGACGACCGGTAGTAGGTCTGGATGGAGTAGTGGCTAAGTTAATCAGGCCCCAGGATATGCCACTTCAGGTAGCCAACGGGAACTTTGATCTTGCCATTACCGGTAGGGACTGGGTTAGGGAGCACCTTTACCAGTTTCCCTCCAGCCCGATAACGGAGCTTCTTGATCTTAAATTCGGCTGGGTTAAGATAGTGGCGGTGGTAGTCAAAGACCTGCCGGTGTCTGATATCGACGGCTTGCGGCAGCTCGGAATTGAGCGGACGGTATCGTTCAGGGTGGCTTCAGAGTATGTCAATATCGCCGACAAATATGCCCGGGATAATCACCTGGGGTCATACCGGATAGTTCCTACCTGGGGGGCTACCGAGGCTTTCTTGCCGGAGGATGCCGACCTTTTGATTGAGAATACACAGACCGGCCAAACGCTGGCCAAGAATAATCTCAAGATTATCGATACCCTCTTCCAGTCGACGGCCTGTTTGATCGGTCGTACCGGTAGCGTCTTAAGCTCTGTCAAGAGAAAAAGGATGGATGCGATCATTGAGTCTCTGAGATATGCTTTGGGGGGTACCTGAATTGGAGAGAATTAGCGGGTTTTCGCCGGCAAAAGCAGCGTTGTCGCGGCAGGTTTCCGATGATTTTCATCAGGTCTCGCCGTTCCTTAAGCAGAAGCTGAAAGAGATGTTCGGCTGTGATGACCCGGAGCAGGCGGTCAGACATATTATCGCTGAGGTACGCAGCAGGGGTGATGAAGCCCTCCTTGATTTTACCTCGAAGATTGATGGTGTGGAACTCGACTGCCTGGAGGTAGACGAGCGAAGGATAGCCAGCGCTTATAGCGAGGTTGATTCCGGGCTGGTGGCGGCGCTCAAACTGGCTGCCGGGCGGATAACCTCTTTTCATTCCAGTCAAAGAGACAGCATCGGCAAGGGGTTTACCGCGGGGGGTTTGAGTCAGCTGGTACGTCCCCTGGAGCGCGTCGGTCTTTATGCTCCCGGCGGTACCGCTGCCTATCCGTCAACGGTCCTGATGACTGCTATACCGGCTAAGGTCGCCGGCGTTAAGGAGACTATCCTGGCCTCGGCACCAAAGTCGGGTGGGGTGATCCCACCGGCCACCATGGTGGCTGCTGATATCGCCGGCGTTGACCGCATCTTTTGTATTGGCGGTGCTCAGGCGGTCGCTGCCCTGGCTTTTGGTACGGCGTCTGTACCAAAGGTGGATAAAATCTGTGGTCCCGGTAATATCTTCGTTGTTTTAGCCAAAAAATTGGTCTATGGGGTGGTTGATATTGACGGACTGCAGGGGCCGAGCGAGGTAATCATTATTGCTGATGATACTGCTGATGCCGGCTACTGTGCCGCTGACCTTTTGGCCCAGGCGGAGCATGACCCGCTGGCATCGGCTATTCTGATCACCACTTCATCCCGGCTGGCTGATGAGGTTGACGCTGAGGTTGAGCGACAGTTGGCCGGACTGTCTCGTAGAGCGATCGTTGCTGAGTCCTTAAGGACCGGTGGCAGGATAGTAGTGGTAGCCGGTATCGATGAGGCGATAGAATTGGCTAATCTGTATGCCCCGGAGCACCTTTGCCTGGTTGGTAACGGTGCCGCCGGCTGGGTTGATAGGGTCTCCAATGCCGGGTGTGTCTTTGTCGGCGGGCGATCGACGGTGGTGCTGGGTGATTATGTGGCCGGACCGAGCCATGTTCTACCTACCGGGGGAACGGCTCGGTTTAGCTCGCCGCTCAATGTGAGCGATTTTATCAAGTTTATCAATGTTGTTGGTCTCAATGAGGCTGATGTCAAAAGAATTGGCCCGGTTGCGGTTGTCATCGCTCGGGCCGAAGGACTTGAGGCCCATGCCCGGGCTATGGAAAAGCGGCTCGATAGGTGAATTACAGAGGTTACTGAAGTGGTACTTGGTGTATTGACCGGGAATGAAATAGCGAGATACCGGAGGCAGATCAGCATCTTCGGTAAGAACGGCCAGAAGAAGCTTAAGAAAGCGAAGGTCTTCGTTGCCGGTGCGGGAGGGCTTGGTTCTGTGGTGTTAGCGTATCTTACTGCAGCCGGGATCGGTAGTATCAGGGTGGTTGACAACGACATTGTCGAGCCGTCTAATCTGAACCGGCAGATACTGCACTGGGATTGCGACGTCGGCAGGGAAAAAGTAACTTCAGCGAAGGAGAAACTGGAGAAGATGAATGCCAACGTGAAGCTGGAGGCTATCTCGGCAACGATAGATAGAGATAATGTCGAAGAGCTTGTCGCTGGTTACGATATGATTGTCGATGCAATGGATAACTTTAGCACCCGTTATGTGTTGAACCGGGCGGCGTTATCCCGAAAAATCCCTTTCTTTCATGGTGCCGTCCAGGGGTTCTACGGGCAGGTGACCACCATCATTCCCGATCGTACAGCCTGTTTGAGGTGTATTTTCCCCGAAGCTCCTCCGCCAGCAACTCCAGCTGTGGTCGGGGTAACCCCCGGTGTTATCGGTTGCCTTCAGGCAGGTGAGGTGATAAAATATATCCTTGGGATGGGTGAGCTTCTGGAGGATCGTCTCCTGATATGGGATGGACTGAAGGTGGAGATGGACGAAATCCCGCTGGAAAAGAATCCCCATTGTAGGGATTGTGGTAGTCAGAGTAGCTTATGAAGGTTAAAGTAAAGTTTTTTGCGGCCCTGAAGGAGGTATTTGGTGTTGAGGAACGGGAGGTTGAACTGGGTAAGGGGGCTAGTATAAAGGACCTTTTGGATACTTTGTGTGATTCGCCCCGGTGTCGGCAGAGTGTGTTCGATGATTCCGGTAAGCTTAAGATGCGCATTCAGATAATGAAGAACCGCCTGCCCATTCAATCCTTTGATGGGATTAGCACCAGGCTTGAGGAAGGGGATGTCATCTCGATTATCCCGCCCATGTTTGCCGGTTGATTGACCGTCGGTCATAAATAAATAACTCAAGGAGGACTGCTGATGCTGAAAGGTGGTTACTGGGGTAAGATTCTGTGGGTAGACCTGTCCAGTAAAAAGATTAGTGAGGCTACATTTGATGAAGCCTTCGCCAGGAAGTATCTGGGTGGAGTTGGCCTGGCGACGAGGATAGTCTCCGAGCATGTGACCAGGAATACCAACCCGCTCGGGCCGGGCAATGTGCTTGTCTTCGCTACCGGACCGTACCAGGCGGCGAATATCGCCAGCGCCGGCAGGTGTTCTTGTGCGGCAAGGGCTCCGCTCAGTGGATACTGGGGGGAGGCTAATGCCGGAGGGCACATCGGGCCTGAGTTGAAAAGGGCTGGCTTTGATGCTGTGGTGATTACGGGAAGAGCAGCCAGTCCGGTCTATCTCTGGATCAATGATGGTAAGGCTGAAATCAGGGACGCCAGCTCCTTATGGGGTCTGGATGCCGTCGAGACAACAGCGGCATTGAAGGAGTCAGTTGATGCCAAAGCGGCGGTGAGCTGTATCGGACCCGGCGGGGAGAACCTGGTGCGCTTTGCCTGCATCGCCAACGATAACCACGGCTATTTCGGCCGTGGCGGCATGGGTGCCGTGATGGGGTCGAAGAACCTGAAGGCTTTAGTCATCAGAGGAACCCTTAAGCCGCCCATCGCCGATGAAGGTAAGCTCCGGGAAGTGTATAAGGAAATCTTGGCCAGGGCCAAGGATGCACCCTTCACCAAGGATAACGCCGAACACGGTCAGGCTTCAGCGGTAGTACCCCGGGAGGAAAACGGGCTCCTGCCGATGAAGAATTTTGCTATGGACACCTGGACGGAAGGGGCGGCTAAGATAGGTACCCCGTACTTTACCGAGGAGCTTCAGATCAAACGGTGGCCCTGCCCTGCCTGTATCATGGGATGCCACCGCAGGATTACCAACCCGAAGTACTTTCCTGCGGATACAGGCGGTCCGGAGTTTGAGACACTGGGTATGATCGGTTCTAATCTACTCATTGATGATCTGGGTGCGATAGTCAGGGCTAATGAGATGGCCAATCGCTATACCATAGATACCATCGATCTCGGCGGCGTGCTGGGCTGGGCTTTTGAGTGTTACGAGCACGGTTTGATAACCAAAGAGGATACCGACGGTATAGCGCTGGAGTGGGGGAGTGGGGATGCTCTGATCAAAATGACAGAGAAGATAGCCAGGCGGGAAGGTATCGGCAACCTGTTCGCCGAGGGGCTAAGGGCCTGTGTCGACCACATACCGGGAACTCAACTCTATGCCCAGGAGTCCCTGGGGCAAACTGTGGGGGCGCACGACCCGAGGGCTTTCTGGGGTCAGACGATAACCACCATTGCCTCGACGAGAGGCGGTTGTCACCTGCATGGTTTTGCCGAGGCTTTTGACCTGGGTGCTCTTCTGCCTGAGATAGGTATTACCGAAGGGACCGACAGGTTTGATGTGGCCAAGAAGGGCTATGCCGGTGCTATCTATCAGGATATCCAGCAATTCTGGAACAGCCTGACCTGGTGTTTCTTCTATTTCTTCTCCGGGGTGACATTGGCCGATCAGGTTAACATGCTTAACGCCATAACTGGCTGGGATGTAACCCCTGCCGAGGCTCAGAAGATGGGTGAGCGTATCGTGTGTATGCAGCAGGTATTCAACCTGAACATGGGCATGGTGCCGGAGAAGGAAAACGTGATGCAGGAGCGCTTTACCAAACCCCATAAAGAGGGTGGTGCTGCCGGTAAGGTACCCCCCTGGCAGGCGATTCTGCAAGAGTACTGGGAGACAAAAGATTGGGCTAAAGGCGTTCCCAGCAAGGCAAAATTAGCAGAACTGGGTCTTGATAAACTTGAGGATAAAAAGGCACTCAGCGCTGCGGTAGCCCGGGACTATAAGAAGGACTAGAGGTTCCATTCTAGCCGTTCGGAATTAATAGAGAGCAGGCTATCGAAGATTCGCCTGACAAGAGAGAATAATAAGAGGAAGCTGTCATAGACAGACCATTGTTTCTGTAACATGGTCAGGTCTTTGGGGGCTTCCTCTTCTTTCTATTTCGGTACGAGTTACAATTACGACGTATGTATCTGGTTATTATGTAGGATAATCCGGCAATTCGTGCTAAAATATGGGGCGGTTCAGTTTTATGATAGGAGGGTTGGGTAAAGAATGTCAGGTGATGGCGGGATAGAGAGATTCATACGCCCCGGCCTGGTCGCTTTTGGGGGTTACAGCGCCCGGAAGTCACCGGAAAACCTGGCTGGAGAGCTTGATGTTCCCTTGGAGAGCGTCATCAAGCTGGATGCTAATGAGAACCCCTACGGCTGTTCGCCGCGAGTCAACCGGGCTCTTGCCTCCTTTCGTGAGATAAATACCTATGCCGATGCCGGACAGCAGGAACTGAGCAGATTGATTGAGGCATATACCGGAATCGGTGCCGAACATATCGTATCCGGTAATGGCAGCTGTGAGTTGATCGACCTTCTTTTTCGCCTCTTCGTTGAACCGGGGGACGAGGTGATAGTGACCGCTCCTGCCTTCATTATGTATCGTTTCAGCGCTGGAATCTGCGGCGGCAGACTTGTCGAGGTGCCCAGAGGCAAGGGCTTTGGTATCAATGTTGCCGAGATAAAGGCAGCAATAAGCAAAAGGACCAGGATGATATTTATTGATAATCCTAATAACCCTACCGGGAACCTGGCTGCTGAGAAGGATATCCTTGAGATAGTTGCTTCCGGGCTGCCGGTAGTAGTGGATGAAGCCTATTTCGAATTTGCCGGAGAAACCGTGGCGCCGCTGATGGGTCAGTACCACAACCTGATGGTGCTGCGAACATTCAGTAAGTGGGCCGGACTTGCCGGCCTCAGGATTGGTTACGGCTTTTTCCCCCCTATAGTTGCCGATTACCTGATGAAGATTAAGCTCCCTTATAATGTGAATGTGGCGGCAATCGTCGCTGTTCGTGAGTCGCTGAAGGACCTGGATTACTTGATGGATAACGTGAGGGCGATAATCGCCGAAAGGGAAAGGCTTTTTAATGAACTGAAAAAGTTTAAGTTTTTAGAACCCTTTCCCTCGCGGGCTAACTTCATCCTTTGCTCGGTACTGGGTGCCATGGCCGGTGAGCTCTGTGATAAACTTCAGAGAAGAGGCATCCAGGTTCGCTACTTCAATACCCCGGTACTAGAGAATTACATTCGTATCAGCGTGGGTAAACCGGAGCATACCGATATTCTGATCAGGGCACTCCAGAAAATAGGGGAGGAGATAAATGGCTAATCGAAATTCCGTTGTAAAAAGGGAGACCAAGGAGACCGACATCAGCCTTTCGCTTAATATTGACGGCAGCGGCAAATGGGATATGAACAGCGGTATCAGGATGCTAGATCATTTGCTGGCCCAGTTATCCCAGCACGGTCTATTTGACATAAAGCTTTCAGCGACCGGTGTTGATCAACATCACGTAGTAGAGGACGTCGCCATTACCCTGGGTAAAGCCTTTGCTCAGGCATTGGGTGAGAGGAGGGGTATTGTCAGGATGGCCGATGCAGCTGTACCGATGGATGATGCCCTGGCAGAGGTGGTTGTAGACCTGAGCGGTCGGGGATATACGGTATTGGATTTGCCTTTTAGCGATAATGATATGTTCGGTTTTCCCACCGACCTGGTCCGCCACTTCCTGGAGACCTTTGCTGTCGAAGCCAGGGTAAATCTCCACGCCAGGTTTCTCTACGGTGTCAATGACCACCACAAAGCGGAGGCCTTGTTCAAGGCCCTGGGTAGAGCTCTAGATAAGGCTACCCGAATCGATGAGCGAATCAGGGGTGAATTACCCAGCACCAAGGAGTTTCTCGAAGGTTAGTACGTTAGACTGAATTCTATCCCAGCTTCTTGCCGGCCAGCCTTTCGTAGGCATGCCGGTATCTTATAGTGGTAGCTTCGATGACCTCCGGCGGCAGCATAGGAGCCGGAGGTTCTTTATTCCATCCTGAACCGGCGAGCCAGTCACGTACCGGCTGTTTATCATAGCTGGGTTGGGATTGTCCCACCTTGTAGAGTCCGGCATCCCAGAACCGGCTCGAGTCCGGGGTTAGCAGTTCATCGACTAGAATGAGCCGGTCACCATCCAGACCGAATTCCATCTTGGTATCGGCGATGATAATGTCTCTGGCGTACTCTCTTGCGTAGTTATAGATGGCCATACTTTTTCCCTTGAGTTCACGGGCCATCTTTTCCCCTACCATTTCTTTTAGCTCATAGGCATTGAGGGGCAGGTCGTGCCCTGTTTCTGCCTTGGTTGTCGGTGTGAATAATGGTTCGGGTAGCTCCTGACTTTCCTTAAGCCCTGCCGGTAGCGGTTCGCCGTTAACTGTACCCTGTTTTTGATACTCTGCCCAGGCTGATCCGGAGAGGTAGCCGCGAACAACGCATTCAACCGGAATGACCTTCACTTTCTTGGCAATCATGGACCTTGCCTCAAGATAAGCGGGATAGGCAAAGCGGTCTGCCGCCGGCAGGTATTTGTCCAGGCAGCTTACATCATCAACTATTTCTATCAGGTGGTTGTCTAGTATACTTTCTGTATTTCGGAACCAGAAGGCGGAAAGTCTGTTGAGCACCATACCTTTATCGGGTATGCCACAGGGTAGTACTACATCGAAGGCGGAGATGCGGTCGGTGGTTACGATTAGCAGCCGGTTGCCCAGGTCATAGGTGTCGCGTACCTTGCCCCGGGAAAATACTGGCAGGGGTAGGTCACTTTTCAGTAAAACAGGGCGAGTGCTCATATTGACCTCGGCACCATGTTCTTGTCTTCCGCGGCAGTCGTCTTTTCCTTCCACTGTGCTGAAGTCAGGCCGATTCTCTTGAAGATGTCGTCGATGTAGCGCAAGTAGTACTGCTCGTTGAAAAGCGGTTCAAGCTCTTCCGGAGCCAGGATAGCGGTAATCTCGGTATCGGCCTTAAGCAGCTTCAAGAAATCCCTGTTCTTCTCCCAGGTCTTCATTGCATTTCGCTGTACCAGCTCGTATGCTTTTTGACGGGATAGACCCTTGTCGATAAGGGTCAGCATTACCCTTTGTGAGAAGACCAGTCCCTTGGTAAGGTCGATATTTTTTTTCATCTTCTGGGGATAGACCAGTAGTCCTCTCATTATAGATGCAAAAAGACTGAGACAGTAGTCGAGGACGAGACAGGCATCGGGAAGAATGATACGCTCTGTTGAGGAGTGGCTGATATCCCGTTCGTGCCATAATGCGATGTTCTCCATTGAGGTCAGGGCGTAGCCTCTCAGCAGTCGAGACAGTCCGCAGATCCGCTCGCAGAGCTCGGGGTTACGTTTGTGAGGCATGGCTGAAGAGCCGGTCTGACCGGTTGCAAAGGGTTCCTCCACTTCCCGGACCTCGGTCTTTTGCAGCGCCCTGATTTCGGTGGCGAATTTCTCTAATGAACTGGCGATTATTGCCAGTGTAGTGGTGAATTGAGCGTGACGGTCACGCTGTATAATCTGATTCGATACCGGTGCTGGTGAAAGCCCCAGTCTGGCGCAGGTCTTCTCTTCAAGTTCCGGGAGCAGGGTGGCGTAGGTACCGACTGCCCCCGAAATTTTGCCGACGGTGATAGCCCTCTTGGCGGCGGCAAGCCTCTGGCGGTGACGTTTCATTTCCTCGGTCCATATTGCCAGCTTCAGTCCGAAGGAGAGCGGTTCGGCATGGATACCGTGCGTACGGCCAATCATAGCCGTGTATTTATGCTTTATCGCCTGTTGCGCCAGTACCGAAATCAGTTCTTTGATATCCTGGTTCAGTATCTCTATCGCCTCGATAAGCTGCAGGCTGAGGGCAGTATCAATTACATCCGATGAGGTAAGACCGAGGTGGATAAAGCGTGATTCTTTACCCAGGCTTGTGGCTACGGAACTAAGAAAGGCAGTAACGTCGTGGTGAGTTTCTTTGAGAATTTCCTCCATACGTTTAAGATTGACACGGGCCAGCTTTATCTTGGGGACCGCCTCTCTGGGAATGACACCCAGTTCCGCCCAGGATTCACAGACGGCAATCTCTACCTCGAGCCATTTGTTGAATTTGTTCTCGTCTGACCAGACGCTTTTCATTTGTGGTCGGGAATATCGTTCAATCATTTGTTATCTCCCTGTAAATCGCTTCTATATTTCTCGTAGGAATTTCTTATCTCATCATGCTTCAGACCCAGGATTTCCGCTGCCAGATAAGCGGCGTTCTTGGCCCCGGCACTACCGATTGCCACGCAGGCTACTGGTATTCCGGCCGGCATCTGGACTATGGAATAGAGGGCATCAAGACCATTTAGTTCACTACCAGTGAGCGGTACGCCGATGACCGGTATAGTTGTCCAGCTGGCTATGACTCCAGGCAGGTGGGCGGCACCGCCGGCGGCGGCGATAATAACTTCAATCCCCCTGCTTCTGGCATCCAATCCAAATCTACGTACCTTTTCCGGGTTGCGGTGGGCTGACATTACGCTTAGCTCATAATCAATACCCAGCTTACCGAGTGACTCCAGCGTCGGTCGCATTGATTCGGTATCCGATTTACTGCCCATAACTACGGCTACTAACGGCATATATTAATCTCACCTCCTCAAGCCCTTCTCCTCTTTCCGAGAAGAAAGCAAGAAGTTATTTGTAAATGGACAGAGTCTTCCTCGGGCCCTTTGCTCACACCAGAGCGATGTCTTTACGGTAATGACAGCCCTCGAAGTTAATTCGTGATATGTTTTGATAGACCTTTTCTCTGGCCTCAGCGATGCTTTTACCGGTAGCGGCTACGGTAAGCACCCGTCCTCCGTAGCTTAATACCTGTCCTCGTGTTGTGCCTGCTCTGGTGCCGGCGTGAAATACCATAATGTCTTTGTCCAGGTTATCCAGTCCGCTGATCGGGAATCCCGTCCGGTAGCTTCCGGGATAACCTCCTGATGTCATTACCACGCCGACACAGGCATTCCCGCTCCATTCTATATCTATCCGGTTAAGATTGCCACTGATTATTGCCAGCATGATGTCTACCAGGTCCGTTTTTAAGAGAGGGAGAACCACCTGTGTCTCCGGGTCGCCGAAGCGTGCATTGAACTCTATCACCTTTGGCCCGTCCTCGGTGATCATTAATCCTCCGTAGAGAACACCCTTATAAGGCCTTTTCTCTGTGGCCAGCGCCTTTACCGCAGGTTTGAGGATGATTTCGGCTATTTCTTTGTCCAGCTGTGGGCTGGTGAAGTATGGCGGGCTGTAGCTACCCATGCCTCCGGTATTCGGTCCCCGGTTCCCATCGAATACCGGTTTGTAATCGCACGCCGGGACAAGTGGGATTACGGTGCTGCCATCGGTAAAGGCAAAAGAGCTCATCTCTCTTCCGGTCAGGCATTCTTCAATAACCACCCTGTCCCCGGCGGTGCCGAAGATTTTGGCTTCCATAATTTGGTATAGCGTATCGATGGCTTCCTGGATTGAGCGGGCGACGGTTACCCCCTTGCCGGCAGCCAGGCCGTCCGCCTTGACGACAATAGGGGTTGTCTGCTGTTCGATGTACCTTTTCGCTTTGCTGTATTCGGAGAAGCTGATCCCTCTGGCGCAGGGAATATCATGCTTTTGCATTAGCTTCTTGGCAAACACCTTGCTTGACTCTATCTCGGCGGCTGCTTTGCTGGGACCGAAGATGGGTATTCCGATGCTCTGGAAATGATCGACGATGCCGCCGGCAAGTGAAGCCTCCGGTCCAACCACGGTAAGATCGATGCCCTTTTCCTGTGCTGTTTTAGCCAATTCCTCTATGTCGGTGGGCTTAATGTCTAGGTTGTGGGCAATTTGAGCCGTACCGGCGTTACCCGGGGCGGCATAAATCTCCTTGACCTTGCGACTACCGGCCAGCTTCCAGACCAGGGTATGTTCCCTGGCCCCGCTACCAACTACCAGTACCTTCAGCGTTTTCCTCTCCCCCTCTATGTAATCTCGTACTCTACCTGTACTGCTATCTCGCCCTGGGGCGTGCTTGATTTAATATTAATCAAATGGAAGCCATTTTCAGGAGCGATGAAGATGAAATGTCCTTCCGCAGCCGCCACTACCCTACCCTTCTCCAGACGTCCCAGTCCCGTGTCCTTTATGTTCCCGGCTTTGCCGGTGCTGGTCTGGTATCCCAGTACTTCCTCGGACGGTGTGGTAACTCGGAGCATCACCGCCGCTCCCTCGGCATAGAATGATAGATACAGTTCTTGCCCGCGCTCGAGGTAGAGAGAGAAGCTGTGAGAGTCGTACTCATCGGTGTTCCCCGGAGTGGTGTCTGTTGACAGCTGGAAGTTTATTGTTTCGTGTGGAGACTGCTCCGGTACCGGAGTCTGAGCGCGCATTAGTACCGGTGTATAGACTCCAAGTACAACTGAGATTGCTCCCAGTATAATTCCCAGGATGATGATCGGTTTTTGTTTTTTATACATCCTTGACTCCCCTCCTCTTTGGTTAACCTTACCCCTCCATTACTCCCACTCTATAGTCGATGGTGGTTTGGAGGTTATGTCGTAGACGACCCGGTTTACTCCGGGTACCTCGTTGACGATGCGGTTAGAAATCTTGGCCAGCAGTTCGTAGGGCAGCCGTGCCCAATCGGCGGTCATTGCGTCGTCGCTGGTTACGGCACGCACGGCAACCAGGTAGCCATAGGTTCTGAAGTCACCCATTACCCCTACGCTTTTGACGTCGGTGAGTACGGCAAAGCTCTGCCATAGCTGACGGTACAGTTTTGCCTGCTTGATCTCTTCCATTACAATCCAGTCGGCACTACGAAGTATTTCCAGTTTCTCTCTGGTTACCTCACCAATGATACGGATGGCCAGACCGGGGCCGGGGAACGGCTGTCGCCATATCATCTCCTCGGGAAGACCTAGTCCCAGGCCTACCTGTCGTACCTCATCCTTGAACAGGTAGCGCAGGGGTTCAACCAGGTTGAGCGTCATCTTGGCGGGTAGTCCGCCGACATTGTGATGTGTTTTTATTTTGGCTGAGGCTTTGCTTCCGGAAGAGGCACTTTCGATAACATCCGGGTAGAGGGTACCCTGGGCCAGGAAATCTACCTTGCTTATCTTAGCGGCTTCTTCCTCGAAGACCTTGATGAATTCCTCTCCGATAACCTTGCGTTTCTGCTCGGGGTCGATTACATCCTGCAGACGGTTGAGGAATCTTTCACTGGCATCAACATGAATGGTATTCATCCCCAGGTTACGACGGAAGACTTTGAGGGTTCTTTCCGCCTCTTGACGGCGTAGCAGTCCGTTATTAACAAAGATGCAGGTAAGCTGGTTGCCAATAGCCTGGTGAATGAGGGTAGCTACTACCGCAGAATCAACTCCTCCGGAAAGGGCATTGATGACTCTACCGCCGCCTACCTGCTCCTTTATCCTGTCCAAACTATCCCTGATGAAGCTGCCCATAGTCCAGTTCCCCTGGCATCCGCATATCCGGTAGGCAAAATTCTTCAGGATGGTCTTACCATTTGGTGTATGAGCTACCTCAGGGTGAAACTGGAGACCAAATATTCTCTTATCATTACCCATTACAGCAAATGGCGAGCCTTCAGTATAGGCCAGGGTGCTGAAGCCAGGCGGCATTTCTTCAATCTGGTCGCCGTGGCTCATCCATACCGGGGCGGGGGTAGGTAAATCGACAAGCAGGGGCGAGTTTACATCGGCAACATGGAGGACGGCATGTCCGTATTCATGCCTTTTCCCCTGGGTGACCTTGCCTCCCAGCTGGTGAGTTATCACCTGCATTCCGTAGCATATCCCCAGCACCGGTAGGTTGTTTTCATAGATATAGGCCGGCGCCAGAGGCGCCTCCGGTGTATAGACACTGGCCGGTCCGCCGGAGAGGATAAATCCCTTGGGGTTTAACGGGGCAATCTTTTCCCACGGGGTGTCATATGATACCAGTTCACAATATACCTGACATTCTCGTATCCGCCGTGCGATGAGCAGGCTGTACTGAGAGCCGAAGTCGATGACAACGATAGTCTCGCGCTCGGCGCTGGGGGCAGCTTCTTTTGCCGCCGCCGGCTGTTCACCACCCAGCTCTTTGGCAATCTCCAGATAGGTAGATACTTCAATATCGCCGCTGGTGGTTACGCGGTGGCTGCTTGATGTCTCTTGTGATCCGTCCTCGGTCATTATATCTCAAAGATTATCATTATGGTATACTGGCGTCAAGAGTGAAAGCGAAATTTCCCCTAGGTGGTATGGAGTGTTAACCGGGCTCCCTTCGGGTGTTGAAAACCAGGTCCGCGAGGGTGTTGCCGTCCTCAGGGGTGGGGGCGTCGTTGCTTTTCCTACTGATACTGTCTATGGCTTGGGGGTCTGCCCTTACCTTCACCGGGCGGTGGAACGGGTCTATGCGGTAAAAGAACGGCCACTGGGGATGGCGCTGCCTCTACTTTTGTCCAGTACGCTACAGATAAACGAGGTTGCCGAACCGGTACCGCCGGTTGCTCGGCTGCTGGTGGAAAAGTTCATGCCCGGTCCTTTAACTCTGGTCTTATATAAGTCCAGGGTTGTCCCGGGAATTGTTACCGCCGGAGGTATTACCGTGGCCGTTCGCGTTCCAGGCCACCCTGTACCAGTTGCTCTTGCTCTGGGGCTGGGGGCGCCTATTTCGGGTACCAGTGCTAATCTGAGCGGCAGACCGAGTGCACTGACGGCTGATGATGTGCATGCTCAATTCGGTAACAAAATCGATCTGGTTATTGACGGCGGTCGCTGTCCGGGTGGTCGGGAGTCCACCATAGTTGATGTCACCGGAGAGGTACCGGTGGTTTTACGAAAGGGAGCGATAGATTTTGGCGAACTGAAGAAGGTGTGTGCTAGTATTATTTTAGGAGGGAGGGTCGATTAGTGCGTATTGCTATTGGGTGTGACCACAGAGGATTGGATATCAAGCAATTTGTGATCAGCCTGGTTGGTGACTCAGGACACAGTGTCGAGGACTTTGGCTGTTACACTGCCGATCCGGTGGACTATCCTGATATCGCCAGAGAGGTAGCCCTGGCGGTAGCCGGAGGTGATTGTACTCATGGTATCCTGATATGTAATACCGGTATTGGCATGAGTATCGCCGCTAATAAGTTGAAGGGGATAAGGGCGGCTCTATGTTGTAGCGTCTTCGATGCCTGCCGTGCCCGCCAGCATAACGATGCCAATATCCTCTGTCTGAGCGCCGAACGGGATAGGGGGTCAATATCCGAAATAGTTAAGGCCTATCTTACTAGTGAATTTCAAGGTGGCCGGCATCTGCTAAGGGTGAATAAGATAATGGCTATGGAGGATTGACAGATACGAATTAGCTTGACAATGAGCAGGTGCTATGCTATGTTTTTTTTGAATAGGTTAAAGCTATAGTTTCAGGTTGTTGTTCCGTCCGGATAGGGGCGGTTTTTGATTATTAATGGGGGAAGGAGCTAGTCAGTACTGTGAAGAGTGATGTGGTTAAAAAGGGAGTAGAACGGGCTCCACACCGGTCTCTGCTGTATGCCTTGGGCTGTACACCTGATGATATGGATCGGCCTTTCGTCGGAATTGTGAATAGCTTTAGTGAGATTGTGCCGGGGCATATACACCTGCGCCAGATTGCTGAAGCGGTTAAGTCCGGAGTGTATGGTGGCGGGGGTGTACCCTTTGAGGTGAATACCATTGCGGTATGTGACGGTATCGCTATGAACCACACCGGTATGAAATATAGTCTGCCCAGCCGGGAATTGATTGCTGACTCGGTGGAGATATTGGCTGAAGCTCACGGCTTCGACGCGCTGGTGTTTATCCCCAATTGCGATAAGATTGTCCCCGGGATGCTTATGGCAGCGGTCCGGTTGAATCTGCCGTCCATCTTTGTCAGTGGCGGTCCGATGCTGGCTGGCCGACTCTGTAGTGGGGACGGGGTTGAATCCGTCGATGTCAATTCTATTTTTGAGGCGGTCGGCAAGGTGGCTAGGGGTAAGATGGAGAAAGAGGAACTGGAGCAGCTTGAGGCGGTTGCTTGTCCTGGTTGTGGTAGCTGTTCCGGCATGTTTACCGCTAACACGATGAATTGTGCCACTGAGGCTATGGGGATGGGTCTGGTCGGTAATGGCACCATTCCGGCCATTGACGCTAGACGGGTACGGCTGGCGAAACAGGCCGGGCGACAGGTCATGAAGCTTCTGGCTGAAGATGTTAGGCCGCGCGATATTATCAACAGGGACTCTATTCATAATGCCTTTGCTGTTGATATGGCGTTAGGCGGCAGTACCAATTCGGTACTGCACCTTATTGCCGTAGCCCGTGAGGCAGATGTGGATTTTACCCTGCCGATGGTTAACCGGATAAGTGAGCGTACCCCTCATCTGGTAAAGATGCGGCCGGCTGGAGATTTCCACTTGGAGGATTTGGACGCGGCAGGCGGCGTCTCGGCGGTGATGAAAGAGATTAAAGAGGTGCTGAATCTGGGAGCAAGAACGGTATCGGGTAAATCGGTGGCTGATATTGTTGTCGGCAGCCGCTTTGTAGATAGAAAGGTGATTCGTTCCGCAGATAGCGCCCACTCGGCCAGCGGTGGCATTTGTATCCTCTTCGGCAACCTGGCGCCGGAGGGTGCGGTGGTGAAGAAGGGGGCGGTGGCCCCTGAGATGATGGTTCATCGTGGTCCGGCCAGAGTGTTTGATTCTGAGGAGGAAGCTACCAAAGCTATTTTAGACGATAAAATAAGGTCAGGTAATGTGGTGGTTATTCGATATGAAGGACCTAAAGGCGGTCCGGGGATGAGAGAGATGCTTACTCCAACCTCCATCCTGAGCGGTATGGGTATGGATAGTGAGGTAGCATTGATAACCGACGGTCGTTTTTCTGGAGCAACCCGCGGTGCTGCGATCGGGCATGTCTCTCCCGAGGCGGCTGGGCGGGGACCCATCGCTGCTCTGAAGGATGGTGACATAATAAGTATTAATATCCCCGAATATAAACTTGAGGTTGAGCTTGATGATAGTGAAATATCCCGGCGCTTAGCCAGCCTGGCTGAATTTGAACCCAGGGTGAAGGCCGGTTATCTCAAGCGGTATGCGGATAGGGTCTCTTCCGCCAGTACCGGAGCGGTATTTAGCCAGTAGGAGAGATGATGATGAGAATGACAGGCGCCCAGATTGTATGTGAGAGTATGCTGAAGGAAGGGGTGGAGGTTATCTTCGGTTTACC
>JAQUOC010000009.1 GCA_028717305.1 Dehalococcoidales bacterium | reverse complement strand
CGACACTGCCGGTGAAGGAATAGCCCTGTGTCGCATTGATCAGGGTAATGCCGAGCACGGCACAGTTCGTCGTAATCAGGGGCAGGTATATCCCGAAGGCGAAATAGAGATTAGCATTGGTCTTCTTAATGAATAGCTCGATAATCTGCACCAGTGTGGCTATCACCAGGATATAGATGACGATATCCATATACTCGATGTCGTAAGGAACCAGGATATAGTGACGAATAAGCCAGGTGGCGACGGAGGAAACAGCCATCACGAAGGTGACGGCTACTCCCATGCTGATGGCACTGCTAATTTTCTTGGAAACACCGAAGAAGGGGCAGAGACCGAGAAACCTCACCAGGATGAAGTTGTTGATAAGGACCATACCGATGAAAACGGCGGCTAACTCACTCATTCTTTGATCACCCCCGTCCTTTTGAACAACGCCATTATCAGTCCTATTAGCAGGAATGCACCCGGGGGTAGTATGAAGATTACTATCGGGTGCTCCTTGAGGACAGGCAGGTCAAAGAGATGGGTGCCGAATACTGCCAGGTTGCCGGTACCCAGTATCTGCCTCAGGAACGATATTATGAGCAGGGCTAACATAAAACCGACGGTAATACCTAACGCATCAGCAATCGAGTTCAGTATCGGGTTCTTGGAGGCAAAGGCTTCGGCCCTGCCGAGTATGATGCAGTTCACCACAATCAGGGGAAGAAATATCCCTAAGGACTCGTAGAGGTCGGGGAATTTGGCATGAAATATCAGGTTAACCACGGTAACCAGCGTGGCAATAATGACGATAAAGATGGGAATCCTGGTGATATTCGGGACAAACCTTCGTATCAGAGATATTATTACGTTCGATCCTATCAGTACGATGAGAACTGCCAGGGTCATCCCCAAAGCGTTATCGATTGAGGTGCTGATGGCTAACGTCGGACATAGGCCGAGGGCAAGCACAAAGACCGGATTAGAGAGGACTAACCCTTTGGCAAACTCCTTGCCGAATTTACCCATCTTTATCCCCCTTCCTCACTGGCTTTGATTAACTTGACCTTCTCAACAGCGGTAGCCCTGACGGCATCAATGACGGCCACGGAACTTATCGTGGAACTGGTTATGGCGTCTATTTGCCCCCCGTCTTTCCTTAAGGCCACATCGTTAATATTCAGGCCGGCAAACATGTTGGTAAAAGAAGGCTCGGTTATTCTGGTGCCCAGGCCGGGGGTTTCATTATGCGAAATGATGGTAATGCCCTTCAGGGTCGTGTCATTCTCAAGTCCGACCAGAATATCAATATTGCCCCCATACCCCTTCCCGATGGCAATAAAGGCATAGCCGATCTCATCCTCATCCTGGTAGATGGTGTAGATATCGTCGCTAAGCTCATATCGGCCCATCTCGGGGAACATTTCAGAAAGCATGCTCTCCGTCTGGGCTTCCTTCTGGGCTTCAATTTCACCCCGGGTCATGCGGTCGGTATAGGTAAGCGCGGTCACCGAGATGGCCACTACTGCAGTTAGAATAATTACGGGGAAAGCCTTTTTTAGAAAATCCTTAGCCGGCACTTTCTACCTTCTGTATCAGACCATATGGCCTTATCTTAATATAGCGGTCAATGAGGGGTGTTATTGCATTCATAAACAGGATTGAATAGCAGACTCCCTCCGGCATTCCGCCGAATCGCCTTATCAGTATGGTTAATACCCCGAGAGCAAGAGCGAAGACTATCTTGCCCCGGTTAGTCAGCGGAGAGGTGACATAATCGGTAGCCATAAAGAAGGCGCCAATCATCAGTCCTCCGGCCAGAATGTGGAACAGGGGGTCCTGGCCCATGGCAAAGGAGAGTAGTGCGACCATTCCGATATATACTGCGGGAATCCGCCAGTTTATCAGCCTTAATCCGACCAGGAAGAGTCCTCCAATCAGTATGAAGAGAGCCGAGGTTTCCCCCAACGAACCGGCGGTATTGCCCAGAAACATTGCCTGATATAGAGAGAGCCTGTCTGCCGTCCAGACGAAGCTCTCGCCCAGCGGGGTGGCCGTGGTTACGGCATCGGCGGTGAAGCCGGTCGGCGCCACCCAGCTTGTCATCTCCAGAGTGAAGCTCATCGACATGAAAGCTCTTCCCGCCAGGGCGGGATTAAATATATTATGTCCCAGGCCGCCGAAGGCTTCCTTGGCAATGGCGATAGAAAAGACAGCGCCCAGTGCTACCATCCATAGTGGTATCAGCGGCGGCAGGATCAGGGCAAGGAGAAGGCCGGTAACTACGGCACTGCCGTCCATTACGAAGACCTGACCCTTCAGCTTCTTGCAAAGATACTCGGTAATCACGGCCACACCCACGCTGACGCCAATTACCGACAGGGCATGATAGCCAAAGAAGTGTATTGCCGCACCGGTGGGAAAGAGGAGAGCGATCACCACAAGGTACATTATCTTGCTCACCGAGAGCTTCTTCCACAGGTGGGGTCCCGGCGAGACCAGGAGCTGACTTACTTCACTCATTTACTGGGTACCCTCTTCGCAAGTTCTTTCTTGGCTACCTTGATGTACTGTACTATCGGTATGTTTGCCGGACAGGTGTAGGTACAGGAGCCACACTCAAAACAGTCATCAATGTAGTATTTCTCTTTACATTCATCGTATCTACCATCCTTGGCGCATCTCGCCAGCATGGTCGGCATCAGACGCATAGGACAGGCCTCAATACACATGCCACAGCTGATACAATCACGCTCCCTGATCGGCTCGTCTTCCTTGACCAGTATACTGTTTGTTCCCTTGACGACCGGGAAATCAAGGTCGAACTGGGCAATACCCATCATCGGCCCGCCGAGGATAACCTTATTGGCATTGCCTACCATTCCCCCGCAGTGCTCAATAAGAGTCCTGATGGGGGTACCGAACCGGGTCAGCAGGTTTTTAGGGCTTTTTACCGCACCGGAGACGGTTACTACCCTCTCAATGAGCGGTCTGCCCTCAAAGACAGCGTCATGAATTGCCTTGGCGGTGCTTACATTGTGGACAACTACCCCGACATCCAGAGGTAGCCCGCCAATCGGCACCTCTCTACCAAGTACCATATTTATTAGTGTCTTCTCAGCTCCCATCGGGTATTTCGATTTCAAAGGGACTATTTTTAAGTCCTCCATGCCCAGACTGGCTATCAGATCTTCCATATGCTTGATGGCATCTTCCTTGTTATCCTCAATAGCAATGTAGGTAATCTGAGGAGAAAGCACCTTTCTGATAATATTCAATCCGGATATTACCTTCTCACCGAATTCCAGCATTACCCTGTGGTCTGAGGTAACGTATGGTTCACACTCACAGCCATTGAGGATGACGGTATCTATTTTTTTATCTTTGGGCGGTGAAAGCTTGACCTGGGTAGGGAAGGCAGCCCCTCCCAACCCCACAATACCAGCCTCTCTTACCTTCTCTAATATCTCCTTTACGGAGAGGGAATCGGGATTTTGTGGAATATTCAGTTCGACCCAGCGGTCTTCACCGTCGGAGGTTATCACCAGCGCCTCGATAAGCTGGCCGGTGGGGGGATTGACCAACATGGTGGTACCGGATACCTCACCGGACACGGTGGCATGAATCGGCGCACTGACAAACTTGTCCGAATCGGCTATCTTCTGACCGGTTAAGACCTTTTCTCCCTTCTTGACCAGTGCCTGAGCGGGGGCTCCGATATTCTGCTGCAGGGGGATAACCACCTTTTCCGGAAGTGGCGCCGGCTCAATCGGGCTTTTCTCACTGAACTTGCGTTCAGGAACCTTTACCCCGTAGGGAGAGCTCTTCTTGTTTAACCTGATCGCCAATGTTTCACCTCAACTAGCACTCACCAGGTATTGGGACAGCCCCGAAGAAAGGTGTATCGCCCGGTTGGCATCAACGATAAGACACTCGGCATCGTCCAGCGATTCGATCAGAGTAATACCGGCTTCAGGACCCATGACATAGATGCTGGTGGCCAGGGCGTCCGCCATAGTCGCGCTCGGTGCTATTACGGTAGTGCTGATGCATTCCGCTGCTGAGTACCCCGTCTTGGGGTTGATGATATGGTGTGCCGTTTTCTCCGGGTTGAAATATCGCTCGTAATTGCCTGAGGTAGCTATCGCTTTATCAGAAAGGCTGAATTCGGCCAGGCTCTGGCTGGTATCATCGGGATTGACCAGAGCAACCAGCCACGGTTCCCCTTGAGGCTTTGTCCCCAGCATTCTCATATCACCGCCAGCATTTATCAGAGCATGTTCAACGCCTGCATTATTAAAGACGTCTAAAGCTTCATCTACAGCGTAGCCCTTAGCGATACCACCAAGGGTGATCTCCATCCCGTCCACCGTGAAGAATATCCTCGCATCTTCGATGCCTATCTTATACCACCCGACCAGTGCCAGCGTCTCGTCTATTCTGCTCTGCTGGACGGACTCACTCTCCTGCCAAAGGCCTGCCTGCCACAAGTTCAGCAGCGGCTGAACGGTGATGTCAAAATAGCCATCCGTAATCTGACTGTAGTCCAAGGACATGTTTATCATCTGCCGAAAATCCGCGGAGGGTGTTTCCAGATAGCCATCCTGATTGAGCTTGAATGCCTCAGTTTGTTCATCAAATATTGAGGCTTCCCTTTCTATCTCCTCCATTCTGTTAAAGGCATCGTTTATTACTGCTTGGGCGTTTTCTTCATCTGAGGTATAGACGGTAATGGTAAAGAAGGTGTCCATAAGAGTGCGGGTCTCTTCGAATCTGGTTAGTTCCTCCGTTTCAACAGGTGTGCTGCTGGTACAACCGGTAGCTCCCAATATAGTGGTAGAAAATACTATGATAACAGCTACAAGCCAGCCAGCTTTCTTCATAAGTTATTACGCTTAATATTTTTGGTACTACCCAATCACTAGGAATGAAGCGCCTATAGATGTATTAAGTGAAGGCCACTTTTGCTAAAGTGCAGCTTTACTATTCTAGCAGAAAATTTTCCGGGATTCCAGTTTACCCTGATGGATTGTTATCTAGCCCAGTATGCCCAGGAAGATGCCGGCGGCGGTAGCGGTGCCGATGACCCCGGCCACGTTAGGACCCATGGCATGCATCAGGAGGAAGTTACGCGGGTTAGCCTGCTGTCCCATCTTCTGCACTACCCGGGATGACATGGGTACCGCGGAGACCCCGGCCGCACCTATCATCGGGTTAATCTTCTCCTTTAGGAAGAGGTTCATGAACTTGGCCAGTATTACACCGAAGAAGGTGGAAACGGCGAAGGCGGTAATTCCCAGTCCGAATACCAGCAGGCTCTCCGGCTTGAGGAATGCCCCGGCGCTCATAAAGGCGCCGACCGAAACCCCCAGCAGGATGGTGAGGATGTTGATAAAGGCGTTGGCCGCCGTGTCTGCCAGCCGGTCGGTAACCCCGGACTCCTTGAGCAGATTGCCCATCATAAACATACCGATCATAGGGGCTGATTTGGGGACAAGGAGAATAATAATGATAGCGCCGGTGACCGGGAAGAGGATTTTTTCCAGCCGGGAAACCGGGCGTAATTGCGGTTTCATGTATATCGCACGCTCTGCCTTGGTGGTGAGCGCTTTTATTATCGGCGGCTGGATAATGGGTACCATTGCCATGTAGGTATAGGCGGCTACTGCGGTAGCCCCGATGAAGTGAGGGGCGAGTCGGTTGGTGAGATAGATAGTGGTTGGTCCGTCAGCTCCGCCGATGATGCCGATAGAGGCGGCTTCACCAAAGCCGATACCAATGTTGGGGAAGGCGGAACCCAGCAGTAGAGCCATAAAAAAGGCGAAGTAGACGCCGAACTGTGCCCCGGCACCAAGGATTAAGGTCTTGGGATTGGCAATTACCGGACTGAAGTCGGTCATCGCCCCCAGTCCGAGGAAAATCAGGCACGGTATCAATTCCCAGACCAGACCGTAGTGGAATATACGGGAAATCAGGCCGGCCGGCTCACCGCCGATAGTATACGCCTCGACGACTTTGCCCTGAACGATACATTCCATCAAGCCGCCGATAGGCAGGTTCACCAGGATCACTCCGAAGCCGATAGGAACCAGTAGCAGCGGCTCCATCTTCTTGGCGATGCCAAGATACAAAAAGACGGCACCCACAGCCAGCATTACCCCGTTACCCCAGTAAAAGCTGGCAAAGCCGGTTTCAAAAAGGCCGAACATAATTCCTCAGTTCATTCTTGGTAGACTAGAACTCGATAACGGTGATGGTATCACCGGGCTTGACTACCTGGTCGGCATTAACTGCTACGTTGTTGATAGTGCCATTCACCGGAGCCAATATCGGGTTCTCCATCTTCATTGATTCCAGGATGCAGATTACATCGCCTTCTTGTACCTGATCCCCCGGTTTGACATTGACACAAGTAATCTTACCGGTTATTGGAACCTCGACGGTTTCTTGCGCCATCTTCTAGCCACCTTCCTTAACGCTATCTTCCCTCTTGCCGCGGCCGATTCTTCGCACTGCGATTGCTATCAGTGCTATCGCCGCGGCAAGAATACCAAGTACCAGGAACACGGTACCGAAACCAATGCCGCCAATCTGAAAAGCCTGCCCCCAGTCTACTGCCATATCTTACCGTCCATCCTGATTGTTCTGAATTTGGGTAAAACGAAAGGGTGGACTTTTTCTCCATAACAAGGCTCCACCCTTTATACCAGCGAGGCCAGGTTTGCGCTATCCGGTGGGCTAAACCTTAACTGCCTTGCTTATCTAATTCCCCGCCCCTTTTATAACTCGTTAAACTAGCCGGGCCCAACGAGTCAAGTTTTTCCTTCTCCGGGTGTAGCACCTACGATTGCCGAATGCACCACGATTTTCCCGTTTTCCAGGTCGACTACAGCAGTATCTCCGGCCTGGAACTTGCCGCTCAGCAGGCCCTCCGATAGTTTGTCCTCTACCATATCCTGAATCACCCGTCGCAGTGGCCGGGCTCCGAAAACCTCGTCGTATCCCTTCTCACCCAGGAAATCCTTGGCGGCGTCAGTTACCTCAAGCTTGATTGATTTTTCAGCCAGTCGTTCGGTTATTACCTCCAGCATTAAATCAACTATCTTTCGAATGTGTTCTTTATTCAAGGGATGGAATACGATTACCCCATCAATCCGGTTGAGAAACTCGGGACGAAAGGTCTTCTTCAGTTCACCGAGTAACTTGTCTTTCATCCGCTCGTAGTCCTGCTGGCGGTTCTTTGCCTCGTCACTGCTGACGGCAAAACCGATGGTAGAACCTTTCCTGATAAGCTCGGCACCGATGTTGCTGGTCATCACAATAATGCTGTTGCGAAAGTCGACACGCCGCCCCTTGGCGTCGGTCAGGTGACCGTCATCAAATATCTGGAGCAGGATATTAAACACGTCAGGGTGGGCCTTCTCAATCTCGTCGAGCAGGATGCAGCAATATGACTTGCGCCTGACCGCCTCGGTCAATTGACCGCCTTCTTCATAGCCGACATATCCCGGCGGCGCTCCGACCAGGCGTGATACGGCAAACTTTTCCATAAACTCCGACATATCAAGTCTGATGAGAGTCTCCTCGCTGCCAAACATAAACTCAGCCAGGGCCCTGACCAGTTCTGTCTTGCCGACGCCAGTCGGCCCTAGGAAGATGAAATTACCTATCGGCCGGATGGGATCCTTGAGCCCGGCCCTTGCTCGCCTTACCGCCTTGGCCACCGTACTAATTGCCTCATCTTGACCAATGATACGCTGATGCAGCACTTCTTCCATATCGAGCAGGCGTGCAGTCTCGTCTTCGGCCAGTTGTACCAGCGGGATACCCATCCACATACTCACCACCTCAGCGATGTCCTCTTTGGTCACCACCGGCTTGTTCTGCTCCTGCTCAGCCTTCCACTCCGCCTCCATCTTCTTTATTTTCTCCTCAAGTTGAAGTTCACGCTGACGCAGTTCAGCAGCATAGTCATATTGCTGAGTAGTCAGGGCGGCATCTTTGTCACGGTGCACGCTATCCTCAAGACGGCGGGCATCCTTGATGGTCATCGGAATAGTCCTGTGTCTGATCCTGACCCTTGACGCTGCTTCATCGATAAGGTCAATAGCCTTGTCCGGCAGAAAACGATCAGGTATATATCGAGAAGCTAACGTCACGGCTGAATTCAATGCCTCGTCACTTATCGCCAGATGGTGATGCTCTTCGTAGCGCTCCTTGATGCCGTTTAGAATCTCCAGTGCTTCATCAACAGTGGGCTCTTCTACCAAAACCGGCTGGAAGCGGCGTTCAAGAGCGGCATCGCGTTCAACATACTTCCGATAGTCATCAAGAGTGGTCGCTCCGATGCACTGTAGTTCACCCCGGGCCAGTGCCGGCTTGAGGAGGTTGGCCGCATCTACTGCCCCCTCGGCCGCCCCGGCACCTACCATAGTGTGGAACTCATCGATGAATAGCACGCAGTTGCCGTCGGTCCTTATTTCGTCAATAACCTTCCTCAGGCGCTCCTCGAACTCTCCACGGTATTTTGTGCCGGCAACTACCGCTCCGATATCAAGTGTAACCAGACGTTTATCTTCCAGTGTTTCCGGGACATCCCCGGCAACAATACGGTGGGCCAGCCCCTCGACAATTGCTGTCTTACCGACTCCGGGTTCGCCAATCAAGGCCGGATTATTCTTGGTACGGCGGCTGAGGATTTGAATTACCCGCTCAATTTCTTTAGCCCGGCCAATAACCGGGTCGAGCTTACCGGATCGGGCTGCCTCAGTAAGGTTGATACCCAGCTGGTCCAAGACAGGAGTCCGGCTGACGCTGCGGGTCGTTTTGGACTTAGGCGGGGTCTGACTGAGAATGCGCTCCACCTCGGCACGCGCCCGGTCAATGGTAATCCCCAGGCTGTCCAACACGCCGGAGGCTATTCCTTCTCCTTCACGTAACAGACCTAATAGAAGATGTTCTGTCCCGATGTAATTATGGCCGAGGTAGCGTGCCTCGTCGATGGCCAGCTCAATAACCCGTCTGGCTCTAGGCGTCAGGCCGGTTTCCGTAGTACCGGGCTTATCACCACGCCCGGTAACAAACTCTACCGAAGCACGTACTTTACTTAATCCTACACCCAGATTAATCAGGACCTTAGCGGCTACCCCTTCTTCCTCACGCACCAGACCGAGCAGGATATGCTCAGTCCCAATGTAGCTGTGGTTAAGGCTCTGGGCTTCTTCTTGCGCTAGAGTAAGAACTCTGCGGGCTCGTTCTGAGAATTTTTCAAATCTGTTGGCCATCTTTTCTACCCTGAGACCAGCCTATACTATAGCAGTAAATAGGACTACTGAGTAGATTATAGAACACCGATGCTAAAAGGTCAAAAATGAAGGCTGGATTGTTTGATCCAAATAAAGAAAGCCTTCTGGCAGTGGCATATTTTCCACAAAGAGTTGCCCCTTCAGTATCGTCTGCGCTGAGGCGTTTCACTTCCGTGTTCGGGATGGGAACGGGTGGTACCACCTCGCTCTAACCACCAGAAGGCTATTCAACTGTCGCTATATCTTGAACGTCCTCCCTACTCTCACTGTAGGTCATTACTTGACTGTAACTAGACTAATTATAACACATCTTTGGTAATAAGCAAACCCTGGTTTAAAATGCAAGAAGCGTTTCAAGATAGCGGTCGCTTTGACGGAATACCGGGGCGACGGGGGTAAAGCCCGGGTGTCGCCAGCTCTTTATCAATTATTACCAGCTGCCGCTCATCGGGGAACTCCTCAAGTTCAACATTCATGACCTCTCGCAGCCTTCCTCCCAGCAGTTTGATTGCTCGTTCCGCCCGGTTTATCTCCGGGATAAGGTTTCCTTTCTTCTGGGCGATAAACCTGCCGCCGACCTTACAGAAGGGTAGTGCTAGCTCAGCAAGTGTGACCATGGGGGCTACGGCGCGGGAGACTACAATGTCGAAACTATCCCGGTATTGTTTTTGATGGGCGGTATCTTCCGCCCGGCCAGCTACTATTTCAACATCGGTCAGCATCAGCCTGCTGCTGATATGATGCAGAAAGGCCGTCTTTTTCTCAGTAGCCTCAAGTAGCACCAGATGTACCTCGGGGAACACGATCTTGAGCGGTACCCCCGGTATTCCGCTGCCAGTGCCGACATCAATAATACGTATGGTGGTATTTACTCCTGTCGGTGGCCAGGCCAGGTATATCGTGAGAGAGTCAAGGAAGTGTTTGGTTTGCACTTCATGATAACCGGTTATGCCGGTAAGGTTCACACGCCGGTTCCACTCTACCAGTTCCTCCCAGTAGGTATGAAACTGCTCGAGTTGTTTTGTACTAAGCTGAAGCCCTAATCTTCCCGCCCCGGATTCCAGATTCTCCATAATGGTCATTAGAGAGATTCCCGACTTCACTAGCCAGTATTACCTTAAGGATTATACCACTGTCCGCTTTACAGCAGAATAGCGGCTTTAGTTAGCGAGGCACTTTGCATTTTTGTCAGGCCTGTGTTATTTTTGAATTACAGTTATAGCATCTAATAAGGCTAGACCGCTAGGGGTGCCCCAGGGCTGAGAGGCTTTTTGAGCCGACTCTTGGAACCTGAGCTTGGTAATGCAAGCGTAGGGAAGTGGTAGAAAAGACCAGGGGGGTATATCAGCAATGCCAGTACCCTTGGTCTTCTTTTTTTGTGGAGGCGTAAATGACGCAGCTGGAGATGGCAAAAGGGGGGACGATATCACCGCAGATGGAGCTGGTTGCTCAGCGGGAAGGAGTGACAGCGGAGTTCGTCAGGCAGGGGGTAGCTCAAGGAAGGATAGTAATTCCGGCTAATATCAAACACCCGAATCTGGTTCCCTGTGGTATTGGCGAGGGGCTTAAAACCAAGGTTAATGCCAATATTGGTACCTCCTCTGACTTCTGTGATACTGACGCCGAGCTGGAAAAGCTGCGGGTGGCTGTTGACGCCGGTGCCGATACCGTGATGGATCTATCGACCGGAGGCGATATCTCGGCCGTTCGGAAGGCTGTCATCGCTTCAAGTTCGGTACCGATAGGTACCGTGCCGATATATCAGGCCGCTATTACGGCGTCAGCCAGACAAGAAGCGATAGTTGGCATGGCTGTTGATGAGCTATTCGCCGCGATTGGAGAACATATCCTTGACGGCGTTGACTTCATCACGGTACACTGCGGCTTAACCTTATCTGCCCTTACCAGGCTCAAAGAACAGGGGAGGGTAACCGATGTCGTATCACGTGGCGGGGCTCTTCTCATCGGCTGGATGCTGCACAACGAGCGGGAGAATCCCCTCTACGAGCACTATGACCGCCTGCTTGAGATGGCGAGAGAGTTTGATGTGACGCTCAGCCTCGGTGATGGAATGCGTCCCGGTAGCCTGGCCGATGCTACTGACCGGGCCCAGATTGAGGAGCTGCTTGTTATTGGAGAACTGGTACAGCGGGCGCGTCAAGCCGACGTCCAAGCAATGGTTGAGGGGCCGGGACACCTGCCCTTAGACCAGATCGAGGCTAATGTCCGCCTGGAGAAGTCCGTTTGCCAGGGAGCTCCTTTCTATGTACTGGGGCCGCTGGTGACCGATGTAGCGGCTGGCTACGATCATATCACGGGGGCAATTGGCGGTGCCATCGCCGCTGCGGCGGGCACCGACTTCCTATGCTATGTCACTCCTGCCGAGCACCTGGCCATACCAGATCCAGATGATGTCAGACAAGGAGTAATCGCTTCGCGTATTGCAGCCCACGCTGGTGACATCGTCAAGGGAGTAAAAGGGGCCAGAGAATGGGACAGGCAAATGTCAGTAGCACGTAAGAAGCTGGATTGGGAAGAGCAAGCCAGGCTTTCCCTGTACCCGGAAAGGTCTCGACTGGTTCACCGGAAGCATATCTCGGCTGGGGCAGCCTGCAGTATGTGTGGGGAGCTTTGTGCCATGGAGCTGGTGGAGAAGTATCTGGGTATCTCAGCACCGAGGTGTTATCCGAAGAGCAGAGTAAAGAAGCGGAAGTGACAGAATCTTACCCGGAAGGAGGACCGGATGCAGCTTGATGATGTGACCATATCTAGGATAATAATTAAAAACTTCATGGAAGAATTCCAGCGGGCAACGGATGTTGAGGTTGCCATTGGTGGTGCCGGGCCGGCTGGTATGACCGCTGCCTACTATCTGGCAAGGGCCGGAGTGCAAACGGTTATT
This sequence comes from Dehalococcoidales bacterium, assembly GCA_028717305.1. Lineage (GTDB taxonomy): Bacteria > Chloroflexota > Dehalococcoidia > Dehalococcoidales > UBA5760 > UBA5760. The sequence continues at coordinate 10,328 of JAQUOC010000009.1, read as the reverse complement.
TTTGAAAGAAGCCTGCGACCCGGTGGTGGTATGCCTGGTGGGGGGATGATGTTCAATACTATCGTGGTGCAGGAGGAGGCCAAGGGGATACTGGATGAATTCGGTATCAGAACTAGAGAATGGGAAAAGGGCTACTATACCGCTGATTCGGTAGAGGCATCCTCGGCGATCTGCCTGAAGGTAGTCCAGGCGGGAGCCAAGATATTCAATCTGATTAGTATCGAGGACGTTATGATCCGGGAAGACAACAGGGTAAGCGGTCTGGTACTGAACTGGAGTGCGGTTGGGCTAGCCGGACTGCATGTCGACCCTCTGTCAATACGGTCAAAGCTGGTGATCGATGCTACCGGACATGCCAGTGAAATCTGCCACATCGTGGTGAAAAAGCTCGGCGGCAGACTGAATACGGATGGGGGTGGGGTAATGGGAGAGAAGCCAATGTGGGCTGAGGTGGCAGAAAAGAAGATAATGGAGAATACCAAAGAGGTCTACCCCGGGTTGATTGTGGCCGGCATGTCGGCTAATGCTGTCTGCGGCACTCCCAGAATGGGTCCTATCTTTGGTGGTATGCTCCTCTCCGGAAAGCGGGCTGCTGAGCTTGCTATGGAAAGACTGCGCTAACCGGTAGCGTCTCGATGAATGCGGAAACTGTAGCTGAGCAACCAAAGAGCATAGTGAAGGAAGCGGTAGCCTATCTGGCGGCGATTACTTGTGCCGAGATAGTTACCATGTTCCTTCATCCCTTGTGGGGAGTGGTTGGTCATACCGTAATAATGGCGATGTTAATCGTGCGCGCTGCGAGGAGCAGCGATCGGCATCGCCAGCAGCTAGCCCTGTCATTGACCGTGTTGCCTCTGCTACGGATAATAGACTTAAGCTTGATTCTATCCCTGATTCAGGTTCCCCCGCTTCTGCGATTTCCTATTATCTATGCTCCACCGCTGGTCGGGGGGTTCATGGTAATGCGCCTCATGGGTTACACAAGGAATGAGGTTGGCCTTACCATCGGGCCACCTAGGTCGATTCTCCTGCAGCTGGGGATAGCATCGAGCGGGTTTCTTCTCGGCTGGCTGGAGTATCTTATCCTGAGGCCCGAGCCGATGGTTAGTCATCTCGGTTGGACCGTAGTGCTGCCGATTGCACTGGTGCTCGCGGCAACTACCGGCTTTGTTGAAGAGTTCATTTTTCGCGGGGTCCTCCAGCATACCGCTGCGGAGTCAATCGGCGGCTGGCGGAGTATAATCTACGTCAGCGTACTATTCGGCGTCATGCACATGGGTTTTCAATCCTGGATTGATGTGGTCTTCGTCTTTGCCGTGGCGATGTTCTTCGCCTGGGTAGTAAAAAGGACAGGGTCGCTCCTCGGAGTGACCCTGGCTCATGGCCTCACTAATGTAATGCTGTTTCTGGTTATTCCCTTTCTCTAGGCTACTATCTCAATAACCCTGGTGGCGACAAAAACCCCGAACACTATTGCTAGGGGCCAGATACCAACACCGAGGAACCTGGTCATTCGTAACGAAGCACCGGAGCGAGTCCGCACAACACCAGCCAACTCTTTGGTACCTAAAAGAATACCGAAACCGACAATTGCCACTATGCCTACCGCAGCCCCGAGCCCCATAGCAAGTACCGTAGCGACAGTAGTAACCGTAGTGGTAGTAACTGTAGTAATAGTCGTTATCGTTGCTGCTGTAACAACAGTGGTAATCACTACTTACCCTTCTCCTAAACCTTACCTGAGCTATGGTAAGCTCATACTCACAGCTAGGCGCCTTATTGTTTGTTATAGTACCGCAAAAGGTCTAAACAAAAACTAAATATTTCCCCCGCTTTCTAAATATTTCCTAAACAATTTCGATCAAACTGTCTAAGGAGACAGCACCTGAGGCTCTTTTGATGGGTACAAATAATCATAAAAGCAGCATTAGTCAGGTTCAGTAATCCCCGGGTTCTTTAGTCTCGGGCGGCTTTCCGAAGTCACGCCACCAGGTTTTAAGACGGTCGATAATCTTCTTTTCGTAACCCTGGTCGCTCGGGGTGTAGTAGTGTTTGCCCTGAAGGGAATCGGGCAGGTTCTGTTGCATAACGAAGTGGCCGGGATAGTCATGAGCATATTTATACCCCTTACCGTAGCCTGCCTCTTTCATCAGAGGTGTGACCGGATTGCGCAGGTGCAGTGGCACCGGCTCATTAGAGCTCTGTCTGACCTCTTCCTGGACTCTGGAATATGCCTGATATAAGGAGTTGCTCTTGGCAGAGGTAGCTAGGTAGACAGCAGCCTCGGCCAGGGCAAGGTTGCCCTCAGGCATACCGAGGAAATGAACCGCTTGCTGGGCTGCTATAGCGACCACCAGCGCCTGAGGATCGGCCATCCCGACATCCTCCGAGGCGAAGCGGATTAGGCGGCGGGAAATATACAGAGGGTCTTCTCCCGCTTCCAGCATACGTGCCAGCCAGTACAATGTGGCATCCGGGTCTGAGCCACGCATCGACTTGTGTAGTGCGGATATGGTGTTATAGTGGACTTCGCCATCCTTGTCGTAGCGTAGTGCCCGGTGTTGGATGGCATCCTCGATGGTGGCCAGAGAAATGTGGTGCTTACCGTCAGCATCGGGTGGTGTTGCCAGGGCAGCCATCTCCAGGCTATTAAGCGCCACCCGGGCATCGTTATTGGAGGCAGTGATAAGGTGGTGCAGAGCATCCTTGTCCATCTCGATGTTTAGTGCGCCCAAACCGCGTATCGTGTCCTTGAGCGCTCTAAGGATTATCAGGTGAATCTCGTCATCGGTGAGTGGATTAAGGGTAAGAACCTGACACCGTGATATAAGAGCGGAGATGACCTCAAAAGACGGATTTTCTGTGGTAGCGCCAATGAGGACAACAGTCCCGTCCTCAACATAGGGCAGTATGGCGTCCTGCTGGGCCTTATTGAAACGGTGAATCTCATCGATGAAGAGTATCGTTTGCTTCTGGAGAATCTTATGGCGTTCCTTGGCCTCTTCTATGATGCGTCGCAGGTCAGCTACGCCGGCATTGACGGCGCTGATCGGGCTGAAGTGTGACTCGGTGGAATCGGCAATAATGTAGGCCAGGGTAGTCTTGCCACTGCCCGGTGGCCCCCACAGGATAATCGAGGGTATCTTACCTGTCTCAATAGCCTTACGTAAGACACGACCGCTGCCGATGAGATGCTCCTGGCCGACGAAGTCGCTGAAGGTGGTTGGCCTCATCCGGGTGGCCAGCGGTGCCTCCATGTCTTTTTTTTCATTAGATTTTTGCTCAAACATATCCATAGTGCCCTCCTGTCACCTAAGCAGCGATAACCGGCAGATAATAACATCATTCCAGATCGTTATCCTCATCTCAGAAAGAGGGGTAGTAAGCAGCATTGAGGAATAAGTCTCCTCCCCTTGACTCTCAGTGGTCATTTGTACCGTTTTACCCGGAAGCGGTAAAGTTTTACCGGCTCGTCAGTCAGTATCCCGGCCTTCTGGCGGCAGATACTAATCTGATAGTCCACGCTGTCAACCCCCTCCAGGTCGGGCAAAAGCAGCCCCCTTCTGAAGCCAGACTCAACGATAACTCCATACTCCTTGGGGTTAAGCTGGTCTTTACTCTCCACCGGCTCTGGGGTAGTAAGAACATCCACATTATAGTCAAGGTCTTTTAGCTCACCGGGACTAATTGGTGAGAAACGGGGGTCCCTGGTTGCAGAGCTTATCGCATTAGCGATGGTCTCCTCGGCCACGCTCTCGGTATCAGGTTCAAAGGTGCCGATACAGCCCCTCAAATTCCCGAGCTTATGGATGGAGACAAATACCCCTGCTCTCTCCTTCATCTCGGCGGTAAGCTCTTCCGGCTTTAGAATCTCTCCATCTCTGACATAGGTCTCCACTGCCATCTTGGCCAGTTTAGCCAGCGGGGACATACCCTTGATTATTATGGCTGCGTAGCCGACTACGGAGGAATAGTCTCCGGTAACATCACCGCTGGTCTGGTATCTGACCAGCTCAGCTCTGGTTGCCCCCAGTGCCTTGGCAGCAGTAATGAGAGCCACCGTCGGGGCGTAGCCGCACATCGAGATGCCGAACTCATCAACCCGTCTCAGGAGTTCCCCCTCGTCCAGATCCAGTATCGCCTCAATAGCCTTATCGTCCTTCTGCTGGGCCGACTCCTGCGGCTCGTAGTGAGTCATATCACTCGATGCTATTATTACCACCCCTTTCCCCGTATTCTTAACCGCCCGGGCGATTGCCCTGCCGACATCCTTATAGGCGGTAGGGCTGTGATAAGAGAATGCGACAGGCACCATCATGAAGTCTTTGCTGAAATACTGCAAGAATGGTATCTGTACCTCAATAGAGTGTTCGTACTGGTGCGCTTTATCGTCCTCTTCCAGATATCTGGAAGCAGTCAATATCTGTTCGGCCAGTTCAGTATCGATCTCGATACTACCCAGAGGCGTCTCCCAGCTGCCCGCGGTCATGATGCTGAGAGCCTTTCCCATACCGGTATGATTGGGTCCCAGGATAACAAAGGTGTCCTTGAATTTGATTCGGGAAATAGCGGCGGCGGCGACCGGTCCTGAGTACGGATAGCCGGCATGGGGTGAGACCACGCCGATGACGTCTTCTTTTTTCACTTGTTTATCAACCATCCCGGAAATCATCCTACTAAGCCGGGAGGCTTGAGCCGGATAGAACTGCCCGGCGACAACGGGACGCCTAACCACGTTATTCCTCCTTTCCTTCGGATGTCCTGAAGTTAAGCTCTGCCCCGCAGGATCGGCACCTTGATCCTGCCAGACCGACTACCTTTACCTGATAGCCTACTCTCTCCACGACCGGTTTACCGCATGAGTAGCAGAAGGTACTTTCGCTCTGGTGCCCCGGCACATTACCAAGATAAACAAACTTAAGACCAGTTTCTCTACCGATATCACAGGCATGCTCCAGGGTGGTAAGTGGTGTTGGCGGAAGGTGAGTTAGATTATAGTTGGGGTAGAAACGGGTCACGTGCCAGGGTGTCAACTTACCCAGTTCCTCTCGTATCCAGCCGGCGATACCCCTGAGCTGTTTATCGTCGTCATTCATGGTGGGAATAATGTTGGTGACTACCTCAACGTGCATCCGCCACCTGTCTTTTGCCCGTCGGGCGACTTTGAGAATACCCCTCCAGTCGTTTATCCTGGCCAGGCTACGGTACAGGGAATCGGCGAAACCCTTAATGTCAACACGCCAGACATCCAGATAGGGACCGATGGCATCCAGCGCCTCAGGAGAGAGATAGCCGTTGGTAACATAGACGGTATACAGGTTGTTCTTCTTAGCCAGTCGGGCTGAGTCAAGGGTATACTCAAACCACAGGCTCGGTTCATTATATGTCCAGGCAATACCGGCACAGCGGTGGCCTTTTGCCATTGCCACTGCCTCCTCCGGCAGAACCTGACGTTGAGTATGGCACGACCGCGTGGTCTCGAGACAGGAAATCTCCCAGTTCTGGCAGTCCAGACAGTGAAAGTTACATCCCCAGCTGCCCAGAGACAGTGCCAAGCTTCCCGGAAAGAAATGGAACAGAGGTTTCTTTTCAATGGGATCAGCGGCCAGCGAAGAGACGCTGGCATAATTAAGGTTATACAGTGTACCGCCCTGGTTCCGGTAAGTACGGCAGACGCCGAACCTGCCCGGGTTAATGATACAGCGCCACTGACAGGTGTTGCACCTTACCCTCTGCTCTCCCAGCTTCTCGTAGAGCATTGCTTCGTGCACGGCTGTCACCCTGCTTTTGCCCTTTAGGCTAATTATACCACCCGTCTGCCCCCCAATGACAGGTTTTTGTTTTTCGCAGGCTTAAGCTCTCTACCAGATGGAGAAATAGAAAAAATGCAGGGAAGAAATGATGAGGCCAACTTCGCGAGCTAAAACATCTATCCCGATTCACCGCTGGTAAAGTATCAGGTCCTACCTGCTTTATTCAGGCCGTAAGCGTAGCCTCTCTCGAATGCCTCCATATTCAGGTCTTCCGTCCCCTTGGGGACAGCAGCCATGAGGGACTTCTTCATTGAATCGGCTGTAGCAATATCAGTTACGGCGGTGAGGAATCCCAGCATTACGATGTTAGCTACCATCACCCTGCCCAATTCCTCGGCGATCCGCCTGGCCGGTATTGCCAGGACCCTGTGTTTGTTCGGTACCGGTTTGACCAGGTCATCATCGATGATTACCAGAGCATCCTCGTTGTTCTCAATATGGTATTTATCATAGGCCTGCTGGGACATCGCCACCAGAACGGAGGGTGCACTGATATAGGGATAAATCACCTCTTCATCGGAGATAACCAGGTCGGCCCGGCAGGTGCCGCCTCTTGCCTCTGGGCCATAGTCCCGGATGTAGGTGGCATATTTATGCTCAAATATGGATGCTGCCTGCCCGATGATATGCCCAGCCAGTATAATACCCTGGCCGCCATATCCGCATAACCTTATTTCCTCTCGATGCGCCATCATCTTTATCCCCCGGGCCCAAAATAAAGGGAAAAGGTCAGTAGCCGGGTCTAGTCAACAAACCTTCCCACAATTATCGGCCCGTTAAACTCAATGCCGGCATGCTTGGGGTCGATTCCGGACTTGATAATACTGTTGTCGCGGTAGTATTTCATTTGCTCCAGGCCGGTCCTCTGCTTGTTCATCCGCCCGTAGTAGGTCGGGCAGGGAGTAATTATCTCGATGAGGCCGAATCCGTTCTTAAGCAATGCCTCGGTAATACTTTTTTGTAGCCTGACGACCTGTGCCGTCGTCCAGCGAGCTACATAGGCAGCTCCACTGGCCGCCGCCAGATAAGGGATATTAAACGGCTGATCTATGTTTCCTCCCACCGAGGTGGTTGTCCGTGCCGTCAGCGGTGTCGTCGGTCCGCCCTGCCCTCCGGTCATCCCGTAGATGAAGTTGTTGATGCAAAGCACTGTTAGATCGGCGTTGCGGCGGGCGGCATGAATAAGGTGGTTCCCCCCGATGGCGGTCAGGTCGCCGTCACCGCTAATCACCACGACCTTCAACTCCGGGTTGGCCAGCTTCAACCCGGTAGCAAATGGTATGGCGCGGCCGTGCGTAGTGTGGAATGAGTCCAGATTGATATAGCCGGCTGCCCTGCCGGCGCAACCTATTCCCGAAACTACGACGACCTTGTCCAAGGCGAGCCTGGATTGAATCAGCCCCCTTAAGAAGCAGTTTACCACCAGGCCCAGGCCGCAGCCGGAGCACCAGATGTGAGGCATCCGCTCTGCTCTCAGATAAGGGTCCAGGGGGTGCCCTGCTCTGTTTGTAGTAGGCTTATTCATCTTGCCACCTGCTTGATAGCCTCTAATATTGTCGCCGGAGAGTGTACCCCGCCACCCATATGAGGCACCAGCACCGTTTTTGCCCTGCCACAGGCGCAGCGCTCCACCTCCAGAGATATCTGCCCGTAGTTAACCTCGGGCACTACAAAAGCGCTGGCCTGTTCTGAAATATCCCTGATCCTGTCTTCAGGGAAAGGCCAGACGGTAATCAACCTCAGCATGCCGACCCGGATGCCTTCGCGCCGAGCCTGTTCAACAGCAATGCGTGAGACCCGTGCCGAGATGCCGTAGGAGCAGACCACTACCTCGGCACCGTCTATCCTGTCCTCCTCTAGGTCGATAATATCATCCCTATTCCGTTCGATCTTGTCTACTAGGCGCCTCACCAGACTGTCCTGCGCCTCGGCGGTCATCGCCGGATACCCCTGTTCATCATGGGTCAGTCCCGTAATATGCACCCGGTAGCCTTCCCCGGCGTTTGCCATCGGGGGAACCAGGTCGGCATCCGGTTTAAAAGGCAGGTATTCGTCGGCGGAGACGGCAGGCTTGCGCCGGTGTACCACTGCTATCTCATGCATCGGGGGGATGATCACCTTTTCGTACATATGTCCGGTAGCGGCTTCGGTCATAATCAGGACCGGCAGGCGGTATTTTTCGGACAGGTTGAATGCCCTTATCGTCAGGTCGTAGAGTTCTTGCGGGGAATCAGGCGATAGGGCAATAATGCTATAGGAACCGTGGCTGCCCCAGCGTGCCTGCATCATATCACCCTGACCGGTCAATGTCGGCAGGCCGGTTGATGGACTGCCGCGCTGTACGTCCACGATGACGCAAGGGGTCTCCGTCATAATCCCCAGACCAAGGTTTTCCATCATCAGACTAAAACCGGGTCCGGAGGTAGCTGTCATCGCCTTGACGCCGCCCCACGATGCTCCCAGTACCGCCGCCAGTGACGCCAGTTCATCCTCCATCTGGATATAGGTGCCGGCGACCTCGGGCAGCCGCTCCGACATCCTTTCCGCAATCTCACTGGCTGGTGTGATAGGATAGCCGGCAAAGAAGCGGCAGCCGGCACTGATGGCTCCCTCGGCACAGGCGTCGTCTCCGCTCATAAAGAACTCGCCGGTGAGGTATTTTCTCTCCGTCATGATTGTCCTCTGATTTCTTGCTGTTCCCCGATGTCTACAACACAGATAGCGAAGTCGGGGCAAATCATCCCGCAGATATCGCACCTGGTGCACTGCGCTTCATCATTTAGGCGGACCGGATGATACCCCTTGCTGTTGATCTCGGTGGACTTAACGATAATGTGCTTGGGGCAAAACTCGATGCAGAAACCGCATTCCTTGCACCGTTCCGCAATGATGACAACCTGCCGGCTATCCGGTCTTACCTCGTCCTTCTTCAAGCCCCCCTCCCGGAGATTTGAGTAATACCCGGATTCCAGTATAGCGGAATATCATACCTTAATGCCAGTGAGCATATTATACGGGGACAAGCAATACGATACCGATTATGGATCGGTAAGTAATCTTTATCGGTGCTATTAATTATAGTATACTCTTCCAGTGGTAGGATTTTCTCTTTATAAAGATCAAGAGGGCGGGTTCTGATTGATGACTCCTGAAATTGCCAGACTGGTTGGGGATATGATCGACGGCGATAAGCTGTCGCTGGCGCGGCTGATTTCTTTAGCCGAAGATGATAGTCCTCACCTCTCCGAAATAATGAAGATGCTCCGCCCCCGGCTGGGTAAGTCGTACTGTGTCGGGATCACCGGGCCGCCCGGTGCGGGTAAGAGTACCCTTATCGACAGGCTGGTTGCTGTGATCAGGAGCAGGGGGCTATCGGTAGGGATTATACTGGTCGACCCGAGCAGTCCGGTAAGCGGTGGTGCCGTACTTGGGGACCGGGTAAGAATGCAGAGGCACTATCTGGATGAGGGTGTCTTTATCCGTAGTATGGCGACCAGGGGTAGCCATGGCGGCTTATCCGGTGGGGTACAGGCGGCGGTAATTCTGCTGGCTGCTTCCGGTAGGGATATTATCATTATTGAAACGGTAGGGGTAGGGCAGACCGAGCTGGGTATTAGAGATATAGCCGATGTCGTTGTGCTTCTTCTGGTGCCGGAATCGGGTGATGATATACAGGCAATGAAAGCTGGCATAGTTGAAATCGCAGATATCATTGTCGTTAACAAGGCTGACCACGAGGGTGCGGAAAGGCTGGCCGAGCAGCTTAAAGCGGCGTTGGTACTCGGACGGAAGGGAGCCGTGCCTCAGGTCATCACCGCTCAGGCCGTCAATGACGTCGGGGTCGAGGCACTGTACCGGGCGATAGAAAAGCGGCGCAAAGATCGCTGATAATGGGTGTCCGACGCGGGGAAGGAATAGTCTAAAGTTGAACTCCAACTGACGAACAGGAAGGAAGAATGGGGGAAAAGAAAGCAAACCGGGAGATGCCGGAGAGAAAAAGGGAGTTCAAGACCACGGTTGACGGTACTGTGGTCAACAGGGTATACACCGCAGATGATTTGGGGAAGGACAGACGAGAGGATACTGCTCTTCCCGGAGAATACCCTTATACCAGGCATATTATGCCCGGCGGATACCGGACCAGGCTCTGGACGATGCGCCAGTATGCCGGATTTGCCACCGTGGAAGAGACAAACAATCGCTACAAGTACCTCTACGAGCAGGGACAGACCGGCTTCAGCGTCGCCTTTCACCTGCCTACCCAGGAGGGATACGACTCGGACCATCCGCTTTCCGCCGGAGAGGTTGGCCGGTGTGGTGTTGCCATAGACTCCCTTGAGGATATGGAGAGGCTCTGGGAGGGTATTCCACTGGCCGAAGTGAGCACCTCAATGACGATCAACGCTACTGCTCCAATCCTGCTGGCGATGTATGCCGCTGCTGCCCAGAAGCAGGGTGCTGATATCAACTGCCTGAGGGGTACCGTCCAGAACGATATCCTGAAGGAGTACATCG
>JAQUOC010000008.1 GCA_028717305.1 Dehalococcoidales bacterium | reverse complement strand
TCGCCGAAAAGGGCAAAGGTGCCGCTGGCCGCCGCCCCCGCAACGAGGACAGCAGCTAACGATAGCAGAAGCAAGTACTTCTTCATCTGTGGCACCTCTGCCCGCTTCTTTTCCTGCTCACCATGTCGGCTCTCCACCCGAGGCAGGATGAGCGGCCGGCACTTCACCGGCAGCCCGTCCCGCCTCTAAAAATGATCTAACATTTCAGGTTGACTTCCTGTTACTAGTGGATTTTAGGGTGTTAAATCTAGAGCGTGTCCGGTTAGCTGTGTTGTGGGTAAATCGTCATTGGTTAAGTCACCCTCGGTTTGCAGCGCGTAGAACTCGATGGTGAAGGTCATGGTATCTCCCTGCGCCCAGTTAGTCGTATCCCTGTCCATGTGGTAGTACTGCTCGACTTTCATGGTTCCTTCTGCAGCTATGGTGCCCAGGTAGATGTATTGCTCCTTTACGGCAGTAGTTGCATTATCGCCGGTAAGATGATGAGCACCGGCACTGATAGTGAAGTTTTCAGCTTCCGTAATTAAGGGAACATCATCAATATCCATGCTGTAGCGGATGACGCTGTCGATGTCATTAGCTGGTGAGCCATTTTCTTCATCTGTCTCTGGCTCTGAAGTCGTCCCGTCGGCAGTGCTTACTGTCTTGATAATCTTCCACACATGGAACGGGTTGGTACCCACGTTATCTAATATTATGGTCACGGTACCGGTCATGCATGGTTTAAGATCATCAAGCTCGGTAGTCACCGCTGCACTATCCCACGGGTTCTTGTCGTTCACCTCGAGGTCGATGGTGCCGGCGGTAAAGACGTTGCCGGTGCTGGTCTCGGTGTCGCTGAACAGCGCCCAGGTGCCGGTGCCCAGCAGCACCGCTACTACGCTGATGGCAGCCACCATTCCGATAATCTTTCTTTTCATTTTGTTTTCCTCCGTTTTGAATTTAGTGTTTGAATCTGCCTCTGGTTCCCTCTTTACATCCTGGCTTGACTGATACTAGACACCTCCGTTATCGTAGTATTATTTTTCTTCTTATTCATCCGGTTCCACAGCCATCGACCGGGAAAAGCGCCGGCTGCGGCGGGCGCTGGTATTTGTTCACTGCAGGGTAGTCCCCTCTCTCTTCCGCCACTCCTTCTGTATTTCCCGGGCCAGGCACCCGATGATAATCGAGGCCGGCAGCACCACCAGCAGCATCCAGCCCTGTCTGGTCTGCGCATACTTCCAGACGTAGCCCCAGCCGGGAATCCGGAAGAGATAGACGCCCTTGATCTGGGCAAGGCCGACCGTCCTGGGGTCGGCTTCCTCCACGGCATCACCCCGAGTAATCACGCCGTTGTTGGTAATCGATACCACCCGGTGCGTCACCACGCCTGACCCGCCCTGGTAGGTAACCACGGTGCCGGGGCCTACGGCCCCTTTGATCGGGCCGCCCACCGGGCCGGTGAATATCACGTCTCCCATGTTGATCGCCGGCGTCATGCTCTCGCTCCTGACGACATAAACCTCATAGTCCGGCGAGAAGTAGACGAACAGCAGTCCGCCCAGTATCAGGCCCAGTATCACCATGACTGCCCGGCCGGCTATCTTCTTCATAAGGGTGCCTCCTCTCTTGAGGGTACCAGCAGCCTGGTCATCATGTTCTTGACAACGATGTTAATGCGCGAGTCGAACTCCCGCTTGCCACTAGAGAGGGGGATATATGCCGAAGCACCGGACCAGCATAGCTGCTGCCAGTCGACGGTATTCTCGTCAAACAGTATGATCAGAGGTACGTGCCAGAATCCTTTCAAATGCTTACAGACCCGATCCGCATCCGGTGCGGCGGCTGCCATGATGATCAGGTCTGCATCCAACATCCGGTCCAGTGAGGAGAAGTCTCGCCGGGCAAATACACCCGGTGGTATTGAAACTATGTTGGTTTCAATACCATTGAGAGAATTCCTGACCATCTCGGCGATAGGTTCAGGGCTGTAGACGGCTACTGTTATGCGACTCACATCTATCAGTCTACCGGATCGGGGTTAAGCCCCGGTTAACGGAGAAGCTCCGGCGGTTAAGAAAATTAACCTTCCGGTTAAGGTTTGGTTAAGATTGGGATGGTTCTTCCTGATGGGAAGCGTTTCAGCGGCGGGGTTTTGCCGGTATATCTGTTGTGGGTGGCGGCGGCTTCAGAAAGGAGGTAAGCCATGCCTGATGATATCTATAGGGAACAGGCAACTCGGACTAGGAAGGTTTGGCCAGCGAGTAGCCCGCTCCGGGGCTGGTGATAATCATCCGGGGATTACCGGGATCACACTCCAGTTTTTCCCGAAGGTGGCGGATGTGGACCTTAACGCTCTGGGCGGCCTCAGGGAAGTCGTCCCCCCACATGGCCCGGGAAATGCTCTCGTAGCTGACGACGTTGCCCGGGTTCCTCATCAGTTGTTCCAGAATCAGTGCCTCCGTGCGGGATACCTTTATTTTCTTTGAGCCCAGGGTGACCAGTGGTGGACTGATCTGGAGATATAGTTGACCGCAGGTTATCGCCTCCTTAAGCAGAGGTCTGTGCCGTCGTACTATTCCCTTAATCCTCGCCAGCAGCTCGAGCTGTTTGAACGGCTTTACCATATAGTCATCGGCGCCCCATTCCAGGCCCTTGACGATATCGGCTTCATCCGCTTTCGCCGTCAGAATAAGGACCGGAACATCCGAGAAAAGGCGGATACTCTTCAACACTTCAAAGCCGCTGATATCAGGCAGACCCAGGTCCAGAATAACGACGTCGGGCGACTCCGTCTCGGTCATCTCGAGGCCCTGCTCGCCCCGGGATGAAGCGAGTATCCTGGTGTCAGGCCACCGCATCTCGATGGCGATGGAAATCGTCTCAACGATGTCGGGGTTATCTTCAACGATGAGAATGCTGTTTGGTTTCATTACTGCTGCCGTCTCTCTTCAGGGGCTGTTTCGGTTAACAGGGGCAGGGAAAAGCCGAATGTGCTGCCCTGGCCCGTTTTGCTTTTGACCCAGATTCGCCCGCCGTGAAGATCAACGATGTGTCTGGCGATAGGCAGTCCCAGTCCCAGGCCTTCCTCAATATCCGAAGCCGCCCTGGAGTGAAAGTAAGGGTCAAAGAGGCGCTTCTGTGCTGTCTTGCTGATGCCCGGTCCGTTGTCTTGAACCTCAATTACCAGATCATCCTTTTCCTGTCTGGCGCTGACGGTGACCGTAGACTCCGGCGGTGTATGTTTAAACGCGTTACCGATCAGGTTCATCAGGACCTGCTCCAGCCGGTGCGGGTCGGCGTTAATTTGAGGCAGGCTTCCCGGCAGGCGACAGCTTATCGATTGCCGGCGCTCATTCTTCATTTGACTCATCCGCTCTACCGTCTCACGGATGAGATTGATGATGTCTACCGGCTGAGGATTCAGCTTCATTTCCCCTATCTCGATTCTGGCCAGGTCGAGCAGTTCGTTAACTCTCTTCTCCAGAGACATGGTACCGTTATAGATGTTCCGGGATAGCCGCAGCAGTCCCGGCCCGGTAACTGTTCTGGTCAGCATCTCGCTGGACGCCACCATGGGAGTGAGCGGGGTCTTGAGCTCATGGACCAGCCAGTGAGTAAATCTGATTCTCCTTCGTCTTTCCTCCTCCAGCTCTCTCCTTGTTGCCAGCTCATGACGGTATGATTCAACCAGTGCGATTTCATGCTGTTTACGTTCGGTGATATCGCTGAAAACGGCGACAAATCCGGCCGGCTTCCCGCTGGCATCATTGAGCACGCTGGCGTTCAACTCGCCGGGAAATCTGGCCCCATCCTTTTTCAAGAAGGTATACTCGACACCGGTGGCTCGGCCGAGGGTTAACGTCATCTCGATGTTTTTTCCGGCCCGCTCGATGTCTTCCGGAATAATAAACTCGAAGAAGTTGTGCCCGATGATCTCTTCCTTGCTGCCATAACCGAACAGACGGAGAGCAGGATCGTTTGCCTCGCTGATATTACCGTTCAGGTCGGAGCAGGCAATTCCCTCGCTTGCCGATTGAAAGATCAGCCTTAGCTTCTCCTCCGAGGTCTTGTGTGCTGCTTCGGCGGTTTTTCGTCCGGTCACGTCGCGGGCTAAGTGGACCGTGCCGATCATGATGCCGTTATCATCGATGAGAGGTGAGACGGTTATTTCCAGATAGTTGCCAAGGGCGGGCTCGTACAACTCATCGCTGCAGGGTTCCCGGGACGCAATGGCCCTCCGGTGAGGGCATACAGATGACGGCCCGTTACTGTCATGCAGCAACTCATAGCAATGCCTGCCGATGATGTCCCGGGGATGCATTTTCAAAAAATCAGCAATAGCTCGGTTGGCTCTCAAGACCCGATAATCCAGGTCCGCTATCCAGACGAAGTCGGTCATGGCGTCGAAAACATCCCGCCACTCCCGGGCCGCTTTCTCCAGTGCAGGATTAATATTCTCCGGCTTATTCATTGTTTTCCGCACGGTATTGTCTGGTGATTGTCGTCTGCCGCCTCATGAAATGAGCCCATCCGACCGGTTACGGTTATGCTCTTACGCGAGATTCTATCATCATGATAGCGGCATGACAAGTGCCGCCGATTTTAAGCCTGGCTCGTTTTTTTTCATAAAGTGGCAGCTAATCGATTTGACGGTGTCTTATGGTGACGGTTTTGAAGATGCCAGAATTACTGTTATCTCCTCTGCTTAATCAGAGATATAACCGATGGGGGCGTTGATGTATCTATCTTGGTACCCTCTTTTGGGGTTAGCATCTCTTTATTTTCCGTAGCGACCTCGCTCTTTTCTCCGGCTATGCTCCCCTTTTCTTTTCCTGCCTTTTCCTCGATAGCTTCTTCCAGCCACTGACCTAACGTCTTCTTGGCTTTAATAGCTTCTACCTTCGCCTGGTGCAATACTTCGGGGTCGATCCTTATTGATATGTTGGGCTTGCTCTTACTTTCTTTCATGGCTACATCGTATTACAAGTATTTCTTGTATGTCAAGCGGGTAGTATGTAAATATTTTGTGTTATAGATCAGAAAATGTGAAGCGATCCAGGCATAGCAATTTATTGAGCTTATCGGTATAATAGACAGTGGTTGCCGTGGCTTTACCCTTGACTGCAAAGCCCGGCAGAAATCTTGCGACAAGAGACCTTATTTCCGTCGTTGTCGCTGGTTGAATTTCAAGATTTGGGTGAAAACCGTCTCGCTGCTGAGTGTGATAAGGGAGGGGTGTCCGAGTGGTCTATGGTGACGGTCTTGAAAACCGTTGTCGCGCAAGCGACCGTGGGTTCGAATCCCACCCCCTCCGCCACTGTGACTATGGTACGGGAAGTCAATGAGGCTCAACGGAGACGTTGCTTAGTGAAGGCAGGCCCATCGGGTTGAGCTGATATCCCTCGACATAAGGCTTGACCAGAATGTAGTTTCTTCCGAACCACAGGGGCAGACAGGCGGCGTCGTTGACCAGCTCCTGCTCCGCCTGCCGGTACAGTGTAATACTTAACTCATCATCCATCTCGATGTTGGCCATATCAAGCAGGGCATCCACTTCGGGGTTGCTGTACCCGCCGTTGTTGTTCTCAGCTCCGGTATGGAACAGGACATCGAGAAAATCCTGTGGATGAGGATAGTCGGCTATCCAGCCGTAGAAGAACATCTCGTCCGCCTCTTCGTTGATATGATAGAGGAACCTTTTCGATTCCAGCTGCCTTACCTCTACCTCTACACCCAGGTTCTGCTGCCACTGATAGATAATCGCCTCCAGGTCGCTGGATATTCCTCCCCCCTCCCCGGATGTGGTAATGGTGATCGGCGGCAGGTTGGCGGCATCACCGTACCGGGACTGGGCAATCAGTTCCCGGGCCAGCTCGATATCATATTCCAGTCCCTTGAGGCTGTCGTTGTAGCCGGGTATGCCCGGTGGCAGGATGCCGCCGGCCGGCTCTACCATGTTCCGGTAGACCAGAGAGGCCAGCTTTTCCTTATCCACGGCGTGTGTGAAGGCACGCCGGATGAGCACATCGTCGAAGGGAGGCTTATTTAGGTTAAAGCCGAGGTAGAAAAAGCTCAACTCGGGGTTGACCGTCAGTTCCTGATAAAAGGGACCCCGTTCGTCGGTGACCTTATCGATATAGTACATGGAGACGCCGGTGACGTCGATTTCGCCCTTTTCGTACATATGCATCGGTACGCCGCTATACAGCTGGAAGACAACCAGATTGACCTGAGCCTGCTTCCCGTAGTAGAGCTCGTTTCTGCCCAGGATAAGCAGGGTGTTGTTCTGCCACTGCTTAAGCTTGAAGGGACCGGTGCCGTTGGGCCGGCGCCACCATTCGCCGCCTGAGGATACGTTATTCCGGTCAACTACGAAGGAGGTGGGATAGGTCAGCTTGGCCAGGAAGTAAGATTTGGGTGCATCGATGGTTACCTCCAGGGTGTGGTCGTCAATAACCTTAACGCCGCTGATCTCCTCCGCTTTACCGGCCAGCACCTCGCTTACTCCGACAATATCACCCAGGTAGGTACTCGCCGTCAGGGACCTGGTAGCGGGGTGGCAGGCCCTCTCCCAGGAGTACTTGAAGTCCCCGGCCTTTACCTCCCTGCCGTCATGGAAAGTGACATCATCCCGGAGGGAGAAGGTATAGGTTTTTCCGTCTTCACTGATCTGCCATTCCCGGGCAATATCCGCTACCGGCTCAAGGTCATCACCGAGCCGGAGCAGGCCGCTGTATATCTGAATGATGTATTCGTGGGATGTCGTATCGCCGGAGACTGCCGGGTCGAGGGTGGACGGATCGACGCCGTACAGGGTGAGGGTCTCCCCTTCGGGGGCAGGTATGACCGGGGTTGGCTGTGCTTTCGGCCAGCAGCTGGTAATGAACAGGCTTACCAGCGCTAAAAAGGCAATGACGACGGCGGCTCTTTTCATCATCGGTATAACCTCAAATCATTTCCTCTTTTCTCGATACTCCATTTATGTTCCGGGTGGCCCCTTTAGTTCCAGTAACTCTCGATGTTCTTTACCTGCCCGGCATCCAGAGGGATATGGGAGCCCAGGTCTTCATCCAGAGCATTGATGTTGTCCCGCCATGATGTCAGCCGGTCGTACGACCACTGCTCGCTGCCGTGATTGTATTGATCTACAGCTTCATTGTAGGCCTCGATGCTGGCATCACGGAACTCGACCCGTCGCTGGTAGTCGGTATAGTAGCTGTAACTAAAGGGGTTGGCATGGGTCTTATAGTCCAGCGGGCCCCAGAACTGGTCAGGGTCTCCGCTGCAGGCGATAAACTCGGACTTGACTCCGTCCAGGCTGATTGTGCCGTAAGGCTCATCTAGCTTGACATAGCCTATCATGTCAGCCTCGGTGCAATCGACATAGACCAGGCCCATATCCGTTGTTTCAAAGGCGTTTAAGGCATGCCCGCTGTCTACCGAGAAGCTTATCTCGACGTAGGCGCAGCGGATGTTGCCCCTGGCGGCATGATCTCTCAGGGTGATGGCAAAGCCGCTGCAATCAAATCTGCCCGCAATGTAGGCCAGACTGTCGGTATCATCCTGCTCGAGAAATTCCTTGAGCTCCGGCCAGGAAATATCGACCAGCTCCGACTGCTCCAGCCGTTCCAGTAACTTCTGGTAGCTGTCCCGCGAGCTCTGGCAGTCGTTGTTCAGGATAGCATAATTTTCCTGTAGCTCCCGGTGGTCTGCTTCAAGCTGGGCCAGGTCTTCGGTTAGTTCGTCTATTTCCTGCTCTGCCGCATCCAGATCGGCCTGCAGCTGATAGTATTCATCTGCCGGTATGACGGGAGCACAGGATGATAACAAAAACGGTAGTCCGGCCAAAATCAAGACAACCGCAGGGATTTTTCTTACCGGCCTCGACTTCATCTTCACTTTCAATCAACGACGCTTTCCAGTTCGAGATTCAGGCCGTTCTCTGCAATCGGCTGCTCTGACTGAGTGACCCAGTCCTGCCACAGATAGTCCAGACCGTCCATATCGAAGCCGTATACTTTTAGCAGTGCTCCATCGTAGGTGCTGCCTGCTTGAAAGGTCTTTAACAGGTCAAACATCTTATCCTGGCCGTAGCTGTCGATAAGAAACTCGACCAGCCTGTAACTCTGGGCATAGGAAAGGGAGGCCGCATCGGTATAAGCAGAAAACGGTGATGCCAGACTCTGTACCGAGATAAGGCTGTTCTCTGATATTGCCCTGTCCAGATAGGAGTTGAAGGGTGCTGACAACGGTCCCTCACTGCTCATTGCCAGGCCCTCGTCAAGCCAGGTCGGTATCGTATTGTAAGGGTTAAGCGTAGCCTGGTGGATGACCAGGTGGGTCAGCTCATGGGCGATTGCTTTCCTGCCCCAGTCAAGCTTCTCAGGAGCAATCCCGATGGCCATAATCCCGTAGCGGGTGAAGGCAACCCCGCCCGTCCACTCCTGGGAATGGATCATCGACCCCTGCAGATCCCGTGCATCGGCGTAAACGTAGAGCTTAACCGGACGCTCGAGCTCGGTGGCGGTATACTCGTTGAGGTGGACAAGCGCCTGCTGGGCCGCCAGCATTAAATCTTGGGCAAAGGCTTTGTCTCCCTGATACCAGTACAGGGTCACCTGTCCCTGGGTCAGACTCTGCCAGGGATAACGGTTGTCATCAAACACTATTCCGGCCGGAGCTGTGGTTATCCTGTCGCCATCGGCGTCTTCTATCGTCCACCAGTATTCCAGATTGGACCCGGGAGGAAGACCTCCTATTTTTATCATTTCCAGAGCCCAGTCAATAGAGACGCTGGTGGCCGGCACAAAATCGATGTAGGCTTCACTGCTGACACGGGCGAAGTTTGTCCGGTCAACCCGGTAGCAGAGGCGGATATCGGTAATATCGGCGTCGCTATCTGCCGACAGGCTGAAACTGATCCGGTAGGGAAACTCTGCCTGGACTGAGTTGTCCAGCACCCTCAGCCCGTCTCCGGCACGTACTGTCCCCGGACTAAACAGGGCCGGCAACAACAAGACAGCCAGTACCATCGGGGCTACCTTTCTAATCATCTTCTTCTCCCCCGATATTAGCCCTGAGATAGGCGGTTATCAGTCCGTCCAGTCCTCCGTCCAGTACGTCGTCGGTGTTGCCGGTCTGATAGTCCGTCCTGTGGTCCTTTACCATCCGGTAGGGATGCAGAACATAGCTGCGAATCTGGTTGCCCCAGCCCGCCGATATACGTTTTCCCTTCAGACGTGCTCTTTCTTCGGCTCTTTTCTTAACCTCGAGTTCCAGCAGCCGTGACTGAAGCAGCTTCATGGCAATCTCCTTGTTCTGGTGCTGTGAGCGCTCGCTCTGTGAAGTCGCTACCAACCCCGTCGGTAGATGGGTTATCCTGACCGCGCTACTCGTTTTTTGCATGTGCTGTCCCCCCGGCCCGCTGGAGCGGAAGACATCGACCCTGATGTCCTCCGGCTCTACTGTGATATCAACATCGGTCTCAGCCTCGGGCATAACCTCAACCATAGCGAATGAGGTATGACGGGCGCGGTCGGCGTCGTAAGGAGAAATACGGACCAGACGATGGACACCGTGCTCCGATTGCAGGTAACCGTAAGCATAGCTGCCGGTAATTTCAATAACCGCGCTCTTCACTCCCGCCTCTTCCCCCGGAGAAACGTCCAGTATCTCTGCCCGGTGGCCATGCCGCTCGGCCCAGCGCAGGTACATCCTCATCAGCATCTCCGTCCAGTCCTGGGACTCGGTACCGCCGGCCCCGGCATGAATAGACAGGATGGCGTTTCTCGTGTCATACTCGTCGCTAAGGGCCAGATCGAGCTCCAGCTCATCCAGGTGGGCAGCCATCTCTTCTGCTTCTGACTGGATTTCTCCTTCGAGTCGGTCGTTGCTTTCCTCCTCGGTCAGATTGAGAATCTCTATGGTATCGGCTATCCTTTTCTCCAACCCGCGCCACCGCTCAACCAGCTTCCTGTTATCTGCCAGCCGTTGCATCACACCCTGTGCCTTCTTCCGATCTGACCAGAAACCGGTCTCGGCGGTCTCTTTCTCCAGGTGAGTAATCTCCCCCTCTTTAGCCTTAATGTCAAAGATGCACCAGAGCCATGGATACTCTAGCCCTTAAATCTTCCAGTTTGTTCTTTAACTCCTGCATTCTGCCTTCCCGTAATCTTTTTCCGGTTTCAGATTCCCGCCGGCGGCCAGGTGGGCCAGGCGGGTAGGTTCGGGCAATCGGTAGCCCCGGCAGCATTCAAGCACCCGGTATATCGCCGGTTCGAGACCAATCAGGTGCCCTGTGGACACATAAATAGGCTTGACGCCGGATCTGGTGCGCAGCGCAGCCCCGATAGTCTCCCCGTTATCTAATATCTCCCTGTAGTCTCCCGGCTCATCACCGGGCTCTGTGTATTCACCGCAGAGCAATGATTTGGCACAGCCAACGGTCGGTATCCGTAAAAAAAGTCCCAGGTGGGAAGCAAGCCCTATCCGCCGGGGATGGGCAATTCCCTGTCCGTCAACCAGGATAAGGCCGGGAGTGAGGCTGACCTTACGGCAGGCGGCTAGAATCAGGGGCGATTCCCGGAACGACAGCAGCCCCGGAATATAGGGAATAGTAAGCCTGCCGCTGACTTTCTTTATCTCTACTGGTATCATCTCGGGGTATCTTAAGACGACGACCGCTGCTGTCGCTGTTCCCAGTGCCCTGCTTACTGAGATATCCACACCGGCAACAAAACGGAGACTATCCGGTTCACCGTTACGGGAAACTCTTCGCGCCAGACTCCGCTGGATGTCAATAGCCTGAGCGGTACTGACTCTCCAACTGTGCAGTCTTGCTACCTTCACCTTCTGATTATAGCTATTATAACGACTTCCTGGCAAATGTGAACGCTGCGAGGTCACAGCCGTGGCTATTGACAGCCAAATAGTTGGTAGCGCATAATAGGGATAATATTAACGAGGAAGGTTGCTGAACAATTGGTAAAAATCAGGTTACGAAGAGTAGGAGCGAAGAAGAGGCCGAGTTATCGGGTGGTGATTGCTGATATCCGGGCATCCCGCAACGGAGCATTCATCGAAGTTATCGGGCATTTTGATCCCCTGACCGATCCGGAGACAATCGTTATTGATGAAGAGAGGGCACTACACTGGCTGGGGCAGGGGGCACAACCAACAGTTACTGCTAACAGGCTGCTATCCAAAACAGGAATCATAGAAAAGTTCAAGAAAGTCAAGGAGAAACCATGAAAGAACTAATAGAATACATCGCTAAATCAATTGTCAATGCACCTGACGACGTGGTCGTTACCGAAGAAAACGATGAAGAGGGCACCAAGTTTACCCTGCAGGTTGCCGATGACGATAAAGGAAGGGTTATCGGTAAACAGGGTCGAATTGCTGCCGCGATACGAACCTTGATAAGGGTGAAAGCAGCCAAGGCAGGTACCAGGGCATCGCTCGAGATTCTCTAAAAGAACAGCCTTTTTGTTTATCAGCGGTTTAGATAGTCTGGATAGTAGTCTCTCAAGTAAGAAATATCCCCTCTCTGCTCAAAGGAGCTAGCAGAGAGGGGATGTGTTATTTATACCATAATAATAGCGCGGTATAGGCGAAACAGAACCGGTCTTGTATTTAGAGTCCGGGTTTAAGACTTACGCTTATCAAAATCATCAAGGTCAAGGGTGTTAATAAATTCCTGGAAAGCCGACATCTTTTTCATCTCTTCTTCGCTAATTGCTTTATTCTCACCCTCGGTATCATCTATGCCACTTTCCCCGAAGGTAGGCTTGCCGGTCTCCTTGTCCAGGAAGATGCCGGCTTTATCCAGAACCGACTCTTCGGCATAGATAGGTACCTCCGCCCGCACTGCCAGAGCTAGAGCATCGCTGGGTCGGGAGTCTACCTCCATTAATCCACCGTCCACGTTGAGTAAAATCCGGGCATAGAATGTATCGTTCTTCAGGTCGCTGACGATAATGGAATTGATGCTGGCTCCCAGGACTTCTATTACCGATTGTAATAGATCATGAGTCAGGGGCCGCGGAACATTAACGTTTTGCAGCTTGACCGCTATAGCATCCGCCTCGGCAGCCCCGATCCAGATAGGCAGGTAACGCTCCGTATCCTTCTCCCTTAAGATTACCACCCGCTGGTAGTTCATCAGACTGACCCGGATGCTATCAATGGTCATTTCTATCATCACTGTGCCTCCCCTTTCAGCTAGTTTAATTCTACCTTTCAGCAAAACTACTGTCAACCAGAAACATATGGTATGATATAATTAAACGCTAGGTAAAAATGATATAGCGTATCTTAATTAAAAGGGGGATTTTTTATCATGCACAGTGGTGAGAAAGCCATCCTCTGGTTTAGTGAGATTACGAAGAACGATATCCCTGTTGTCGGAGGTAAGGGGGCTAACCTGGGTGAAATGACCAATGCCGGTATTCCTGTACCCCCGGGCTTTGTGGTAACTGCCAGTGCCTATTTTGACTTTCTCAAGCAGACGGGAGTAACCGATAAAATTCGCCGACTTCTTCAGCCACTGGATGTTAATGACAGCAAACAGCTTCAGCAAACGGCAGCAAAGGTGCGGGAGTTAATCCTTAAGGCTACCATGCCCCCGGAACTGATTGCTGAAATTAAGGGTGCTTATGCTGAATTGGGTGGTGGTCTGGTCGCGGTACGTTCCTCGGCGACTGCGGAAGACCTGCCGGAGGCTTCGTTCGCCGGACAGCAGAGTACCTATCTCAATATAGGGGATGAGAAAGGAGTAATCGCTGCGGTTCATAGCTGTTGGGCATCTCTTTTTGAAGCCCGTGCCGTATTCTACAGGGAGAAACAGGGATTTGACCATTTTAAGGTTGGTATCGCTGTTCCGGTACAGAGGATGGTACAGTCGGAAGCTTCCGGCGTTATGTTTACCGTGGAACCGGTAACCAGTGTTACCAACGAGATTGTTATCGAAGCGATCTATGGTCTGGGTGAAGCTATCGTATCGGGAGAGGAGAATCCGGATCTCTACATTGTCGATAAAGAGAGCTTAAAGATCATCTCAAAGAAGATGAGCCGGCAGGACCGCCAGTTGATTATTAATCCTGACCGCAGTGGTGAAAAAACTAATATCTGGGTTCAGGTCCCTGAATCAACCCGGTCCCTGCAGAAAATATCCGACCAGGACATAACCGCACTGGCCGGCGTCGGAAAACAGATAGAGAAGCACTATGGAGTTCCCCAGGATATCGAATGGGCTAAGGAGGGCAAAGAGATATTTATCGTTCAGACCCGTCCGGTAACTACCGTGAAAGAATTCACCGAGGTTGAGCCGGAAATAAAGGCCCCGGTACTCTTAAAAGGAGTATCTGCCAGTCCCGGTATCGCTTCGGGTCCGGTGGTGATAGTACCGGATGCCTCTCAGATTGACCGGGTGACCGAAGGGGATATTCTGGTTGCCGAAATGACTACGCCTGATTTCGTACCGGCGATGAAAAGAGCGGCTGCTATTGTCACCAACCGTGGTGGCAGGACCGCCCATGCCGCGATTATCAGCCGTGAGCTGGGTATTCCCTGTGTCGTGGGTACCGAAAAGGCTACCGAAACTTTAAGCGATAATCAGGTGATCACTGTGGATGGTTCACACGGCAAGATTTATGATGGCAAGGTAGCCCGGAGAATGCAGACCGCTTCGGTTTCCGGTGCCCTTAAGGAAACGATTAAGACCAAGACCAGGGTGTATGTTAATCTGGCCCAGCCGGAGCTGGTTGATTCGGTGGCGGCCCGCAATGTGGATGGTGTCGGTCTGCTGCGTGCCGAGTTCATGGTTGCCCATATCGGGGAGCACCCCAGTTATATGCTCAGCCAGAACAGGGGTGATGAATTCACCACTAAACTTGCCAGTGGAATAACGGCTTTCGCTAAAGCCTTTAACCCCCGCCCGGTAGTATACCGGACCAACGATTTTAAGACCAACGAGTACCGGTCGCTTAAGGGTGGGGAGGAGTACGAAGAAGTCGAAGAAAACCCGATGCTCGGTTACCGGGGGGCTTCGCGATACATCAAGGACATTGATGTCTTCAGGCTGGAGTTGAATGCTATTAAGAAAGTGCGACAGGACTATCCTAACCTGTGGGTCATGATTCCATTTGTGCGAACCGTCAGTGAGCTGTCCCGGACACTGGAGGTTATGGCAGCAGAGGGGCTGAAGCGCTCCAGCGATTTCAAGATATGGATGATGGTGGAGTTGCCGTCTAACGTAATTCTGATCGAGAAATTCCTTGCCTGTGGTATCGACGGTGTATCAATCGGCTCTAATGACCTGACCCAGCTTACTCTGGGTGTTGATCGGGACAACGCGGTGCTGGCCCAGTCATTCGATGAGCGTGATGAGGCGGTACTCCTTTCCCTGGAAAAGGTTATCAAGGCAACCAACAGTATGGGGGTTACCTCTTCTATCTGCGGTCAGGCGCCATCGGTATATCCCGACCTTACCGAAAAGCTGGTCCAATGGGGAATTACCTCCGTTTCGGTAAGTCCGGATATGATTGGCGTTACCAGAGAAATAATTTCTCGGGCGGAAGCAAAACTGAAGCTTAATGGTTAGCCGGTTAAATATCCGTCAGTCTGCTGAAGAAAGAGAGGCGGCTCTTTCTCCTAATGCGATGAAAAGCAGGCAGTCAAGGGGCCGTCTCAAGCCGGAAGACCCTTGCCCCATACGTACCGCTTTTCAGCGCGATCGTGACCGTATTATCCATTCCAAGGCCTTTCGCCGTCTTAAACACAAGACACAGGTGTTTATTGCGCCTCTGGGCGACCACTACGTAACCCGATTGACCCATACCCTTGAGGTCTCTCAGATAGCACGTACTATCGCTCGTGCCCTGAACCTGAATGAGGATCTGACTGAGGCAATCGCTCTGGGACATGACCTGGGCCATACCCCATTCGGACATATGGGCGAGGATATGCTGAATGAACTCTATCACCAGGGTTTCCGACATAACGAGCAGAGCCTGAGAGTGGTTGATTTGCTCGAGAATGATGGACAGGGACTCAATCTTACCTGGGAAGTACGGGATGGTATCGTTAATCACTCCAAGACAAGGACGGAGGTTATGGGAAAGGATTGGGGTAAGGTAAATACTCTGGAGGGAGAGGTATGCAAGATTGCTGATATCATTGCCTATATTAACCACGATATCGGGGATGCGATAAGAGCGGGTGTTATCACTGATGGTGAGCTGCCGATCTCGGCAATCAGGGTACTGGGGTTGTCTCATTCGCAGCGTATTAATACTATGGTCTCTGATATCATTGAATATTCCTGGCAGGCAGTCAACGGCTCGGATGCACCAATTGATCCCGCTATTGGTATGAGCCATGAAGTGAAGGAGGCAACCAATACTCTACGTAAGTTCCTCTTTGAGCGGGTGTATGATCCCATCTCCAGCGGAGAAGAGGCGGAGGAGGCAAGGCGGGTAATTTGCCGGTTATACCGGTACTTAAATCAGGGTGAAGACAAATTGCCGCCGGAGTACCGTCTCTATAGTGATGAAATGGAAAGGAGGGTGGTTGATCATATTGCCGGTATGACCGACCATTATGCCCTGAGAATGGCTGCGGAGATAGCAGAGGACTGAATGAGACGGAAGAAACGGTTGCTATTTGGAATGTACCTGGTAGTTATTCTAGGTACCTTGTTCGGCTTGCTGGCCTTCGTTGGGGCGGCCTGTCTGCCGGGGGAACGGCTTCCCGATGACGAAACCCCGGAGCCGGCGGTAAGTCTATACCAATCCGGTCAGCAGCGGCCTCAGAGTGTCGAGTACTATTTTGATTCGGCCGACCCGCTGGTCAGGAATACCGCGGTATCGGCGGTCCGGGATTGTCCGGCTGAGATAGAGGCCAACTCGGAGGTCTGGAAGATATGGCAAATAAACCGGTGGGCAGCCGTTAATATCAAATATGTCAGCGACCCCAGGGGACACAACTATTTTGCCTACGCTCATGAGACCATCGATACCGGAGGTGGTGACTGCGATGATTTCGCCATTCTGCTGGCCAGCCTGTACGAATCTGTTGGCCTGGATGCCGCCATCGCCAGTATTGACACGGATGACGACTGGATAATGGACCATATGACCTGCCTCGTCTATTATTCCGGAGACGGCGAGGCTTTCATTGAAGAGGAGAAGACGATACTGGATATTTTAGGAATGAGTAGTGATGCCCGTATAATCTGCTTTGATCCGGCGCATTCTAACCTCCTGCCTAAAAAATACAGCAGTGGAATATGGATTGTCGCTGATCCCACTATGGCGATAGTTAAAGAAAAGGTGGGTTATGTTGCCCACAAGCCCTACCAGGCAGTATTAGTCACCGATGTCGGTAGCTGATAGAATATATATTGTATAGCGATAACCTGAAGAGAGACGACGCGACGGGTTTTAGTGATGAGTGTCATTGAAGAGGTAAAGCAAAGGGTCGACATCGTTGATATCATCAGCCAGTACACTTCGCTGACCAAATCGGGGCGGACCTTAAGAGGGCTATGCCCGTTCCACAGTGAAAAGACTCCCTCTTTTTTTGTCTATCCCGAGCAGCAGAGCTGGCACTGCTTTGGCGCCTGCGGCACCGGCGGCGATGTCTTTTCTTTCCTTATGAAAAAGGAAGGCATTGATTTTGGGGAGGCCCTGCGCCTGCTGGGGGAAAGGGTTGGTGTCAGCATACCGTCGAGGTCTGAGTCTCGTGTCGGAAAAGATGAGAAGGAGAGGCTTTATCAGATTAACGAAGCTGCCGCCCGGTATTTTCATGAGCTGCTCTTGAAATCCCCGGCTGCGGGGAAGGCGAGGGAATATGCGGCTAATCGAGGCCTCTCACTGGAGACTATCACCAGATTTCGACTGGGCTTCAGCCTGAATAGCTGGGACGTGCTAAAAAAGCACCTGGAGGAGAGGGGCTATAATGAGCAAGAACTGCTTGACGGAGGCCTGGTAACCGAGAAAGAAGCGGGAGGAAGCTATGACCGCTTTCGTAACCGGCTGGTATTCCCCATACGCGATGTTAAGGGTCATATCATCGGTTTTGGCGCCAGGGCGCTTGATGATTCGTTGCCCAAATACCTCAACTCTCCACAGACGGCAGTGTTCGACAAGAGCGGTAGTCTGTATGGCATAGACCTGGCGGCGCCGGCGATTAGAGAGCAGGATACGGTAGTGATTGTGGAAGGCTTTATGGACGCTATCACCGCCCATCGGTGTGGTTTTGGTAATGTGGTTGCTTCAATGGGGACTGCGGTTACCGAGAAGCAGATTAATATTTTGAAACGACTAACCCGGAATATAGTCTTGGCGCTTGATGCCGATGCGGCCGGTGAGGAAGCAATGTTGAGAAGCGTAGGCTATGAGAATACCCTGGGTGCTGAAGTAAGGGTTATCGTCCTCCCGGAGGGAAAAGACCCCGACAGTGTCATTAAAGAAGATGCCCGGATCTGGCAGGACCTGCTCGGTAAGGCTATGCCTATCATGGACTACACTTTCAGCATGATTACCGCTGGCCTCGACCTTAGCACGGCCAGAGACAAATCACTGGCCGTGGACAGGCTGCTCCCCATCATTGCCTCGATGAATGACATCGTACGTCAGGGGCACTACCTGGAGAAGTTGTCCCGGCTGGTTAGTGTTACCGAGCGTAACCTGGAAAACGTGTTGAGAAGAATCACGCTAACACCGGCTGGCTCACGGGTAGGAGTAGCACGGCAAAGAGTTTCCGAAAAGTCCCTGCGCTCTGTCTACTCCAGCCCGCTCGAGGAGTATTTCCTGGCCCTCCTGTTGCAGCACCCCGAGCTGAAGAAGCGTTCTCAAGATCTCCTACCGGAATATTTTGAAAACAGCGAAAACCGTGAGATATTTACCATCTGGCGGCAGAGCGATGATATACTGTCCTTAAGGGGTGGACTTGATATCTCTATTCAAGAACACCTTGATTTATTATCGAAGAAGGACTTAATGGACAACCGGATAGAGCAAAAATATACTGACTGTGTCCTTCGCCTGCGTGAGAGGTTGCTACGCAGCCTGGAGACAAAGCGGGCAGCAGCACTGGCTCTGGAGGCTGAACTGGGCGGCAGTACTGCTGAGTTATCCAAGCTTAAGGAGCAGGGATTAGATATCAGTAATCAGCTGGGTGAGGTCTTTACCCAGAAGAGCAGAGGGGCAGGTATAAAGGGGAGTAAGAAATGAATCAGGAAAACACCGAAGAAACTCAGGATTTTTCACCTCAGGATCATGGTGACGAGGACCTATCATCGTATGAAAGACTGAACGAAGAGCTTCATCCCGATGTAGTCGAGGATCTGGAATTACCGCTCCATCAAATAGACGAGCAGGAGATAACCGACGATCCGGTGCGTATCTATCTTCATGAAATCGGTAGGGTGTCTCTACTTACTGCTAAGAATGAGCAGGCCCTGTCTCGAAGGATAGCAGAGGGGAAACGAATCACTGAAATCGAGCAGGAATTCCTGGATAAATACGGCAGGCAGCCTTCGGCAGTTGAGATAGTACTCACTATGCTGAAGGAGATAGGGCAGCTCTCCAGTGTGATTAACATTGCCTTGGAGCAGGTCGATTTGGTGCCAACCAGCAGCTTTGAGGAGCTTATATTTAATGCTAGACTGCGGGAGAATATCGACGGCGAGATAGACCAGCAACTCATCCAGACGGTGACTTACCAGACGGGTAAATCGATGCCGGAGGCAGAACAACTCCTGATTAACCTGTCTCTGAACAGCTCCCTGTTACCCAAGGAGGTTGTCGAGGCTATTGGAGACAGCACCCCCGTGTCCGAAATAGAGAGTCTGGTAGAGAACAAAGATTTTATTGAATCTATTCAGGGCTATGAGCAGTTATTCCGCTCCCACATAAGGAATATTCAGTATGAAGCGCAACGGTCAGAGAGTCACCTGATCAAAGCTAATCTGCGTTTGGTAGTCAGTGTTGCCAAAAAGCATGTCGGGCGTGGTATGTCTCTCCTCGACCTGATTCAGGAGGGGAATATCGGTCTGATTAAGGCTGTGGAGAAGTTTGATTACCGCCGTGGTTACAAGTTTAGTACCTATGCTACCTGGTGGATTCGCCAGGCGATTACCCGTGCTATAGCCGACCAGGCACGTACCATTCGTGTTCCTGTCCATATGATCGAGACGATTAACCGGCTGCTGAGGGTGAGCCGTCGGTTGGCTCAGAAGTTGGGGCGGGAGGCTACCCCCAAGGAAATCGGTGTCGAGCTGGAGATACCCACGGAAAAGGTGAGGGAAATAATCAAGGTGGCCCAGCTACCGATATCACTGGAATCACCTATCGGTGAAGAGAATGATAGCCATCTCGGTGATTTTATTGAGGATCGTAATGCTCTGCCGCCCCCTGAGTCTGCCTCCCGTCAATTGCTTAAAGAGCAGATTGATGATGTACTGTGTACCCTCACCAACCGTGAACAGAGAGTGTTGCAGCTCAGATTTGGTTTGGAGGACGGCAGAAGCCGTACCCTGGAAGAGGTGGGTAAGGAGTTCAATGTAACCAGGGAACGTATCCGCCAGATTGAGGCTAAGGCGCTGCGTAAACTGCGTCACCCCAGCCGGAGCCGTCGTCTCAAAGACTATCTGGAGTGAGAGATCCGTGCGGGTTTTATCATTCTACTCTTGCCGTCTGCCATTGAAGATATTTCCCCTTAAGGTATCTCACGACACGGAATACCTGGACCGCGACAATTGCTATGACTAATCTGGGTATCCACAGCCAGAAGGCATTCAGTCCCAGTGCCAGATACAGTGCAGGATCCTCAATCATACTGTGATTTATACCGATTGAAATATGAAGGTCTTCCAGTTCACCCTTGCTCAAGCCCGCCCTGCCGGCTTCCTCAATTATAACAGCACCCCCGTACAGGACACCGAAAAGGACAGCGGTTATCCATAGCATGGCAGCCCGGCGGGAAAGCCCGAGGACATGCATCACGGGCCGGAAGATCTTGATCAGGTTTTCGACCCAGCCCAGAGATTTCAGAGACTCCAGCCCGATCATTACCGCCATGACGATGCCGAATATTTTAGCAAGTAGCCACCCTGTCTCAATACCCCAGACCTTCAGTACCTGAATAAAAGGTACGGCAGCAGTGAAAGCATCCGGTATGACAATGTCTTGTGCGGTATTGGTAAAGAACTGAGAAACAATCAATACGGCCAGAATCGCACCACCGATACGGATCAGAGTTATTTTAGCGGCATGAATGCCGGATCTGTGCTGGATAGCGCTCTCGATGATGAGGCTATGGGCAACCATGGTGAAGACGGCAATCAGGGTCATCTGACCTAAGCTGAATGGAAGCACCGATATCATGGCAATGGTGGTGTAAGGACCGATCAGCATTCCGCTGAGAATAGGCAACGCGGCTGCACCGGGAAGATTTATCATCCTCATTACCGGGTCCAGCAGGGGCATCACCTGGTAGAGCCAGCCGCTCCACTGGATTATGACTGCCAGGAAAGAGATAGGAATAAGAAGTTTGCAAATCCAGACAAAGCTTTTTCGCCCTTTTCTGGCTCCCATCAAGATGACACTGCTTAATTGACTGCGAGAAGGAGACATTCAACCTCAACCGCTGTCCGGGAATTATATCTATAGACAAAACGCGAGGACTAATCTATAATCTAAAAACGCTTGACCGAGGGGGCAACCATGGATATCGGCCTAAACGCTGGCTTCATTTCCGGCATCATCGCTATTGTCTTCGGCATTGTTATTTTGGTCAAACCCCGGGTGCTTGCCTATCTTATTGGCATCTATCTTATCATCATCGGAATATTCTATTTCGTCGGTTGTTGAAAAGGTGTGACGGCCGGCAAGACAAATCGCAAAGCGGTCTATGAAACTTAACGTAACTGAAGCTGCATTGTCAAGGCCTTAGCAATGATTCCTATCAAGCTGTCGCTACATAACTTCATGTGCTACCGGGATAACGTACCACCGCTTTCTTTTGATGGCATCCACACTGCCTGCATATCAGGAGATAATGGCAACGGGAAATCGACCCTGGTTGATGCTATTACCTGGGCACTATGGGGAAAGACCAGGGCCAAGAGCGATGATGACCTCATCCATCTGGGGCAGACTGAGATGTGGGTGGAGTTCGACTTCGCCGTCGGTGGACATCATTATCGTATCATCCGCAGTCACGCTCGACCTAAGAGGAGTGGCGGACAGGGCAGGACAAGCCTGGAGCTCCAGATAGTCGGTGGGGACGGTTTCCGTGCTATTACCGGAAACACTATTACCCAAACCCAGCAGGCGATTATTGATATTCTGCATATGGACTATCAGACTTTTGTCAATAGCTCACTTCTCCTGCAGGGGCGTGCCGATGCTTTCACTGTTAAACGTCCCCTCGAGCGCAAGCAGGTGCTGGCTGACATCTTGGGCCTTTCTTTCTACGACGGACTGGCTGAGCGGGCCAAAAACCGGGCTAAAGAGCATGAAATGGTGAGGGAGCAGATGGCGGGTACTATTCGGGAGATAACCGGTGAATTGAGCCAGGAGCCCGTATTGCAGTCTGAATTTGAGGCCGGGTCCAGACAGCTTGCCGATATTGAAGAGGAGATGGTCGGGCGGAAATCCCAGCTTGAGGACATCAGGCAAAAAAGGGAGGCTCTGGAAAATGATAAACGGCAGCTAGCGCAACTGGAGGGACATATCGACAAGACAGCACAGGACCTGGAGCGCTGGAATGGGCAGATTGTGCAGCACCTCCAACGCATGCAGGAGTATCAGGAGTTGCTGGATCAACGTCCGGTAATAGAAGAAGGCTACCGGAGTTTCACTGCAGCCAAACAAATGAATGATGAACTTAATCGAAAACTGGGGCTGGTCAATATGATGAATGAGCGTAAGCACCAGATAGAGATGAGCATTGCCCGGGCCGGGCAGGCGTTACTGAAAGACCATGCTGTAGCCCAGAACCAGGTGAGTGAACTGGAGACCATTGTACAAAGTCTGCCATTGCTAAAGAAAGACCTGTGTGATACACAGGCGCGTCTGGCCCGACTGTCGGAGAGAAGTGAGAAACTACAGGGCAACAAGCAGGCCTCTCGGGAGCTTATGGCTCGGCTGAATTACATGGAGTCGAGTAGGATTCACCTGGAACGTGAAATAAAAGAGGTAGAGGAGAAGCTTAGCCTGCTGCGTACTAAGGAAGGGAATAAATGCCCCCTCTGTGAGACGGATCTTGCCGAGGATGGCTTAAAGCTGATTGAGATTAAGTACAACGGTGAAAAACAGGGAAAGGTCGAGTCACTCAAGCGCAATGGGATTGAGCTTGTTCAAAAGAAGGCGGAGCTTGAGCAGAGTGAGCGGGAAATCGTTCAGCTTGAGACCGATTTAAATCAGGATAGGGTCTCCCTTCAAAGTCGAGTTGATGCTCTTAACCAGGAGATTAGCCGGGCCGAAAAGGCCAGCGACAAGCTCAAGGAGACCAGGAGAGTTCTTGCCGGTATTGAAGAACATCTGACCAGTAGAGATTTCGCTGCCGTTGAGCAGCAGGCACTGGAAGATATCGAAAAGGAACTGGCTGCACTGGGTTACAGCCCTGACCAGCACGAAGAATCGCATCGTCGCCTGGCTGATTTGGAGCGGTACGGAGGGCTCAAACAGAGGCTGGGGGAGGCAGAAAGGCTCATCAGCCAGGTGAAGGAAGCCGTTGGTCAGGCGGAGGAAGCGTCCCGTGAACTGCGCTGCAGTCTGGAGAGTGACCGCCTCAAAAAGGGGGTCATTAGTAAAGAACTGGCACAACTGCCTGTGATTGTTGCTGAGTTGACCCGGGCAGAAGCAGCGTATGAGTTGCAGACAGCACTGCAGAAACGGGCTCAGGAGGCATTGGGGGGGCTTAAAGAGAAGCTGAAGCGCTGCCGTGAACTTGACATAAAGTTACAGGAAAAAGATAAATTACTTAACCAGGCAATAAAAGAGGGGAGTATCTATCAGGAACTGGCTCAGGCCTTTGGCAAAAGGGGAGTCCAGGCATTGCTGATTGAGAGCGCTCTTCCTGAGATTGAGATAGAAGCCAACCAATTATTGTCCCATATGACTGATAATAGAATGCACGTTAAGATGGAAACACAAAGGGAGACAAAATCGGGGAGTGTGATGGAGACCCTGGATATTAAAATTTCGGACGAGCTAGGGACACGTAATTACGAAATGTTCAGTGGCGGTGAAGCCTTCCGGATTAACTTTGCCATTCGTATCGCATTGTCCCGACTGCTGGCCAGGCGGGCGGGGGCACCATTACCCACTCTGGTAATTGATGAGGGTTTCGGTACGCAGGACAGTATTGGTATAGAGAAGATTAAGGAAGCGATAACCTCAATTCAGGATGACTTTGAAAAGATACTGGTGATAACCCATATCGAAGATCTCAGAGATGCTTTTCCCACCCGCATTAATGTCAGGAAAACTGCGGACGGGTCCACACTGGAAGTAAACTAGGGATGGTATCATAGGCCCAGATTACCGGCGATGTCCTGCATCGCCTTAAGCCCCAGGGAAACAAACTCTTCAAGCTCGATCCCAAGCTCCTGACATGATGCGATATGCTCTCTGCTGGCACCGGCGGCGAAGGCCTTTTCCTTGAATCTCTTAAGTACTGATTTTGCTTCAAGACCAGCCAGCTTTTTATCGGACCGGACCAGGGCCGATGCAGTAATGAGACCGGTCAGCGGGTCAGTACAGAACAGGGCCTTATCCAATTTTGTCTCACAGGGGAGGCCATGCGCGGCATTATGGCAGAGTATAGCATGCACCATTTCCTTACTGGCTCCCAGTTCACCGGCCAGGTCGGCTCCCAGCTTACTGTGGCTGTTCTCGTCACCCTCGGTAAGCTCTACATCGATATCATGCAGTAGCCCGGTCAGACCCCATACTTCTTCATCCTCGCCGAGGCGCCTGGCCAGAGACCGCATTATTGCCTCGGTAGCCAGCATATGTTTCAGCAGGTTCTTGTTCTCTATATTCTCATTAATCGATTCGAGTGCTTCTTTTCTATCCATCTGTCGTCCCCATTTTACCGCGAACGGCCGGAAAGTACTCCGGGCAGGAGTAGTCATCCATTCAAGTTATATTCTACACTATTAGTCAATGCCTTGACCAGATACTGCCCGGTAATTGAGGATGCCTGCTGTATAATCTCCTCTGGTGTACCGCTGGCGATTACGCGCCCGCCGTGGTCGCCCGCCCCTGGCCCAAGGTCGATGATATAATCGGCATTCTTTATTACATCCAGGTGATGCTCGATAACAATCACCGTATTGCCTCCGTCAACCAGCCGTTGCAGTACCCTTAGTAGTGCCGCTACATCGTCGAAGGCAAGTCCGGTGGTCGGTTCATCGAGAATATACAGTGTCCGCCCCGTCGATCGCTTTGACAGTTCGGTGGATAACTTTACCCGCTGTGCTTCACCACCGGATAATGTCGGCGCCGGCTGGCCCAGGCACATATAGCCCAGTCCGACATCGCAGAGGGTGCTCAGTTTGTTCCGAACTTTGGGGAAGTGTTCAAAAAAGGAGCTGGCTTGCTCAATAGTCATGTCGAGTACCTCGGCGATATTCTTACCCTTGAATCTAATCTCCAGTGCTTCGCGGTTGTAACGCTTGCCCTGGCACACTTCACAGGGGACGGTAACATCGGGTAAAAACTGCATCTCAATCTGGGTAAAGCCATCCCCGCGGCATGACTCACAGCGTCCGCCCTTAACGTTGAATGAGAACCTTCCCGGCCCATAGCCTCTCATGCGAGCCTCGGGGACAGTGGCAAAAAGCTCACGGATAGGGGTAAAGGTACCAGTATAGGTGGCCGGATTGCTGCGCGGAGTGCGTCCGATTGGCGACTGGTCGATATTGATTACCTTGTCGATATGTTCCATACCGAAGACGCCGTCACAATCGCCAGCTCTTTCCCTGGATCGGTAAAGCACCTGCGCCAGGTT
>JAQUOC010000007.1 GCA_028717305.1 Dehalococcoidales bacterium | reverse complement strand
CCTTTTAACAAGCCATTAAGAGGTAATACGACGCCCAATTCCTTTGCGCACTGATGGAATTGTGCGTCTCTATCAGGTTCAGGATGGGCGAGAGTAAATCCGCAATCAAAGAAAACCCCTTTAATCATTGATACAAATCTCCTTGTTAAGATTTCTCAATTCATAGTACATTGAAATAAGATATTGTCAATACCCTTAGTGAAGCTTAGCAAGCGCCACAATACAAAAATGCTGTATTTCCAACAGAAGGCTGAGGAAAGTATAGGGTTAGAATGGTAATTTATCCAGTTTTATGGGGTTCACCACACTAGGGACAAGTTTTTAAACAACTGAATGGTAAAAGGGACAGATAGTATATAGTGTTAGCGCCGCTAACATGCTAACAAACGATAGGCCGATCGGCGATATTCCTAATATGATCAGCATATCGCTTGCTGCGCTCTATGCACCGCATATGCAACGCTGACTTTCCGATGTTCTACGAACTACGCTCCAAGATAGTCTGGATATCCTTGCGGGCGCCGAGTACGACCTGTTTGATCTCTTCGAGCTTTTCTCGGTTTAACCCTCGGGCGCTAGACCAGACGAGCCTTCCCGTTTCCCTTAGTTCGTGCCTGACCTCGTGGAACTTCTCACGGACCTCGGGGCTGCACCATTTGTCGAACTTCAGTCTGCTCTCCTCGGTATACTTTCGCCGCTCGGAAAGCAAGCTGATACCAGATTCGGTGATGCTGTAGACCCTCTTGCCTTCTTGCTCTGAACTCGTCGCGTAACCCATTTCCTCGAGCATCTGAAGGGTAGGGTAGACGACACCGGGACTGGGCTTGTAGAAGCCGTGAGAGTGCTCTTCCATAGCCTGCATTATTTCGTAACCGTAATACGGCTTGTCCTTGAGCAGGTCAAGAATGAGGTACTTGAAGTGCCCTTTGTGGAACATGTGGTGTGGTCGAAAGGTGAGATCTCTAAACATTGGTAACCTCCATAACGATACTACTAGATATATCTAGATATAATAACAAGCATAATAGATGTTGTCAAGCCAAAGATAATCAGAATGAATAGAGCATTTTATGACCAGCCGGCTAATGGTGATAAGTGCGTTAAAGACAGGGAGTTATTATTGCTTTAGCGCAGCGTACTAATACCAGATTTCTAATCTGTTTCGGAGGCGTATTTTGATGGTTGAAGGTATTTTGCCATATCTACCGTATTCCGAGGAGCGTAGCCGTGCCAATGATTGTTGAATACTGTTTAATCAGCAAAAGCGGCACCCAGAGCACCGATGGATTAGACCCAATATTCCGTCAATCTTTGCTCACATTTATCTAATCCCCGATTCGATGTCTGCATTATTGGGTTACAAAGGTTAGAAGGGTAAGTAAAACTGTTATACTATCTTTAGTTAACCCGATTAACCGTTTTAACCTTTAATTACCCCACAATCCCCTTCCCTCTTCCCTCGCCTCCCTCTGACACTCAATAAGCATGTCCTGATGCTTCACATCCGGCGGATAGGTTATTGCCTGGGCATATCCCAATCTCACCATCTCACCATTGACGAACAAATCATTCACATACACATAGCGAAGCAGTCTGCCGTACTTGTCAGTCTCAGAAACATCTTTTTCTAACGCCACTGTTTTGCCTTCCACTAATTCCTTGTTCTTAATAGCGGCTTCCTGGCCGTACGGCTCTTCATCGGGATAGACCTCAGGGGCGTCGATGCCTATGTAGCGGACTCTATATGATTGGCCGTAGATGTTGACCTCGATGGTGTCGCCGTCTATGACGTGAGTGACTTGAGCCTGGATGGTGCTCGTGTTAGCAGTATTGATTGGGGAAGCGCATCCGTTAAGGCAAGCAGCCAGTAATAGAGGTAATAGGAAATATCTTAGCATCATTACAGTCATTATAGAGCAGCGGCAGTGATTTGCGAAGAGATTCACATTTGTTGACCTGCTCCCAGTAGCGATGCCACATAATTACCATATATAACGATTCAATCGTAAAATACAGTTATCTCAATCTGTTCTGTATTCCGGTTTTTACATTTCCTGCACATAGGCCCAATATCATCCCTTAATTCTCCGCCGCACCATTTGCAGGTACTGATTTCCTTGTAGTCTACAGGCATGAGTGGCCCGCCCATCTCATTTCTTATTGTGACCTGCTTTGTTCTATCGCACTTGACGCATCGATATAGGGAAAAGAGCCATCCTCCACCCTCACTAGCAGAGAATTCATAGCCACAATCAAGGCATTTCCACTTCCCCATCGTACCCATTTAGCTTTTGCCCAACCCCTTTTACCTTTCTAACCCTAATGCACAGTTTGCCGAAGCGCTGAAATACAAAACGCTTGCATTTTCAGTGTATAGAATGGCTTATGCTGTTGCCATTGTGCAGAATTGCATTACAGTGCATGTGGGTAGGGGATAGTGGATGGGTGAAGGCGAGGTTTGAGGAGAGTTTGAGGGTGTTTAGGTGGATGGCGAGGTAAACTAACCCAGCGGCAACTGCCCTTTCGCACTATTGGATCCGTCAGCTATATATTAATGATTTAAAGCCTTCATCTCGTTCAAAGAGAACCGATTAGAAATCATTTTTCCAGTTTGACGAGCAGCACCGGCACATGCGATTGTTTCAGAATGAAATCTGTGGTCTTACCAAAAGCGGTGTGCATCAATCCATGTTTTAGTTCGGTAGATATAGCTAATAAGCTGGTTCCTGTTGTCTTGGTATACTTCACGATTTCATCACTTGGTTCTCCTTGCAGAACAACACACTCTACATCTATTCCCTTTTCCCTTAAAGGGGCTGCGACGGACTCCAGGTAATCTTTCCTTTTTTCTTCCTCAGCGCTGATTTGTCTTTGTTCCTGCTCCGCAGCAGTCATACTCATTGCTGCACCAATAGACGGAGTAAATACATGGAGAAGTATCAGCTTGCTGTTAAAATGGAGCGCCTCTTCAGTGGCATAAGGTAGGATCAGTTCCGCTCTTTTAGAGCCATCCAAGCAAATAACTACTTTCTCGAACATGATATATACCTCCTACGTATATCTCCTGCCCGATGGCGGGTATTCAGTCTACCCGGTTTAATGATAGTTGTCAATACACTAAAACTGACTCGTCCTTGTATCTTCTTTGAGCGCCAGTAATACTCGATATGCCACCAGCAGGGGCTTCATTGTATAGGGTAATGGTACACTAATATCTTTGATTATTCGATAATCTAAAAAGCGCCACAATGCAAGATTACCGTATTTTCAATATGTGATTGGTGAAATGGCATTTAGGTCATGGATTTATGTTTGAGCATGCAGTTCTAGAAAAGTAACAACAGTAAAGAATGTGCGGTTAAGATAACATTCTAAGTAAGTGTGTATTGATAATAGTCCTGGACAGCTGCCTCCAGAACATCAGTTTATACCTTAATCTTCGCCGTAAAATCCCAGTGTTAAACAGTTTGGCCCGCATACTACACATGCCATTAATGAACAAGGCGTGACATGCAGTTCACCAACCTCAAACTCAGAGGCAAGTTTATTCTTCAATGCCTCGGCTTCCTCAGGGTTGTTGGTATAGCTAATGGCTGCGTGCAGCTTCTTGTTTCCACACTTTCCCTTCACTATTTCCAGCAGCGCTTCTACCGCCTTACCTTTGGTTCTGTTCTTGGATATGAATTTTCCTATTCCACCAGTGGAGGCATCCATTTCTAAGAGCGGATATATCGGGATCGGAGCTTTGGCTATGGTTGGTTCTCCACCCGACCTACCTGACCTTTCAAAGAAGAATAGAGTCTCGGGCACATTTATGAGGCTGACTTTTTGCGCCGCCTGACGGGCAATCTCAGTTACCTCTGATAGGCTCTTGCCTTCTTTTGCCGCTTTGGCGGCAGCCAGGACGATGAGCAACTCACCGGCGAGAACGCTGCGGGAATCAACCACTTCAATGGCGATGTCGGGTAATTCCTGCTTTGCGGTTTCCTTTGCTTGGAGCGCGGCATTATAGTCTGCGGACATACTGGAGGACAAGGCAATGAACAGGATCCCCTTCACCTTCTGGCTAGCCCTCTTGTATGCTTCCAGTATTTCACCGTTGGTGCAAGCCGAGTGCGTCGGTAGATTTTGGTAGGATTTAAGCCGTGCAAATAGATCTCCTCTATTGTATGTGTCATCTAGGTAACTCCTGCCGTCTATGACGATATGGTAGGGTAGTACTATAACGTCGTACTCCTTGGCTAGCTCCGGTGATATAGCAGAGAGGCTATCAGTAATGACCATAGCTTTTTGCATCAATTAACTCCTAGTAAAGCATTTTCCCCTAAGTGGATGGCAATGGAGATAACATTAAGCAAATATTAGAGGACTGCCAAGTATTTTGTCAAAACGGAAGCTGGATGCTCACTTGACCTGCCCCCGGTAGTGATGCCACTTGTTAATGGAGATGCCCATTTCTGAAATCATGACTGGCACGGTTTTCGAAGCAGTTCAATAAGGATCAGTGCATTTCCTTAACTGCTAGATAGGCTTCAGCTGCGTTGAATGAACTTCGAACCAGAGAACCAGCGATGACTTTCCGAAACCCCAATAGCTCGCCTATACGTGCATAATCCTCGAAATCTTCGGGTCGGATGAAGTTGAGCACTTGGTGATGCTTCAGTGAAGGCTGCAGATATTGGCCTATAGTCAATATATCGCACCCGGCTTTTCTCAGATCAGCCATTAGTTCAATTACTTCTTGTCGCGATTCGCCTAACCCCAGCATGAAACCAGATTTGGTTAGAATCGTTTTATTAAGCAGTTTGGCTTGTTCCAGAATTCTGATTGAGCGCCGGTAGTCTGCTTCCGGCCGGACTTCAGCGTAAAGTCTGGGTATTGTTTCTACATTATGGTTCAAGACAGACGGACAGGCATCTATTACGAGATTTAGTGCGTAAAGCGAACCATTAAAGTCAGGAATCAGTACTTCAACTCGGATACTCGGGTCGTATTGCCGGATTGATTGAATAGTCTGGGCGAATTGGGAAGCCCCGCCATCAGGTAAATCATCTCGTGTTACTGATGTAATGACAACATAACGGAGATTTAGCTTGGCTATTGCCGCCACAATGTGTTCCGGTTCGATAGGGTCTGGAGACGCAGGTCTTCCCTTTTCCACTGCGCAAAAGGTACAATTTCGGGTACATATGTTCCCTAAAAGCATAAAAGTCGCAGTATTACGAGCGAAGCAATCCGGTCTATTCGGACACCGTGCGCTGTCGCAAACGGTATTTAATTTCAAGTCTCGGCTAACGCTCCTGACACTTGATAATCGGATCGAGTTTAATGGTCGAATCTTCAACCATTCAGGGCGTTTCGTATAGCCAGACATTGATCATCTCCACGGACACACTTACTTTCAAATACCGTCGTAAAGCAATCGAGCAACGGTTCCACTACTTCTTCTACTTCTACATGATATCCTAACACCTTAGATAATGATGTCATCACTCGACCATTCAGACCACACGGATTAATGAGCTCGAAGTGCGTCAGATCAGTACTTACATTAAGAGCAAACCCGTGCATTGTAATGTAACGGCTTACATGTATTCCTATAGAGCAAATCTTTTGCTCTTCTACCCAGACACCGGGATATTGTGATACTCGATACCCCTGAATATTGAAGAAAGGAAGTAACTTGATGATGACTTCTTCTAGTTTCCAAATGTAATCGCGTATGTTAGGGTTGTATTCTTTGAGGTTAACAATCGGGTAACCTACAAGTTGCCCCGGACCGTGGTATGTAATACCGCCGCCACGGTTAGTCTCGCAGACGGTTATTCCTTGCTGCGTCAATATCTCTTTTGAGACGTTGATATCTTCTCCTCCCCTAAAGCGCCCTATCGTAAATACCGGTGGATGCTGCAGTAGTACAAGAACGTCAGGAATAGTACCGTTCCGTCTTTCTTGCATCAGCCTCTGCTGAAGCTGTAAAGCAGAATCGTATGGCAATATCCCCAGATAGTCCGCAATATAAACCCTGTTGGATGGCAAAAGAGACTCCTGTCGATAGCTATATCTTACGAAAGTGAATCGCACCGTCTAGCTGTCCCATCGCTGCCTCTCGTACTGCCTCAGACAGAGTCGGATGGGCATGGATGGTATTAGCAATATCTCTGGCGGTTGCTCCTGTTTGTATAGCGAGTGCGCCTTCAGCGATAAGATCGCTGGCGTGCGGCCCCATGATATGCATTCCAAGCACGGTACCGCTTCCGGCACTGCAAATGATCTTAACCATACCAATCGTATTTCCCATAGTTACAGCGCGCCCGCAGGCGGCAAAGGGGAATTTGCTCACTTGGTAAGGAATGCCGCTGTTCCTTGCTTCTTTTTCAGTGATACCCACGCTGGCTAACTCGGGTTGGGTAAATACACAGCTGGGAACAGCACGATAATCTACCTTACGGGTACGACCTAAGGCGTTCTCAGCCGCTATCTCTCCTTCGTACGAGGCAACGTGGGCCAGCATATTCTTGCCCAGAACATCACCAATAGCGTAAACATCAGTAACATTAGTTTCCAAGCGCTCGTTTACCTTGATGGGTGAACCGTCTGTTCCTATACCGAGTTCTGATAAGGCTAGCCCCCCGGTGTACGGTTCTCGCCCCGTAGCCTTCAGGACCATTTGTCCTTCAGACCAATGCTCGCCTTCTTCAGTGTCCCAAAACAACCTGAGAGCTGTCCCTTCCTTTTTTATGGCTTTAACCTTAGCTCCGGTGTACACCTTGATACCGAGCTTGGGTAATATCCGGGTAAAACGCTGGCCGATCTCTTCGTCAACATTCTCTATTAGAGCAGGAAGTCTCTCCACAATGGTCACCTTGGTCCCCAAAGCAGCAAAGATGGTAGCGAACTCAATACCTACATAACTACCACCGATGATCACCAGACTCTCAGGAAGCTCCTGCAGATTCAGGATATCGTCAGTATTAAGCACCCCGGGTAGGTCTAAGCCAGGGATATGGAGAATAATAGGCTTAGAGCCAGTTGCAATAATAATCTTCTTGGTCAATATCTCTTCGTCGTTCACTTTTACCAGGTTAGGGGAAAGGATACAGCCGGTGCCCCTGCAAACACTTATTCTGTTAATTTCCATCAATTGCTCAATGCCAGAGACCAGCCTATCAACGACATTATTTACACGATCCTGAATCTTCCGGAAATTCACTGTTATGTTATCCGCATTGATTCCGAATTCATTTGCCCTTCTCATCTCGAGTAGCGTCTCGGCACTACTGGCAAAAGTCTTGGTTGGAATACAGCCCTGGTTAATACAAGTCCCCCCCAGTTTGTTTTTTTCAACAATAGCCACTTCCGCTCCCAGGTGAGCAGCGTGAATGGCTGCTACATAGCCACCGGGACCGCCCCCAATTATTACTATGTCCTTTATGTCCTTTTCCCTCAAAGTTCGGTTTCCTTTGTTCCTGTTTCTCTTTTTTTACTCGACATATACATACTCCAGTTTAATTCTGGCTGCCTGGCGGCTTTAACGCTATCCAAACGTCTAACGGGTGTGTTATGGGGGGATGTGTGTAATATCTCCGGATTCTCCTCTGCCTCTCTGGCTATATCTATCATCGCCTGAATATAAGCGTCCAGTGTCTCTTTACTCTCCGTTTCCGTAGGTTCTATCATGATGGCTTCTTGAACATTCAGGGGGAAATACACGGTGGGAGGGTGAA
This sequence comes from Dehalococcoidales bacterium, assembly GCA_028717305.1. Classification (GTDB taxonomy): domain Bacteria; phylum Chloroflexota; class Dehalococcoidia; order Dehalococcoidales; family UBA5760; genus UBA5760. The sequence goes on along the minus strand of JAQUOC010000007.1, from coordinate 19,011 downwards.
AGCCAAAATCCATCAGACGCTTGGCGATATCTAATGTATGAACGCCCTTTGCCATTTGTGATTTCCCTGAAAACACTACTTCATGCATGCATTTGCGATCATAAGGTAGGTGATAATATTTTTTCAGTTTCTCCTTGATGTAGTTGGCGTTTAGGACAGCGTTGTTGCTGACCTCTTTGAGCCCTTCAGCACCAAGAAAACGTAAATAAGCATAAGCTTTAACCATTACGCCAAAGTTCCCGTAAAAGTCACATAACTTCCCTGTGGAATTGGCTGGTGATATAAACACGTATTCACCGTTATCCTTAGTAACCAAAGGCGACGGCAGGAAATCGGTCAGGTGTGTCTTAACACAGACGGGACCTGCCCCCGGTCCACCCCCACCATGTGGTGTACTGAAAGTCTTATGGAGATTTAACTGGACATAATCATAGCCTAGGTCTCCGTACTTCACATTTCCTAGTAGAGCATTCAGGTTTGCTCCGTCTGCACCCAGTAAAGCTCCTCTTTCATGAACTAACTGACTGATTTCAGTTATCTGTGGGTCGAACAAGCCTAATGTATTAGGCATAGTCAGCGTTAATGCAGCTACTTCCTCATTCATTACGGCTTCAAGCATATTGAAATCTATATTACCTTCTTTATCAGACGGCACCGTAACTACCTCAAACCCGCACATAACAGCACTGGCGGGGTTTGTTCCGTGGGAAGAATCTGGTATCACTATTTTATTTCGGTTTTTATCACCTCGATCTTGATGGAATGCCTTAACCATGAGTAAACAGGCAAATTCACCCTGGGCCCCTGCCATCGGAACCAAGCTTGTGGAGTCCATACCGTTTATTTCCGATAGGTAGTCCTGTAGTTCGAACATGAGTTGCAATGCCCCTTGGACAGACTCCACCGGTTGGAGTGGATGAACTAAGGCAAACCCTGGCAATCCGGCCACATCCTCGTGCCACTTTGGATTATATTTCATAGTGCAGCTTCCCAGGGGGTAGAAACCTGAATCCACTCCGTAATTGAGGCTGCTAAGAGCAGTGAAATACCGTACGATTTCAACTTCGCTTACTTCGGGTAGCTCAAATTCCTCCCGAAGTAATTCCTTAGGCAGGGATTCTGCCGGGGCGACATCTAAAGCTGGAAGGCTACAGCCTGTCTTCCCTGGTTCACTTATATCAGGAAGCAAATAGTGATTCAACTGTTATCCCCCCTGCAATGCCCCTAGAATTGCAACTAATCTGTCTATTTCCTGCTTGGTATTCATCTCAGTAACACACAAAAGGATGCAGTTTTCCATCTGGGGACTTATATCTAGACCGCCGATTATTCCTTCGCCAAAAAGCGCTGCATTAATTTGTTTAGGCGCTATTGGGCATCGTATGACAAATTCCTTAAAGAATGGTTGTTTTGATAAAATGGAGTATCCTTTCAGTTTACTTATTTCTTTAGCGGCATAGTGAGCCTTATGATAGCATAGTTCGGCTATTTGTCTTATGCCTTTCTTCCCTAAGCTTGCCAGGTAAACCGTTGCTGCTAGAGCTAGTAATGCTTCGCTAGTGCAAATATTAGATGTAGCCCTTTCTCTGCGGATATGCTGCTCGCGGGTTACCATGGTCATCACATATCCAGGACGACCATTTACATCAGTTGTCTTGCCCACGATGCGGCCGGGCATCTGGCGTAAATATTCTTTTCGGCAGGTGAAAAGACCAAGGTATGTTCCTCCAAAACCTATTGGTATACCCAGTGGTTGTCCTTCAGCGACTGCAATATCAGCACCGTAATCACCCGGTGGCGTAAGTATGCCCAGGGATATAGGGTCAACTATGGACACGAGTAATGCCCCGAAATCATGTGCCTTCTGGGCATATTTCTCCATATTTTCAATATAGCCCAGAAAATTCGGTTGCTGAACTATTAAGCAGGCAATATCAGAAGGCGAATTATCTGAATTATGGTCAATCGTCTCGATAGAGAAATTTCTTCCCTTTACATAGGTGTCTATCACTTCACGATAGGTGGGATTGACTGTATCTAATACGGCCACCCTATCTCTTTGCTTTATTAGGCATGCCATAACGGCGGCTTCAGCGGCAGCAGTACTGCCATCGTACATCCCGGCGTTACTTACTTCCATTCCAGTTAGTTGACAGACTAATGATTGGTACTCGTATATAGCTTGTAGTGTGCCCTGGCTTATTTCTGCTTGATATGGGGTATAGGCAGTATAGAACTCGCTTCGGTTGATAACGTGCCCCACTACGCTGGGAATGAAGTGACGGTAGCCGCCTGCTCCTAAAAAGCATGCGTATTCATCCAGATTCGCATCTAGATTGGCTAATTTGCCCAGTTCTCTTTTAAGATCGAGTTCAGACAGGGGAGGTGGTAAGTTAAAGTTGACATTGCGGAACCTGTCAGGTATATCTTGTAGCAACTCCTCGATCGAGTTAACCCCAATTTCTTGTAGCATAAGTTTACGACTAGCCTCAGTATTTGGCACATAAGGTGCTGTCATAGTAGTTATCCTCTTTACTTTATGATATCAGGCGTTCTCTGATGAGACGGCTACAAATTTATCGTAATCATCGTTATCCATAAGCTTATCGAGCTCATCAGGATTACTCAGTTCCAATCTGACTAACCAGCCATCTCCGTAAGGATCTTGGTTTACTATTGCAGAATGATCGATAGCAGTCTGGTTGATCTCTAATACACGGCCACTGACAGGTGCGAAGAGATCGGAGACTGCTTTAACCGACTCTATCTCCCCCATTTTGCTAAACTGTATCACTTGAGTACCCGGTGATGGTAAATCCAGAAATACCACGTCGCCCAAATGAAACTGAGCATAATCTGAGATACCTATCCTACCCATTTTTTCACCATCAGTACAAATCCATTCGTGTTCCCGTGTGTACTTATATTCTTTTGGTGCTTTCTTGAACTCTGCCACCGTATCCTCCTGAATAAATTACTCGATATTTCTACTCAGATCAAACAAGAGGGGGTGATCTGAGTTTATCAGATTACCCCCTCTGTCCTTTTACCTGAGAGATTGTCTTTTACTCTATATACAGAATATACAGACTTACTCCTTCGGTGACCTTACCAGGATCTCTCCAGAGGTTATTACTGAGGCAGTCCTTTTGCCTGAGAGTTTCAAGATTCGGGATCATCACCCGGTCCCTTGCCCCTTCGGCTCCCATCAAGGGTCTCTCCTGCCTCATGCCGCAATATCTAATCACATATCACTTTGATTGTCAATCGGAAAGCTTGGTGATCATGCATTGTTAAAATGGGGAATTCGGCGGAAAAAGATATGATGATTGATGTAAAAATGTTATGGTTCTACTAATGCCTTGATGAGATCGTTCAGCAAAGGTTCTGCCTGCTCCTCCGATAGACAATATTGCATATCGGTGAACTTTTCTCTGAAACTGGAAATTTTCTGTGCTACCACTTCTTCTTCAAGTATTACTGATGCGATGTACCTGGCTAAAATAGCAAAGTCCTTCTCCTTCATGCCAAACCTGGTCATTTCCTGGACACCTAACCTCAGGCCGCTGCTGGCAGTGAAGGCCTCATCGTCAGGTAGGGCCTGGTAGTTCACAATAATGTTGTTCTTTTCCAACCTTTCCGCGATCTCGACACCTTTGGCATACCCTACCCTTAGTATAACCTGATGCGTCTCGGTATAATTGACTTTGGGGTCTCCTTCTACTTGCAGTCCGCACTTTTTTAAGGCTATTGCTAATGCTTTGGCGTTGGCGATTACTTGCTTTTGGTAATCGCGTCCGTAGGTGTTCATCTCGTAGGTTGCCATCAGCAGCCCGAGCAGAGTGCCAAGATGGTGGTTACTCACGCTGCCGGGGAAGGCTCTCTTCACTATATTCTCCCATAGGTCGGAGTACTCTGTGTTCGCACTCATATTGCTGGCGATTATGCCTCTCTGGGGGCCGAAGAAGGTCTTGTGAGTCGAGGCAGTTATGATATCTGCTCCTTCCCTTAACGGCTCCTGGAAAATCGGACCGAGCAGTCCGAGAACATGGGCTGCATCATACATAATTATTGGTTTAGGCTTAATTCCGGCCACTATGTCTGCCAACTCATTTACAGGTTCGGGATGTAATATCAGGCTCTTACCAAAGATAATAAGCTCCGGTTTGTGCTCTTCAATAAGTTCTACCATCCGGGGAACATCTATTCGGTAAGGGTTATCTGGCAGAACAGGGAAATTTACCACCGCCCATCTTTCTGTTAAAGGGTCTATCGCAACGTAATTCCTTAAGGCACCCATCGGTTGCGCACTTAGATGCCCTCCCTTACCAATGTGATGGTTCATTACGCTTCTCAATCTCCTGGGTTCTATCCGTTTGTCTAACCTGTTGAGATAATCCTGGAGGCCACTGAATACGATGGTATTAGCCATCTGGCCGCTAATTGCCCTGACCTCCACTTCGGAGCAGCCCAGGAATTCCTTCATCTTTTCGATTAATTCCGCTTCTACTTCAGATATAAACCCCGTTCCTTGATAGTAGTATGCTGCAACATCCCCTAAAGCTTTTACTCTCTTATGTTCAGCATACCTTCCCGATGGATCAGCTATTGTAAGTAACCTTACCAGTGGTGAGGGGGTATTCTCAGATGGTATCAGATTGATGGTATCTTTTTGTCTCCACGCAGTGTTTTCGCACGTTCTTCTGACCAGTCTTTTGCTCAGGTATACGATTGTCTTCTCGTGACTCACGGGCGAAGTCTTCAGCAAATCCTCAATCATTAATGACCGGGCATAGGGCGCAGCTTCGCTACCGATGGCCCTCCTGATAATTATTGCCTCAGCAGTTTTGTCCCTGATAACGATCTTAGTTCTTTGGCCTTCTCTTAGATCAGAATCAACATATGCTAAACATATCGCTCTTTTATCGGATTCATTACCGGGCTTCGCACTAGTTCCGGTACCAGTCATCTTCCAGAAAGGAACCATGCTGCCACTGGTTACTTTGCCAACAAGACGATCATTAACATAGACAGGGCAACCAGCTCTAGCGATGCCGCTGTTTTCTATAACCATTAGAAGTATGGCCTTGGGAACCTTTTGCTTCTCTTTATCTACTGTGAGTCGTGCCTCTTCTCTCAGTTTGGTTTCTTCAAATTGCTTCATCAGTGCTTCTCTGCCGATGAAGTTACCTTTGAGACGGCTGAAACTCACCGCGATTTTAGCTTGAGGTATTGCAAAAATGGGGATATCATACCCTTCGTCATCAGTTCCGAGCTCATGACCATACAAAGGAAGGCCAGCTTCTAACCTCAGTGTATCTCTGGCTCCCAGTCCCACAGGTAGAACACCTGACTTTTTGCCGTTTTCCAGTAACTTTCTATAAAGAGATGCGGCAATATCTGCGGGCGGAAATAACTCAAAACATATCGGCTCAGCAGCATACCCTGTCCTAGCTATCGGCACTTTGGTTCCAAGCATCTCGGCAATAGCCAGCCTGTTCCTCGACGGCTCTGGAAGTTGTGAAGTTTCCCCCACGATTTCTTCTAGTAAAGCTTTTGTCATCGGTCCCTGTAGTGACAGCATGGCAATTCTGGCAGTATGGTCTTCGATAACTACATCAGAAAATTGTGGCTGGTACTTCCGTAGCCACACCCAATCCTTCTCCGTGTTGGAAGCGTTGACCACTAGGATGTATTTCCCCTGCTCAATGTGGTAGAGGTAAGCGTCGTCAACCGCTCCGCCGTTTTCGTTCTGTAGTATGGTGTATTGGGATTGCCCTGGTAGCAAGGCCGCGGCATTGTTGGTTAGGACGTGTTGCATGAAGGGTAGAGCATCAGGGCCGTTTATCAAAAATCTGCCCATGTGAGAAACATCAAACAGCCCGCCAAACTTCCTCGTTGCTAAGTGTTCTGCGATTATTCCGCCGGGGTAGTTCAGTGGCATTTCCCAACCGGAAAATTCAACCATTCTGGCCCCCAGCTTAAGATGTTCTTCATATAGTGGAGTACGTTTCATTTCCGCCATATTACTTGACTTTCTAAACAATCTGATTAATCCGGTTTTTCCATGTGATAATCACCAACTACTGAGTTCCTCATCGCTTCATAAATTTCATATCTCGTGGTCATTAATTAGGTCAATGTTTAATTAGGAGTATAATCAGTATCGAGTGATGATCTCATTTATAGATTACACAAATTGGTATCCAGGATGAAATAATCGGTACTAAAATTTAGGTATTTTACATTGCATATGGTTGGTTCAATTACTAAAGACGCCTAAAGCTACCTTTCAATAAGTTACAATCACTAAAGAATTAATATTATGGGCGGGGTGCTCAACTGAATACATAAATCTCAACATCAGAGCTTGGTCTATTGATACTAACCGAGGATGCATTTTTGTACAGTATCTTCGTCTTTCTCGATGTCACACACTCTGTCTTGGTGCAGAATCTTACCGTCTCTAATAACAGCATATTTATCAGCTATCTTAATAGCCGCGTGGATAACTTGTTCTACAATTACTACTGTAGTTTCCCCTTTTAAAGTACGAATCTTCTCTGCAAACCTGTGGACGTTCTCTGGAGATAAGCCAGTTGATGGCTCATCGATTAGTAATAGTCTAGGTCGAGGTCTCCTGACTACTGCCATAGCTAACTCAACCATTTGTGCCTCTCCCCCGCTTAAGGTGGCAGACTTATCATTGAGATGTGGCTTAATATCAGGAAATAGATCAAGTGCCTCATCACATATTTCCTTGAAATGTCTCCTATATGAAATTATTGAGTATAGAATATGATGGAAAACGGTAAAAGTCAATACTACTGCATCCTAACAAATATTGAATATGATGCGCTACAATACAAGCGCTTGCATTTTCATCAATTGGCTTATGCTATTGTCATTGTGTAGGATTGCATTACAGGGCATGTGGGTAGGGAAGTTGTGGTTGGGGGAAGGTGAGGTTTGAGGAGAGTTTGAAGGTGTATAGGGGAATGGAGAGATAAGAAGTGAGTGATTTGCTACTCACTTCTTATCTCTATAACTCATAATATATGATAAATCAGTAAAATTCTTTGGTTTATCTATTGTACTGTTTTTATTAAGGTTGGCTAATCGAGATATTTCTGAAGCAGCTCGGGCACTTTGCTGGCGTCGTTAGTCTGGGCAGGAACAACGGCTGGCTGACCGTATGCTTCCATCACCGCTACACCCTCATCGCTGAGAAGATGGTCAATCCAGGCCAGGCCCAGGTCATACTCAGGAGAGTCAGCAGGTATGGTAACACCGTAGACGATTGCCGTTCCTCTCTGTTCGATGGTAGTCCCGGGCTCAGTGCCGGCGATTTCCACTACGGCGGTATCATAGAATTCGCTGTAGGTCTCGTCGGACAGGTTTATTTGGGCCGGTAGCTCTATATACTCCAGCCCTTGCTCGGCAGCCACCGAGGTGTATTCAAAGGCATAGTCCAGATCGCCGGATTCCAGGAGGGCAATCAGGTCGACAGACTTCGGGCGCATTAAATCCCCTTCAGCCTGATAAAGCGCATCGTATAATCCCGGCACATTGTAGTGTTCCTCCGCCAGCTGCCATACCATCAGGGTTCGGTAGCCACACGGGTCCTGATCGGGATCACTACGCCCATAGGTGACCCCATCTCTCTGCAGTATCTCATACCAGTTATCGCCGTTTATCTCATCGGCATACTGAGAGCCGTCGTTATAGGCAATGCACATTTGGTTGGTGGCAAAGATCAAATACCAGTCGGCATAGTCAGGGAACATGAGCTGGGGAATCAACAGGTAGTCGGCGGAACCAATCACGCCACAGTCCTTACCGAGTTCGGTGACCTTGCGGATGGTAGTGGCACTTCCGGCCGCTTCAGCCAGCACTTCTACGTCGGGATGGATCTCATTGAACCCCCGGGTTATTTCATCGAATGGCGCCGTTAAGCTACCAGCATGAAATACGTGCAGTGTCCCCGACAGCTCCGCTTCGGCAGCCGGCTGTTTAGTACATCCTACCGCCAGACTCAGCACAAGACTGGCTGCCAGACAAAGAGCGACTACAGAAAATCTTTTTTTCATCTTATCAACCTCCAGATAGATATTGAGTTACGCAATAAAGGACTGATCAGGTATTTAATTTTTCACATCATAACCCCCTTTAGAAGATATTGACCGCAGATGCCTTGAAAGTAAGGTAAACAGTATCACCTATCGACAGTGCCATGGCATCGAAAGAGTTGCGCGTAATAAGGCAGACAAAATCGGGGGGAACCTTTACCGTAAGCAGGAGAGTAGAGCCCTTGTCGGCAATACCGGTTATCCGCCCCACAAACGAGTTACGGGCGCTCGAGGGAAAAGGAGCATGGGAGACGATGATGTCCTCGGGCCGGAGGGACGCGTGATACTGTCCGCGGTGTCCGGTGACAACGGAAAGGTTCACTCCGTCGACGCGGAAGCGGGCATCTCCATCTTCACCTTCAACTACTTCACCTCGGAAAATATTTCTCACCATAGCGAAGCGAGCGACGAACTCTGAACCGGGCTGGCGGAATATCTGCTCCGGAGTACCTATCTGCTGGACGCAACCGTCCCCGATTACGGCAACACGGTCAGCCAGAGCAATCGCCTCCTCAAAATCATGGGTAACGTGGACTGTGGTGACCCGGTACTCTTCATGTATACTACGTAGTTCACGCTGGAGTATCTCACGGCTGTTCGGGTCAAGGGCGCTGAGGGGTTCGTCCAGCAAAAGCAACCTGGGCTTAACGCTCAAAGCCCGGGCCAGGGCCACCTTCTGCTTCTCTCCCCCGCTGAGAGTATCCGGCTTGCGGCTAAGCAGGTGCTGTATACCCAGCAACCCTGCCAGCCAGCTTAAAGTACGTTCGATTTCAGCAGGTTTCATTTTGCGAATTCTCAGACCGAAGGTGATATTATCCTTGACCGAGAGGTGCGGGAAAAGCATCTGATCCTGGTAGACGATGCTGATGCCCCGTTTTTCGGGTTCGAGTTTGGTAACCTCTTCATCATTAAGCCATATACGGCCTTCCTTCAGTGGATATAGCCCGGCGATGGATTCGAGAAGGACTGTTTTGCCCGCTCCGGTAGGGCCTAAAATAACAAAGTACTCACCATGATTGATGTCTATGTTCGCATCTTTCAATACGAATTCACCGAGATCTACCCACAGGTTTCTTACCCTGATCATCTTTGCTTCCCTCGCTGCACCAGAGTCCTCAGTACCACAAAGATAATAAGACTTATTAGAATCAATAATACCGCTACTGGCCTGGAGTACGTAAGACCGTAAGTCTCAAACCGTTCGTAGATTAGCGTCGGAGCAATCATGGGATGATAGGCAAGGATAATAACCGCCCCGAACTCGCTTATGCCACGGGCCCACATCATTATATTTCCGGAGAGTATGCTTCTCCAGGCCAAGGGAAAGGAAATTCTGAAGAAGGTTTGCCAGGATGAAGCACCCAGGGTACGGGCTACCTTCTCAAGCCTTACATCCACTTTTTTAAATCCTTCCTTAGCTGAGTCGATCAGGAAAGGGATGCTGACAAACAGCATGGCCACCACGATACCAGCCGTGGAATCGACAAACTGAATGCCTACCGAGTTGAAGGCACTACCCATAAAGAAGTTGCGCCCGAATACAAAGAGCAACGCAATACCGGCAGCGGTATGGGGGACGACTATCGGGACATCGATCAACCCCTCGACTATTTTCTTGCCACGGAACTCATAACGGGCCAGCAGGTAAGCTAGAGGCACCCCGAGTACGAAACCGATCCCGGTGGCGATAAGGGCTGCCCACAGGGTCAGCAATATCGCTTTCGTTACCTCGGGATCGAACAGAGTTTCTCTCAATATGCCGGGGTCGGAGGCGAAAATCATACGGAATAGAGGCACAATAATAAACAGGAAAATGATTGCCCCCAGCAGTATGAAGGTCAGCGTCAGTTTGTTGGATTTAAGCCACTGTTTTTCCAAGCTAACCTCCGGCGGTGGGTAAAACAGAGTGCAATAAACGGAAACCTGATCTCAGGATGGTAATCATGTGGGGAAAATATGATGGCCGGCATAAATCTCCTTTCCGAACACAGGAGGCATCGCAGTTTCCCATGATACCCTTACGGCCAATCACCATGAGTAATTCCTTTAGGTGGAATGGCTCGGAGATAAATATTCGGTTAATAGCTAGGATAGATTAGTACGAAAATACCTGATTAAGTCTATGAATTATATATTGGCTTTAGGCTATCTATTTTCAATCTACTGTATACGTGGAAAAATCCAGAGGCGGACTCTACGACTCTCGTGTGAAATCCTCGTTTACGAAGTTTCTTGGCCTCTCTATGAGCCAAGTTTTTACTGTCTGAAGTCACTCTGAGATCGAAATCGTGACCGCTAAATTGCCTCTTATCTGATTCGGATTTTTTATGAATCTTGATTGTACTCACTGTAATCAACTGCAATCATAACTTTACAGGTAGTGTTGGGGGTTTAGCTCGGAGGTTTGTCATCATTAAGTGCACATCACCTTGACATTATATTAGTTCAAATATAATGTAGAAGTCAATTCAAAACTAGTATATAGCTACTTGATGGGCTAAGATGACTACGTATTAGATATTTGGTTGAAACGCCGTTTTTGAGGATTCTGTGAGGGCACTAAAGAATTTGTCGTCAAGATGCCAGCTACTGGTAAATTAACAGAGCACTAGGGTGCGGAGAAACTTCCAGTTGATGTGCTCAGTAAGAACAGATTTTGGTAACATGCCGTTTCCCAAATTCACAGTCTAAGCACATATCTTTTTTCCCATAAACTTGGCAATATTTGTTTTCCTCTCTCCAGCACGGTTTTGCGCATACCTTGAACTCGGAAACCTGCATACAAGTTGGGCAGTCATCCATGTCCCAGCAAGGGTAAAGCCGGAGATAGTGACGTATTGCGGGAAGGTTTAGTTGCTCCGTTATTAACTTCTTGATGAATCGTAATCTTTTCAGGTCGGTCTTGGAGTAGAATCGCTTACCGCTTCTTCTTTGCGGTCTAATTATCCCGTATCTTTCCCAAACACGTATCGTTTCAGGGTGTACTTCCAGTAGCTCTGAAACAATACCAATTGTGAATATAGGTAAATTATTCATTGCTCGTATCATTCTAGGTTAATTCTAATTAGGGATGATTGTCAATTTCGTCTTGAGTAGAGCATCTAGTAAAATGAGCTATAATTAGATGTGTTTCTGCAAAACAGAACCAATGATCTGATTATAACCTGTGAGCAGACACCCAATTGTGACTGGCTTCAAGGCGTAGCAACTAACCCCTCTTTTTTAATCCCATTCCTCCCCTCGCCGCACCGCCAGTCCCTTGCCAACTGGACACTCAACCTCACGGCTCTGGGCGATAAATCTGGCCATATAACTGCCGTCCCCGGCGTCGCCAATTATGTACTCTTTAACAGTATTTCCGGTGCCAGCAAGACGATATTGCCGATCACCTTTCCGCTCTCCAGCATTTCGTTGGCTTTGGCTGCTTCCAGCATGGGGAACTTACCGGCAATAACAGGCTTTATTTTGCCTTCTTCCAACAGCTTGAAAAGCTCTATCCAGTCTTCCGTGAGTAGCCGGTAGTCTACTCTATGAGTCCCGTATCCCTCCACCGCCTTTCCGTTCGGCAGCAGTTTGAACATAATGAACTGGGCTAGAAAACTTATAAGACGTAAAAAACTCTGCGGTGCGCCATATTGCACGAAAGTGCCGCCACGCATCAGCACTGCTAATCCGCGCCTGAGGTAGTCTTCGCCCATCCCGTTGAAAACGAAGTCGAGGCCATCGGGTTCGCTACGGTGGATTACATCGACAAAGTCCTGCGTATGGTAGTCGATTGGTATCGCGCCCAGTTTAGTTAGTGCGCTGTGTTTGCTTTTGGATGCCATGCCGTACATGGTGAGGTTAGCCAGCTTACCCAGTTGAAGAAATGCGGTTCCCACGCCGCCGCTCGCGCCGATAATGAGCACCCGATCGCCTGCCTTTACCTGCACGAGCCTGTGGAGCACCTGGTAGGCAACTACATAGTTCAGAATGAGTGTTACCGCTTCGGCAGGGTCTATGGTTACCGGGACGTGGACAAGGCGTTCTCCGCTAAGGTAGATGTACTCGGAATAGCCTCCGAGAGCAGTTAATGCGGCGACACGGTCACCCACGGCGACCTTGATGTTACCTTCGCCGATCGCGTCCACGACACCGAGAATAGTATAACCCGGTACGAACGGTAACCTGGGTGGAGTGGGTCGGTTGCCAATCCGGGCCGCGATATCGTCCTGGCACACGCCTGTGGCGAGGATTTTAATCCGTGCCTCCCCGGCTGACGGCGGGAGCAGGTCGTTCTCGATGATCTTGAGAACTTCCGGCCCACCCCTTTTGGTTGCGATGACGCTTTTATACTTTATGGTTTTCTCCCGGTTCGCCCTGCCTCCGCATCATCCTATAATCATTTTAGCTAGCACTATAATACAAGATTACCGTATTTTCAATACATGCTTAGGGAAGAAGTATTTAGAAGACTCTTTTGCTATTATGATACCAGCCACAGCGGACGATCTCAGCCTTATAGGATATTGACAGCTCGAAAGCTCAAGAGTATATTAAAGTAACCTATTTAAGCCATATTGTTTGCATGGAGCTGAGGAGATTAATGAAAAACTTAATTTGGGTCATCGCTGTAGCGGCTATAACAAGCCTGATGGCAACTAGTTGCCTGCCCTTTAGAAGTTCCCTTGAACCGGCTCCAACTCCCGCTCCTTCACCAGCTCCATCGCCGAGTCCGGTTCCGGTCAACATCCCGCCAGTTGCCTATATAGACTCGGTTACCCCAAGTGAGGCAGTCAAAGATCAGTTGGTGTCTTTTCAAGGACATGGTACGGATAAGGACGGGACCGTGGTAGCCTACCGCTGGAGTTCTAGCCTGGACGGCGACCTGGGTACCACTGCCACCTTTGAGACGTCATCTTTGTCTGTGGGTGACCACAGCATCAGCCTGATAGTCCAAGACAATTACGGCGATTGGTCGGAGCAGGTGACTACCACATTTGAGGTAGTGGAAGAAGCACCGCCTGAAGAAATGCCCCCAATCGAAGACATCACCTGGGAACTGCAGGAATACGGTGATGCAGGGGACCTGGAGGCTCTGCTGGCAGATACCACCGTCACCGCGGAATTCAAGAGCGATACCGGAAAGGTTGCGGGTTCCGCGGGATGCAACAGCTACTCCGTCAGTTATGAAATCGACGGCAATCAGTTGACCATAATACCCCCTATTACCTCCACGATGATGCTGTGCTTTCCAGCAGCAAGAATGACTCAGGAACATGAGTTTTTTGAGCTGCTAAGTACGGCAGAGACGTTCCTGATCCATGCCGACAAGCTGATTGTCTCATGTGCCGACGATAAAGAGATGGTATTTGTCGAGCAGGTCGAGGAAGCACCGCCTGAAGAAATGCCCCCAATCGAAGACATCACCTGGGAACTGCAGGAATACGGTGATGCAGAGGCTCTGAGTTCTCTACTGGCAGGCACCACCGTCACTGCAGAATTCAAGAGCGATACCGGAAAGGTTGCGGGTTCCGGGGGATGCAACAGCTACTCCGTCAGTTATGAAATCGACGGCAATCAGTTAACCATAATACCACCCATTACCTCCACGATGATGCTGTGCTTCCCATCAGAAAGAATGACTCAGGAACATGATTTCTTTGAGATGCTAAGTGCCGCTGAGACATACAATATTCAAGACGATGAGCTCTCCATCTATTGTTCTGGTGACGGATTACTGATTTTCACTCCGCAATAACGAAGAAGCAGCGCTGATACCCAGAGGATAGAAGCTTATCGGCCCCGCTCTGATAGGTCTTTAGCTCGGGGAAAAGCACTCCAACCGTGAATTTAACCAACTAAACAATTGTCAGTAAGGTGTAGCGGTCACACTTGTGTGGATCTACCCCTGGTAGTATGCCACTTGTTAATAGAGAGGCTCCTTTTGTAAGATTATTACTGGTATCTTTTTCGGAGGCAGGTCGTGTTTTGTTGTTTTTCTGCTCTTCTTTCAATGCCTCTGTTGTTCTTGTGAGACCTGGCTCCTTTGCCTTTCGGTAAGGTATTCCCTCAGTGCTACGGCGTTATTGAGTTGCCCTTCTTTTGCTCCAAAAAGAAGAGTCACATTCCCCGATGACATCTTATCCAGTACCAAAGCAACGGGGCTCCCTTTTTCACCTAGTTCCTCATAATACTTTTCTTGAAATTCACTCCATTTCTGTTGATCGTGACCGAACCACTTCCGTAACCGGCTACTTGGTGCTATGTCTTTAAGCCAAAGATCGACTTTAGCTCTCTCTTTACTCATTCCTCTGGGCCACAATCTGTCGACAAGTATGCGAAAGCCGTCAGCTTCAGATACAGTGTCATATATCCTCTTCACCCGTAGCATTATTGCCCGTCCTTTCCGCGGACAGTATTAGCCGTCTATGATTTTTTGTAATAATGTCTGGTTATCAGAACGGCAATCGCAACACTAGCTGCGCTGATTATAAGGATAAGTGCCCACTGGGGGAAGTACCTAACGTGAAAAGAACGTACCGCGGACCAGTCACTCTCATTTTCAGCTCCATCGACGGCTCTCACCCGCCAGTAATAGGGTGCGTCGCTATCGGTACCCCGGAGTGACTCCTCCTTAGTCAGAGTGTATTGTGGCTGGGATAGGCCCGTTTTCTCCAGGAGTAGGGTGCTGAAACTGTCGTCCGTGGCAATCTGGAGGGTATAAGTAACGCCACTCGGATCGCTCACCGTATTCCATGTTAGAGTGGGCCGGGTACCCTGTCTGGAGCCGCTCTCCGGAGACACGAGTTGAGGTGCTGGTGGTGGGGTGGACTCCATGATAAAAAGTGTTTCCAGTGCGTTTACGGCATCACTGGCGCTTATAGTGTGCTGTCCGTGACGGCTGGCCGGAGCCTTAAAGTAAATGGAGAAGTTGCCGTTGGCATCGGCTCTGGTAGTCGCTAAAACGGAGTCATCGTACTTAATTGTGACTACTCCAGTGAAGCCGGTTCCTTGTACCGTTATGTATGATCCTACGTTTCCGTTGACCGGGGTGATTTCCATGCTGGTGGTTACGGTAAAGGAGGTGCTATCCGAGGTGGTGCCATCATCGGCGGTAACAGCATAGTTACCGCTCTTTACCGAAGGTACTACGAAATGGTCGGTGAAGTTACCTTGAGCGTCAGTGGCGCTGGTTCTTACGTGGTTGCTATCGAATCGGACAGTCACTGTTCTCGATTTGCTAAAACCGGTTCCGGTAATGCTGACAGTTGAGTTGATTGGCCCGCTTGACGGGTTAAGTATTAGAGTCGGTTCCGTGGTAAGGTTAGTATCATCCGATTCGATACCGTCGCTGGCTTCGACTTTGTGTATGCCTTTAGTGCTTGGCGGGATTAAGAAGGTGGCTTCGAAGCAGCCGGTCTCGTCCGAGCGGACTACCGATGGACGGGTGGTCAATTGATCTACATCGAATGTTATTTCAATGTTTCGGTTGGAGCGAAAGCCGTGTCCTATAATCGTGACCTCGCTTCCTACTTCGCCTGATGTCTGGGACAGCGTTATACTGGCGACGACGGTGAAACTGGTGCTGGCAGCATAGCTGCCGTCACTTGCCATTACCTCAAGAGTGCGGTTGATGCAAATCGGTACCTCAAAGTCTGCCGTGAAACTGCCGTTGCTATTGCTTCTGACCGAAGCCGGGCTGGTAGCAATCCGGTCATCATCGAAGAAAATACTCATTGACCGGTTGGCACGGAAGCCGTGTCCTGTTATCGTTACTTCGGTGCCCGTGCTGCCTGAGGTCGGTGAGATTGATATTGATTGTGTTACCATGAGACTGTCTGTAGCTTCAAATACGCCGTCATCGGCATTGACTTCATGGCTGCCGCGGTCAGCCTCTGGAACACGGAAAGTGGTGGTAAAGCTGCCGCGGGAGTTGGTTGAGGCAGTGGCAATACTTCTATTGTCAAAGCTGATGGTGACGCTACGGCTCGCCCTAAAACCCGTTCCCTGGATAGTTACCTGGTCATTTACCATAGCGGTAGAGATGCTGAGTTGTACTTCCGGATCGACATCGAATATGGCGCTCGTGTTTTCGTAGTTGGTCGCTAATCGCACAGTGTAAGCTCCACCGGGCATCTCCGGCACCCTGACATTACGGGATACGTTACCGGCTGGGTCTATCGTTCCACTGGTCACGGCCTCAAAACTGGTATTGTAAGCGAAGCGGATTTGGTAGTTTGCCCCTGGAGTAAAGGCGCTGCCGTTGACGTTGACCAGCGCATCTACCGGAGCGTGGTTTGGTAATACGCTTAACGAAGCGGCTATAGCCGGTGTGGCGGGCAGAAGCAGCAATAGAGAGGTCAAGACCAGGGCTATTCCTGAATATAACCTTGTCATAAAGCCCTCCTTGCCTGATTTTTCACAGTATGGTAGAGCAATATTTCTTAATTACCACACATAATATTGACTGATTATGAAGAAGTCAAGAGTTAAGAAGAAGATTCGCTTATAATTTGGAAATAAACTTATGAGGTAAGTCAGTTTTCACCTCGATTCTTGCCCCATGATCTTAAGTATTGCATCGTTGTCGATGGGGGTGTATCGCAGGTAGAATTGCCCGACCGCGGCGAAATCCTCCGGGGCACGCAGACATACGACTTCATCGACGTCTACTGATAGATTCGTGATTGTCTCTTTAGGCCCCACCGGTAGCGCAACAATTAATTTCGCCGGGTGTTCCAGTCTAACCGACCATATTGCTGCCTGTACCGTGGCTCCGGTGGCCACGCCGTCATCGGTAAGAATGACCGTTTTGCCGGTTAGCGGTACCTTTGACTTCACCCGGCGGATGGAATTGGCACGCCTTTTGATTTCGACGAGCTGGCGCCTCTTTTCTTCCTCGATATAGTCGTTACTGACACTCAGTCCGCGGACGAGCACTTTATTGAGGAATGTCTTGCCATGTTCGGTTACGGAACCGATAGCCAGTTCAGCATGCCCGGGGCTGCGCAGTTTGTGAGCCAGCACGATATCGAATTCAACCTTGAGCTCTCTTGCTATCTCATAGGCCACAATAACGCCGCCCCGAGGGATACCTATTACTACCGTATTATCGGAGATGAACTGTCTTAGCTCGCCAGCCAGTAATCTTCCTGCCTCTTGTCGGTCCTGGAAAAAATCATTACTGCGAGAGATAATGCGTATCGTCATATCGCCTCCTTCAGTCTAATCATGATTTCCTGTTTTGAGTGTCGTTAGTATAGGTGTTGCAGTAATATGTCATTCAGGTTCTGTAGTTATTATAGTATAGCGGTGGTGATTTGCGAAGAGCTTGGTAGGTAAGGGATTCGGTGAAATACTGCTGTGTTGTGGAATTTTGCTGTCGCTATGTTGAATTTGGGATTTTAATCATATCGTGCGGTTTCGCAACTGTCCGCAGGCGGCATCGATGCCTGCGCCGCGCTGAAGCCGCTGTGTAACGGGAATGCCGGCGCTTTCCAGAATGCTGCGAAAGGTCCGGATTTGTTCTCTAGGCGGGGAGTGCAGGGTAAGACCGGAGGCCGCATTGTATGGAATCAGATTCACATGGCAGTTAAGGCCGTCCACCACTCCGGCCAGTTCATGAGCTTCTCTGCTGCCGTCATTGATTCCGTTAAGCAAGCAATATTCCAGCGTCACCCGTCTCCCGGTCTGTCTTACGAATTCACGGCAGGCATCCAGAATCTCGGTTACGCTGAACTTGATCGCCCTGGGAATAAGTTTCCGGCGGAGCCGATCATTAGGAGCATGCAAGGATATCGCCAGGGTAATTTGTGTTTTCTCCCCTGCCAGCTTGAGGATGCCGGGAACGAAGCCGACCGTGCTCAATGTCAGGTGCCTCATGGCAATACCCAGCTCGTTTTTCAGCAGTTGTATAGCTTTCATAGTGGCCGCCTGGTTGAGCAGCGGCTCCCCCATGCCCATGAAAGTAACGTGGTCAATGCGGTCAGTATGACTGCCAGCGGGTAATTGCCTGCTTCGTACTGTTTCCTGTACTGTCAGCACCTGTTCCACAATCTCTCCGGCGGTCAGGTTGCGGGTATAGCCGCTCATCCCGGTGGCGCAAAAAATGCAGCCTACCGGGCAGCCCACCTGCGTGGATACGCAGCAGCTGAAATGGCCTGCGTATGGCAGGCCCACGGTTTCCACTCTGGCGCCGTCGCTCATTGCCAGCAGCAACTTGGTAGTTGTGTCCCGGCCGTGCTGCACGGAGAGAATCCGGGAGCGGCCGATTTCGTATTCCCGGGCTAGCTGCGAACGCAGCCCGAGCGGCAGGTTGGTCATCTCCTCGAACGTGTGTGCTTCACGTCGGTAGATCCATTCCGCCAGTTGATTGCCGCGGTAAGCCGGTTCGCCGGCCTGCTCTACCAGGGCCCGTAGTTCATCCGTACTTAAACCTATGATCGTCTTCGACATGGTCTGCTCGTATTGGATTGTGCGGTCTTGATCATAATTATAGCAGAGTAACGACAGTAAGAAGCAGTCTGTTAACCGGTGATACTATTGTGATATTCAAATGGCCGGGGTAACTACCGGGGCTTTTTGCCGTTATATTACTTAGAAAAATAATTATTATTCGTGAGGAGGGAAATCTGTGAATAGGAAGAGGTTTATTATTATCGGCATTCTGGCAATGGTAGTTCCCCTGCTGGTCTTCACCGGATGCGTTACCAGCCCGGCTGGCAACGGCTCTCCGGAATCGGTAAAAGTGGAGCTGGTTAACCAACAGCAGGGTATCTGGGTCAACGGCCAGGGCGAGGTAAAGGCTGTTCCCGATGTGGCTACGGGATGGCTTGGTGTCGAAGCTGAAGATATTACGGTGGCGGCGGCTCAGGAAAAGGCCGGCGTGGCGATGAATGAG
>JAQUOC010000006.1 GCA_028717305.1 Dehalococcoidales bacterium | reverse complement strand
AAACGAGATTGATGCTCTGGTGAAGGATGCCGTCTTCAGTCCGGACGACGCTATCCGGGCCGACTGCCGGCAGCGTATCCGGGAGACGGCCGCCGCTCATGGAGCCTACCCGGCCAGCATCCAGGGTCTGTACCGGGCGGCGGGCCAGGGGCTCTACTCCGGCAAGTCCGTCCCGGCGATTAATATCCGGGGTATTACCTATCAGGTGGCCCGGGCGGTCTTCAAAGCGGCCCTGGCACACCGGGTCGGTGCTCTCATCTTCGAAATTGCCCGCTCCGAGATCGGCTATACCGCCCAGCGGCCGGACGAGTATGCCGTCTGTGTGCTGGCGGCTGCCATTCGGGAAGGTTTCCGCGGCCCGGTCTTCCTTCAGGGCGACCACTTTCAGGTAAACGCCAAGAAATTTCAGGCTGACGCCGAGGCTGAGCTTGGTGCCGTTAGGGACCTGATTCGGGAGGCAGTGGATGCCGGCTTTTATAATATCGACATCGACGCCTCGACCCTGGTCGACCTGAGCCGGCCGTCGCTGGAGGAGCAGCAGGAAAACAACTGCGTGGTCACCGCCGATATGACCCGCTTCATCCGCGGCATCGAGCCGCCCGGTGTTACTATTTCTGTGGGCGGTGAAATCGGCGAGGTCGGCAAGCAGAACAGTACGGTGGCGGACCTGCGGGCGTTTATGTCCGGCTATCTCAAGCGTCTCGGATCGGACGTGACCGGCATCTCCAAAATCAGCGTCCAGACTGGGACGGCACACGGCGGCGTGGTTCTGCCCGACGGTTCGCTGGTCAAGGTAAAGGTTGATTTCGATACCCTGGAGAAGCTTTCGGAAGCGGCGCGGCGGGAGTACGGGCTGGCCGGAGCGGTGCAGCACGGAGCCTCGACGCTGCCCGATACGGCCTTCGATAACTTCCCCCGGGTGAATACGGTCGAGGTGCACCTGGCCACCGGGTTCCAGAACATCATCTACGAGAGCCCCTACTTCCCCGGGGAGTTGATGGCCAGAATCAACTCCCATCTCAAGGACAAATACCGCAGCGAGAAAAAGCCCGACGATACCGAGGACCAGTTCCTCTACAAGACTCGCAAGAAGGCCTTCGGCGATTTCAAGCGCGAGATCTGGGAGCTGCCCCCGGAGAATCTGGACGGAATACGCAATACCCTGGAAGAGCGTTTCGCCCTGCTCTTTGAGAAGCTGGGGGTCACCGATACCGTGGCGCTGGTCGAACGGTACGTGTCTTAGGGCCGCACCTGTCCGTTGCCGAAGACGATCCACTTATAGCTGGTCAGCTCCTTCAGCCCCAGCGGACCGCGGGCGTGCATCTTCTGCGTGCTGATGCCGACCTCGGCCCCCAGACCGAACTGGCTGCCGTCGGTGAAGCGGGTGCTGGCGTTGACGTAGACGCAGGCGGCATCGACCTCGTTCAGGAAGCGCATCGCCGGCTGGTATTCCTCGGTGACAATGGCCTCGGAATGGCCGGAGCCGTAGCGCTCGATATGCGCCAGTGCCTCGTCCAGTGAGTCCACTACCTTTACTGCGGCTACCAGTGCCAGGAACTCCTTGCCCCAGTCCTCGTCGGTAGCCGGGACGAGCTTCAGGGAAGAGCCCCCTTTCAGGATGGCTAAAGACCGTTCGTCGCAGTGCATCTCAACTCCCGCTTTGGCCCATTCCTTAGCCACCAGCGGCAGATAGCTCTCGGCGATGTCGGCGTGGACCAGCAGGGTATCCAGGGCGTTGCAGACGGTAGGGCGCTGCACCTTGGCGTTATAGGCTATCGCCACCGCCTTGTCCGGTTCGGCGCTGCGGTCTACGTAGGTGTGGCAGACTCCTATCCCGCCGCTGACCACGGGCATGGCGGCGTTTTCGGTAACGAATTTGATCAGCCCGGCGCCGCCGCGGGGGATGATGAGGTCGATAGTTCCGCTCATTTTAAGCATGTGGCCGACCAGAGAGCGGTCGGTGTTCTCGATGAACTGCACCGCGCCGTCGGGGATGCCGGCTCTGGCGGCCGCCTCCTGTACCACCCTGGCTAGGGCGCAGGAGGAGTGAATCGCTTCCTTGCCGCCCCGTAGCATAATGGCGTTGCCCGACTTCAGACAGAGGGCGGAGATGTCTATGGTGACGTTGGGGCGGCTTTCGTAGATGGCGCCGATTACCCCCAGGGGCACCCGTTTTCTGCCCAGCAGCAGTCCGTTGGGCAGGGTGCGCATGTCGAAGACCTCTCCCACCGGGTCGGGCAAAGCGGCCACGGTCAGGACGTCCTTTGCCATGGCCTCGAGGCGTTCGGCGGAGAGCATCAGGCGGTCGAGCATTGCCGCCCCCATCCCGGAGGCCTCGCCGGCCCGGTAATCGATGCGGTTGGCTGCCAGTATCTCATCCTTTCTGGCGGAGAGGTCGGCGGCGATGTTGCCTAAAGCCTGGTTCTTGACCCCGGTGGAGATGCAGGCCATACGCCGTGAGGCAGCCTTAACCGCCTTGCCCTTTGCTTCTAGTTCCGCAAGCGGTGATGTCATGGTTCACCCCCTTGATTTCATCGCTATGGTAACCCGTGATTATCTTTGCTCGAATTTGCCGCGGCCCTTGAACTGGTAGTGGTAGAGCGGGGGCGTCCCGCTCACCGCCCGGTTGACCCGCTTCAGCAGGGAGCACCTGCCCTTGCGCCCGTCCTTCAGTTCGATCACGTAGCCGTCGCCGTCGTTAAGGCGCCGGTACTCTTTGGGTACCAGCTCTCCCCACCAGCTTACCGGTGATTCATCATGGAACCGGTAGTCCACATCGACGAGGAACTCATTGCCTTCGACCCTGTAAAGTTTTCCGATGTCCAAAGCGAACCTCTCTTTCTAAAGCACTACCAGGTTATTCCGATGGACCACTTCCGAGCCGTAGTCATAGCCGAGGAGGGTGGTGATCTTCCTGGAGTGTGCACCTTTAATAATACCGATGTCATGGGAGCTGTAGTTGCTTATGCCGCAGCCGATGCGGGACTTGTCGTGGTCGTAGATGTTGACGATATCGCCCCGCTCGAATTTGCCTTCGGCCCGCTCGATGCCGGCGGCAAGCAGGCTGCCCCGTTTCTTCAGCGCTGCGGCCGCACCCGGGTCCACGATCAGCTTGCCCCTGGTGGAAAGGCCGCTTAACATCCAGCGCTGACGGCTCTCCAGCTTGCTGCTGACGGGCAGGAAGCGGGTACCGGTGGCCTGGCCGTCGGCCAGCTTTGAGATAATGTCCGGCTCCATGCCGTCGGCGATAACCAGGGTTACTCCTGAGGCGGTTGCCAGTTTGGCGGCTTCTATCTTGGTGACCATGCCGCCCGTGGCCAGACTGCTCAGTGTGCCGGTGGCCAGACTCTCGATCCGGGCGTCGATCTTTTCCACCTGCGGAATTAGGGTGGCGTCGGGGTTGCTGCGGGGATCGGCGGTGTACAGACCGGCGATGTCGGACAGCAGGATGAGCAGGTCGGCATCGACCAGGTTGGCCACCATCGCCGACAGGTTGTCGTTATCGCCGAATTTGGCCTCTTTAATCTCTTCGACGGCGACCACGTCGTTCTCGTTGATAACCGGTATCACCCGGAGCTCGAGCAGGGCGAGCAAAGTATTGCGGGCGTTTAAGTAGCCAGCCCGGTCGATGAGGTCTGCTTTGGCCAGCAGGGCCTGGGCTACCGCGATGTCGTGATGCTGGAAAAGTTGGTCGTAGACATGCATCAGCAGGCTTTGCCCTACCGCCGCCAGCACCTGGCGGTAGGGGATGCCCTTGATTTTTCGTGACAGTCCCAGCCTGTACTTGCCCAGGGCGATTGAGCCCGAGGAGACAATGATCAGCTCCCGGCCCTGCTTGTGCAGCCGGGCCACCTGATTGACCAGGCCCGACATTATCTCCTGGTTCAGGTGGTCGCTGCCGCCGGTAAGCAGACCGGTACCGAGCTTGACCACTATGCGTTTGTAGACTGACTCCCTGGTTTTACCCATCGCACCGCTAACCTGGTGGGGACTTGCTTCATTATAGCAAGCGGACGATGGTTGGACAAGAGATTGCCAATCTTGTCCGTCGGTTGTATCATTATAGCCATATAACCATCGGCAGACCCTATATCCGGCCCGGTCTGCGAAAAAACCCCGGGGGTTTGATTTCGATGATATGCCCGGCCTGCAACAGCGATATGATTGTCGTAGAGCATAATCGCATCGAGCTCGATTACTGTGCTGCCTGTCACGGGGTATGGTTTGATTCTGGCGAGCTTGAGCTGCTGCTCGGGTCTCTGGGACTGGAAGGCGCCGGCCGGTTGCTTGCCGACATTCCGGAGGCTGCAGAGGCTGATACCGGTGAGGAGAAGCGCCGCTGTCCCTTCTGCCGCCGGAAGATGAAAAAGGTAGACCTGGAGGAAAAAGTGCTGGTTGACCTCTGTCCTCAGGGAGAGGGGATATGGTTCGACGGCGGCGAAGTCGGGGACCTTATCGGCCGTCTGGCGGAAAAGACGCCGTGCCAACCGGGCGTGATGCAGAATGCCATCGACTTTCTGGGCGAGGTTATTAAGCCCTGGGAATAATCCGCAGGGAAGAATATTTACTGGAGGTGTCCTATGCCTGTAGGAGCGATTGTCGGCATTATCGTGGGGGTAGTACTGGCGATTATCTTCGGGGGAGGATATAACCGGCTGGTCCAGCTGCGTAATCAGACCAGGAATGCCTGGTCTCAGATTGACGTTCAGTTGAAGCGGCGCTACGACCTGATTCCCAACCTGGTGGAAACGGTAAAGGGTTACACCAAGCACGAGCGGGAGACACTGGAGGCGGTAACCAAAGCCCGCAATATGGCCGAGCAGCTTTCTTCTGCCGGTGCTGCCGAGCGTGCTAAGGTGGAGGGTGAGTTGACTTCAGCCCTGGGCCGGCTGCTGGCCGTGGTGGAAAAGTACCCCGACCTCAAGGCCAATCAGAATTACCTTGCTCTTCAGGAGGAGCTGTCTTCGACCGAAAACAGGATCAGCTTCGCCCGCCAGTACTACAATGACTCCGTTTTAAAGTACAACAACTCCACCCAGACGATACCCTATAATGTGGTGGCCCGTGCCTTCGGATTCAAGTCCGGTGAATTCTTTGAAGTCACTGCGGCCGAAGAGAGGAAGGCCCCCAAGGTTAGTTTTACTTAGTCGGAAGCTGCGATGTGGGAACAGATAAGCTCAAATCGGAGACGATCGATTGCGCTTACCATCGGTATCGGTGCGATACTGCTCCTGTTGGGCTGGCTGATCGGCTTTTTTTTCTTCGCCAACGGCTATGCCGGTCTGGTTGTCGCTGTTGTAATCTGGGCGATAATGAATCTGGTCGCACTATTTCAGGGAGACAGTATCCTGCTTTCGGTATCCAGGGCCAAAAAGATTACCAAGAGCGACCATCCCCGCCTCTACAACATCGTCGAGGAGATGCAGATTGCCTCCGGGCTGGAAAAGATGCCGGATGTCTATATCATCGACGACCCGGCGCTTAATGCTTTTGCCACCGGCCGCGACCAGAAACGCGCCAGTGTGGCGATCACCTCCGGTCTGCTCGAGAAGCTCAACCGTGATGAGCTTCAGGGTGTGATCGGTCATGAGATAGCCCATATCAAGAACCGTGATGTCCTGCTGATGGTTATGTGCGGCATCCTGCTCGGCAGCATCGTTATGCTGTCCTGGATTGCCTCGAGGGTGCTCCTTTTTGGTGGGTCGCCCCGCAGCCGGAGTAGCTCGTCATCGGATAGCGGCGGCGGCATAATTATCATAATCGCTATCGTGCTTATGATTATCGCCCCCATTGCCGCCCAGATGATCTACTTCGCTATCTCGCGTAAGCGGGAGTACCTGGCCGATGCCTCCTCCGCCCTCTATACCCGCTACCCGGAAGGGCTGGCTTCCGCCCTGGAGAAGCTGGCTGCCTCCACTCAGGAGCTGCGCTCGGCCAACAAAGCCACCGCCCCGATGTTCATCGTTAACCCCTTCCGGGGGAAGGGAAGGTCCGCTGCCGATCTGACCAGTACCCATCCGCCCATCTCGGAACGCATCCGCATCCTGCGCTCGATGACGGGGGCCTCCTTCGCTAACTATGAGCAGGCCTATGAGCAGGTTCGCGGTTCGCGTAAGGCAGTTCTGCCCGGTTCGGCCCTGGTTGGGAACGGGGAGGTGGAAATCCGGGCACCCCGGCCGGAGCCGGTAGAACCGCTGCGGGCCGGTATTGAGCGGAGGCGTGAGACCTCGCAGGCGGTCTGGCGGATGAATGGCTACAATACTATCAGGTGTGATTGCGGCACCTGGCTCAAGATACCGCCCGTGTTACAGAACTCAACCGTCAGGTGCCCGCACTGCGGACGGATCAATCCGACCTAGCCTTGAGTAGAGGTGATCTCCCGCTCTTGTCACCCCACCCTGCCCAGTATCTCCACCAGTAATTCCTGCCACTGTTTTCTCATGAGTTTAGGGTTCAGCCTGATCTGGGTCAGCCCTATCTTTATGCCGTCTCCGGCCAGTGGCGCGAGCCTCTGCTTGTCGAAGTGCATACCGGGGAAGAGCCTCAGGATAATCTGCCCGTGCTCGCCGGTGACGGATTCGATACCCGCCCTGGCCGCCAGTATCTTCACCCTGACCGCGTAGAGCAGGTTTTCGACCTCTGCGGGCGGCTTGCCGAAGCGGTCGCTGCACTCTCCGGCCAGGTCCTCCAGATCTTCTACCGATTTGATATCCGCCAGCCGCTGGTAGAGACTTAGCCTGGTATTCAGGTCGGCGATGTACCATTCCGGAATATAGGTGTCCAGGGGCAGATCAATGTTCGGCGGGGGCAGCGAAGGCGCCGGCGGCTTATCGGCAGCGCCGGATCGTTTCTCCTTCTCCCTCTCCACCGCTTCCGCCAGCAGGCGGCAGTAGAGGTTGAAGCCGACGGCGCTGATCTGCCCGCTCTGTTTTATCCCCAGGAGGTTTCCGGCGCCCCTGATCTCGAGGTCTTTGATGGCAATGTTAAAACCGGCGCCCAGCTCGGTAGCCTCGAAGATGGTCCTCAGTCTCCTTTCGGCAGTGTGGGTCAGTTGCTTGCCCCGGTCGTAGAGAAAGTAGGCGTAGGCGAGGTTAGTGCCCCGGCCGATACGGCCGCGAAGCTGATAGAGCTGGGTCAGACCGAACCGGTCCGCTTTGTTCACTATCAGGGTGTTGACGTTGGGCATGTCCAGCCCGGATTCGATGATGGTGGTGCAGACTAGGATGTCTATTCTGTCCCGGGCAAAATCGGTCATCACCGCCTCGAGCTCGGCCTCGGACATCTGGCCGTGGGCGATGGCGATGCGGGCTTCGGGCACCAGCTGCTCGAGGCGCCCGGCCACCATGGCGATGCTCTGTACCCGGTTGTGGACGAAGAATACCTGTCCGTTACGCTCCAGTTCTCTCAGAACGGCCTCCCTGATCAGGCTGTCGTTGTATTCGGCAACGAAGGTCTTGATGGGCAGGCGGTCTTCGGGCGGAGTCTCGATAGTGCTCATATCTCGTACTCCCACCAGGGACATATGCAGGGTGCGGGGGATGGGGGTGGCGCTTAAGGTAAGCACGTCCACTTCCCGCCGCATCTGCTTGAGGTATTCCTTATGGTTGACGCCGAAGCGCTGCTCTTCGTCGATGATGACCAGTCCCAGGTCCCGGAAGGCGATGTCCTTCTGCAGCAGCCGGTGGGTGCCGATGCAGATGTCCACATTGCCCCTGGCCAGCCCTTCGATGATGGCATTCTGTTCCTTCCCGGTCTTGAACCGGCTCAGCACCTCGATTCTGACCGGGAAAGCGCCCAGCCTCTGGTTGAATGTCGCCAAGTGCTGCTGGGCGAGGACGGTGGTCGGTACCAGCACCGCTACCTGTTTATTATCCATCACCGCCTTGAAGGCGGCCCGGATGGCTATCTCGGTTTTGCCGTAGCCCACATCGCCGCAGACCAGTCTGTCCATGGGTCTGGGCTGCGCCATATCCTCTTTCACCTGCTGCTGGACTTTGCTCTGGTCCGGGGTCTCGAGGTAGGGAAAAGAAGCCTCCAGCTCCTGCTGCCAGACCGTATCGGGAGAAAAGGCGAAGCCGTCGACGACCCCGCGGGCGGCGTAGAGGGTGAGCAGCTCCTCGGCGATTTCTTCCGCTGCCGCCCGTGCCTTCTGCTTGGTACGGTTCCATTCCGGAGTACCCAGCCGGCTTGGCACCGGCGGCTGTTCGCTGGCGCCGACGTAGCGGCTGACGCGGTAGATTTGGTCTGTAGGAACGTAGAGCCTGTCGCCGTCGGCATACTGCAGCACCAGGTACTCCTTCTCGGTGCCGGCGCTCTCCATGGTGGTGACGCCGCTGAACCGGGCGATGCCGTGCTCGATATGTACCACGTAGTCGCCCGGGCTGAGGTCGTTGAGCAGTATCTGGTGGGAAGCCGGCCGTTTCCTGGTGAGGCGCCGTTCTTTGCTGAAGCCGAAGATTTCGTAGTCGGTAAAGAGGTGGCTGGCTCCGTTCATGGTCCAGCCCTCGGCGAGCAGGCCCTGGATCAGGGTGAGCGAACCCGGGGCAGGCTCCTCTTTGACTTCAGTAAGGGGGGCTGTGATGATGTCCGCTTCGCCGAGTATCTCGGAGAGTCGGTTGGCCTGGTGGCTGATGATGATCAGGCGGTGCCCCTGTTTCTGGAGGCGCTTCGCTTTCCTGACAAAGACTGGCAGCTGTCCCGCGTAGCTGGGGGCGGGGGTGAAGTTCAGCCGCAGCGTTTCTCCGTCGGAGGTCTTGTCCCAGGCGGTAATTGAGAGGCACTGCTCTGAATTGATTTCCGCATTCAATTCCTGCCAGGTAAAATACGGCCTGGGAAAACCGGCGGGTAGATCGCCCCGCTCCATTTTCTCGCTGCGCAGCTGCTTGGCTTTGGCTTCCAGGTCGGCGGCGGCTGAAGCCAGGCTGCGCGGTTCGTTCAATACGATCAACGTGTTTCGGGGCAGATAGCTCAGCATACTGTCGCTGTTGAACAGCGGAGCGTAGAACAGCATCCTGGCGGATACCTCCCCATCGAGCAGCATCGCCATTTCCTGCTCGAGCTGCTGGCGCACTCCGTCGTTGCAGCCGGCCGGGTCGATGCCGGCCAGGGCCTGCCTGAGCTTCTCCTTGCTGCTTGACAGCAGTGTCAGTAGCTCGGTGGCCGGAGTGACGGCTACTTCGGACACCTTCGTCATTGAGCGCTGGCTGACCGGGTCGAAGAGGCGGATGCTGTCGATGGTATCGCCGTAGAAGTCCAGTCTGGCTGGCAGGTCGCTGGAGGGCGGGTAGATGTCGATGATGCCTCCCCGCCGGCTGACGGTACCGGGGACCTCCACCGTGTTTTCTATCCGGTAGCCCATCGCCTGCCAGCGTTTCAGAAGGCGGAGTGGTTCGGTGCTGTCGCCCACCCTGATTGTGTGATGG
This sequence comes from Dehalococcoidales bacterium, assembly GCA_028717305.1. GTDB lineage: Bacteria > Chloroflexota > Dehalococcoidia > Dehalococcoidales > UBA5760 > UBA5760. The sequence goes on along the minus strand of JAQUOC010000006.1, from coordinate 17,956 downwards.
GTCGAGGTAAAGTCGCGGTACGGTGTCACCTTATGCATCAGTGCCGGGGTAGAGGCGATCGTCAGGGGGGCGTTCTGCTTGCCCCCGCCACCGGCCAGGGCGGAGAGTACCTGAAGCCGCTCCACCTCGGTTGCCGTGTCGGAAGTTATCCGCTGGTAGGGGAGGGTGTCGGGTTCGGGGAAGAGCCTTAGGCGGGTGGATCCGGTCCATGTTGCCAGTTGCTCGGCGAGCTTTTTGCTTTCCTGGGGCTGTGCCGTAACTACCAGCAGCGGTCTTTTCAGGTCGTGGTATAGCGATGCTATCAGGTAGGGTCGAGCGGCGTCGAGGACGACTGCCTTGACGTTGCCGCCCGGCTTACCCAGCTCCTCGATAAGCTGGCGATAGGCCGGCATCTCTCCGCTTAACTGTAGTAGTCCGGTTATTTCCGGATGCATTTTTCTCCCCAAACACCACTAGGGCTAGCCGAAACGGCCTAGCCCTCCGCAGGAAATTCTACCACAGTCGACAGCATCGGGTACACGCTGCTTAATGTCCTGTCAGCAGGAAAGAGTCCCTGGTATACGTTACCCGGTACTTCCAGCACGGGAAAGAGTGGCGGGTGCATAATGATTTATGCTCTGCCCTCAGCAGAGCCCGGACCGTATGTTACTTGACACTTCAGACTAGTAGTTGCTAGAATAAATGGTTGTTTGTTTCCAATTGTTTTTTGTTTTTAATTGTTTTGGAGAAAAAATATGTACGCTGTGATCGAAACCGGTGGTAAGCAGTATAAGGTAAGCCCCGGCCAGACGGTAGATGTGGAGCGTCTTGACGTTTCCCAGGGTAGTACCGTTAACCTGGATCGGGTGTTGCTTATTGCCGATGGTGACAAGGTAGTGGTGGGTAATCCTACCGTTGACGGAGCTAAGGTAGTGGCTACCTCGCAGGGTGACGGTAAGGGTGATAAGGTTATCGTATTCAAGTATAAGCCTAAAGTACGTTACAGTAAAAAGACGGGACACCGTCAGCCTTATACCCGGCTGACTATTGATAAAATAGTAAAAGCCAGGAAGACTGGCGGCGTTGATAAGAAGGGGTGATTTAAGTGGCGCATAAGAAGGGTGGCGGCTCCACACGTAACGGTCGGGACAGTAATGCCCAGCGTCTCGGAGTAAAGAGATACGCTGGGCAGGTTGTCAATGCCGGGACCATCCTGGTTCGGCAGCGGGGTACCTCTATTCACCCGGGTAATAATGTCGGGGTTGGCAAGGACTACACCCTGTTCGCCCTTGTTGACGGCGTTGTTAAGTATGAGCCGGCCGGTAAGAATAAGAGGAAGGCCAGCGTTTACGCTGTTTAGGACTATGAAGGACAAGATTCATCCCAAGTATTACGCCGATGCCCAGGTGATCTGTGCCTGCGGCAATACCTTTGTTACCGGCTCCACGCGGAAGGTGCTTAAGGTTGAGGTATGCAGCAACTGCCACCCGTTCTTCACTGGGGAACGCAGGATGATGGATACCGCCGGGCAGGTGGAGCGGTTCAAGCGGCGTTACAAGTTGGAAGGGTAGTAGCAAGAGGCGTTTTAGTAGCATCGGGAGCAGCTTCAATAAAGCTGCTCCTTTCTTCTTTATTGAGGGATACTTTTTGTGGAGAAGAGGTTTAATTACGGTGGTCAGGCGGTTATCGATGGGGTAATGATGCGGGGGCGGAGGGTAGTGGTGACGGCGGTACGCCGTCCCGGTGGGGGAATAGCTCTGGATACCCAGTCGCTACCGTCTATTCTGAGCAGCCGGGCAAGGCAGGTCCCCCTAATCCGGGGCATTCTAGCCTTGATCGAGACCATGGTGCTGGGTATCAAGTCACTCGTTTACTCGGCTGAGGTTTCCACGGAAGAGGAAGAAGAGAAGCTGTCGAACTGGGCCATCGGTGGTATGGTAGCCGGTTCCATTGCTTTTGCTGTTGGCATCTTCTTCATTGCGCCCCTTTTCCTGACCAGAATACTGGATACCTATATTGAGTCCTCGATAGTTTTCCATCTGGTGGAGGGGTTTATTCGCATGGGTATTTTCCTGGCTTACCTCAAAATATTAACCATGATCCCCGGACTGGAGAAGCTGTTTGCCTATCACGGCGCTGAGCACAAGGCGGTAAATGCCTACGAGGCCGGGGTACCCCTGGAGCTGGAGGCGGTCCGGAAATACAGTACGGCGCATACTCGCTGTGGCACCAGCTTTCTCTTTGTGGTACTGATTATCGCCATCATTGTTTTTTCCCTCATCGGGAGGCCTTCGCTTTGGATAATGGTGTTGTCTCGGGTTATTCTGGTTCCGGTTATTGCCGGGATCGGCTATGAAATTGCCCAGTTTGGCGCCAGGCATACCGGCAGCAGTTTTATCAGGGCTTGTCTTGGTCCTGGCCTCTGGCTGCAGCGGCTGACGACCAGAGAGCCCGACGACAGTCAGCTTGAGGTCGGCCTATCGGCGTTAAAAAGAGCCGTCGAGATCGATCAGCTTGGAGAGGAAGGTTAGGTTGACTCAGGGTTTATGGTCGGTCAGGTCTTGCTCGGTAAGCCGCTGGAAGAAGCAGGTCTTATTGCCGGTATGGCAAACCGGGCCGACCGGCCTGGCCTGAACTAGAATGGTGTCGCTGTCGCAGTCCTTCCAGATGGAGACTACCCTAATATAGTTGCCCGAGGTTTCCCCCTTGTGCCATAGCTTCTGTCGGCTCCGGCTATAGAACCAGGCATCGCCGCTGGACAGAGTCAGGCGGAGCGATTCTTCATTCATATAGCCCAGCATCAGCGTCTCGCCGCTGTCGGCGTCCTGAATTATCGCTGGGATAAGCCCCTGCTCGTTAAACTTCAGTTTAGCTATTGTCCTCACCCCCTTATCTGCTTTGGTAGCCTGTTTTTCCCCGTCAGGAGAGCGGGGCATGGGTTTTGCCGTACTTTTGCCAGGCTGTCTTTCTTCGGAATAAAAAGGCTTTAAATTATTGATTGATGGTATTCAGTGCCTGTTTCAGGTTGATGTCCCTGGTGTAGAGTGCCTTGCCGATGATGGCTCCCTCCACACCGAGTTGTTTTAACATTCTGAGATGGTTCAGTGATGAAATGCCGCCGGCAGCGATGATTGGTATTTTAACGGCATTGACCATCTCGTTAATGGCGCTGAAGTTTGGCTCGGTGAGGGTGCCGTCACGGCTGATGTCGGTATGAATAAAACGCTTTACCCCTAGCTCGGCCATCGACCTGGCAAGCTCTGTTGCACTCAGCGCGGTTTTCTGCAGCCAGCCGTGTATCTCGACGTTCCCCTTCCTAGTATCAATACAAACAATAATTGATTCGCTGAAACTCTGGCACGCCTCTTGAACCAGCGTCGGGTCTTCTACGGCGGATGTGCCCAAGATGACGCGGTCCACTCCCGTTTTTAGCAGTTGTTCTATTGTTTCCAGATCGCGGATGCCGCCGCCTACCTGCGTGGGTATCAGTAGAGCGCTGGCTATTTCATTGATAATATCCAGATTGCAGAGCCTGCCGGCAACAGCGCCGTCCAGGTCGACGATATGCAGTCTCGGTGCTCCCATTGACTGCCATTCCAGCGCTACCTCTACCGGGTCATTATAGAACACCGTTTCCTGGTCATAATCACCCTGGTAGAGCCGTACGCACTTACCTTTTCTGATATCTATTGCCGGGATTATCTCTATGGTTGCACTCTCCTTTCCATAGCTAAATCCCCTGTTTTTTGTAGTCATTATCATACCATAAAAATGCTGTTGCATTGAAATTAGTCCTCTTCATCTGCTCATCTTGACAGGGTCAGTTCCGGTTGCTAGACTGTCATTGTCTGTTCTATATAGTAGTGAGAGTGGCTTGGGAAAAGTTTCAGTGTTAAAAGACTCCGAAGAGAGCTTTCAGTCCGGCGCCGATACTAATAGCGGAGGTGGTACAAATGGCGACCTATGTTATGCTCACAACCCTAACTGACGAAGGAAGGAAGACGATAAAGTCGCATCCCCAGAGGATTAAGGAGGTTGATAAAGAGGTTGAGGCTATGGGAGTTAAGATAATAGCCCAGTATGCTCTGCTAGGCCCCTATGACTTCGTCAATATTCTGGAAGCCCCGGACAATGTCACTGTGGCCAGGGTTGTTAACGAGCTCGGCTCAAGAGGCACGCTTCAGACGATGACCATGGCGGCGATGACCCTCGATGAATTTTGTGGTAACAGCTAAAGAGAGCCGTCGATTCGGAGATTCGTTGCCATGTCTGCTCCTGGCGACAAACAATAAGGCTAAGGTGCGTGAGTACCGGAGTCTGTTGCAGGCCCTTCCCTTCAGGCTGGTTACTCTGGAGGAAATGGGCATTGCCCGTGAGGTTGACGAGGCAGGGGAAAGCCTGGAGGAGAATGCCAGACTAAAGGCGGTGATACTTTCTGCCGAGAGCGGGTTAGTGGCCCTGGCTGATGATTCCGGGTTGGAGGTTGATGCTCTGGGTGGTGAGCCGGGTCGGCTGTCGGCACGTTATGCCGGTGAAGGGGCTTCGGATAGCGACCGGGTTAGTTATCTCCTGTCTAAACTCAAAGGTGTGCCATGGGAAAAGCGTTCTGCCCGTTTCCGCTGTGTTATTGCGGTTGCTGCTCCTGATGGAAGGCTGGGGTTTTGTTGTGGCGAGTGCCCGGGGCTGATAGGCCTTGAGCCGCAGGGAGAAGGAGGATTTGGCTATGACCCCATCTTTTATCTTCCTGAGTTGGACAGGACGATGGCTCAGTTATCACTGGAGGAGAAGGACAGTATCAGTCATCGGGGACAGGCAGCCGGTAAAGTACCCCGGGTACTGATGGAGATGGGGTTATGACTGGGCTTTATGATTCTTTTCAACGGCCGATAAATTACCTGCGTATCTCGGTAACCGACCGCTGTAATCTGCGCTGTGTCTATTGTATGCCGGCTGATGGCATTTGTCAGATATCTCACGGAGATATTCTTACCTATGAGGAAATCTGTACCATAGTCAAGGCAGCGGCTGATCTGGGTATAAGCAGGGTCAGGCTTACCGGTGGTGAGCCTCTGGTGAGATTGGGGCTGGCTGATCTGGTGCAACTTCTGGTGGGGTTGGATACGATTGATGATGTTTCCCTGACCACAAACGGGACATTACTCGGTAGTTATGCTCCTATCCTGAAGCAGGCAGGTCTCAAGAGGGTCAATATCAGTTTGGATACCCTCCGGTCGGATAGATTTAAGGCTATTACTCGCAGCAGTTATGATGTTGCCGATGTCCTCAGGGGTATTGATAGTGCCGGGTCGGTGGGGCTCAGTCCGGTGAAGATTAATATGGTGGTTATGGCCGGTATTAACGATGATGAAGTCATTGATTTTGCCGCAAAGACTATCGGAGAAGGGTGGCACGTGCGCTTCATTGAGTTTATGCCTACTGCAGGGATAGCTTATCGAACCTCGCATTTTGTTCCGGTCAGCGAGATAAAAAGACGTCTTGAGCCGTTAGGCGAACTGGAACCAGGTCTAACACAGGTTGGTAACGGGCCGGCCCGGTACTTCCGTTTTCCCGGCAGCCGTGGTACGGTTGGTTTTATCAGCCCGGTCAGTGAGCATTTCTGTTTTAATTGTAACCGGTTGCGTCTTACTGCTGATGGAAAGCTCCGCCCTTGTCTACTCTCTGACGCTGAGGTGGATCTAAAGCAGCCTATGCGTAGTGGCATATCTTCATCGGAGTTGAAGCGGTTAATAACTGCTGCGGTAAGCAGTAAGCCGCTGCGTCATCGACTTGCTGAGGGATTTTTGCCGGGAGACCGGCCGATGACTCAAGTAGGGGGTTGATTTATGGAAGAGCTGACCCACCTGGATGCCCGGGGGCATCCTAAGATGGTTGATATTAGCGCCAAACCGGATACTCAGCGTGAGGCGGTGGCTCGGGGATCTGTCATCATGCAGGCGGCTACCCTTGATCTCATCAAGAAGGGAGGGGTGGTCAAGGGTGACGTTCTGGCGGTGGCCCGGCTGGCTGGTATTATGGCAGCCAAGCGGACGCCGGATCTGATACCTCTGTGCCATCCGCTTCTTATCGGGGATGTCGAAGTTGACTTCAGTCTGGATGAAGGCAATTGTATTGTGGAGATTACGGCTACGGTGAGGAGTATCGGCAAGACGGGTGTGGAGATGGAGGCCCTGACTGCCGTGGCGGTTGCTGCCTTAACTATCTATGATATGTGCAAGGCGGTGGACCGCGGCATCAAAATTGAAGATATCCGTCTTGCCAGGAAGAGTGGCGGTAAGAGTGGTGTAATTAACCTTGATCCCACGTGATCTAGTACCTGTTCCCTTTCATCATGTCATGCCATTTGTTTTGTCGAATTTTTTCTCAAACTACCCGGTGATATCTAAGCGTAATACTGCTATGGTATTTGCCCGTGTTTTGTTTGCCCTCTTTTTTATTGACCAAAGGTTAGCGGATTGCTTTGCTCTTCAAGATGGGGTAAAGTTATCACGATGGTTAAAGCAAGTAAATCTGGCACCAGTACTATTTTTGTCTGTCAGCAGTGTGGTAAGGAGAGTCTCAAGTGGTTGGGGCGATGTCCTTACTGCCAGCAGTGGAACACCTTTACTGAGGCCAGGGCAACCGTTGCCGCCGCTTCCGCAACAGTCTCATCGCTTAACCCGCCCCAGGAGCTGTCCCGTATTGTCACCGGTGACCGCGATCGTTTTCCGCTTCCCTTGCCCGAATTTAACCGTGTGCTGGGAGGAGGAGTCGTCTCTGGCTCGCTGACACTTATTGGGGGTGACCCGGGTATCGGTAAGTCAACCCTTCTGCTCCAGGCTGCCGCACTGATCGCACGGGAGCAGGGTAATGTTATCTATGTTTCCGGTGAAGAGACGTTGCATCAGATTAAGCTCCGGTCAGAGCGTCTCAAAGTCAAGGGTGATAACCTCTATCTTCTGTCGGAGACTGATCTTGAGTCTATCCTTTGCCGTATTGATGAGTTGTCGCCCATACTGGTGGTGATTGATTCCATTCAGACAGTATGCCTCTCTGAGCTTGAGGCAGCACCGGGTAGTATTGCCCAGGTGCGTGAGTGTACCCTGCGGCTTATGCACTGGGCAAAGCAGAGTGCGGTACCTGTTTTCATAGCCGGACATGTTACTAAGGACGGTGCCATCGCTGGTCCCCGTGTGCTGGAGCACATTGTTGATATTGTGCTCTATCTGGAGGGTGAGTCTTTCAGCGCCTATCGTTTGTTACGTTGTGTCAAGAACCGCTTTGGCTCTACTAACGAGGTCGGTATCTTCGAGATGAAGAGTGAGGGCTTGCTTGAGGTATCTGACCCGTCGCAGGTATTCCTGTCACGACGGTTGAGCCATAGGGTGGGCTCAGTGGTAGTGCCTACTATCGAAGGTAGCCGTCCCCTGCTGGCGGAGATTCAGGCCTTGACCAATCCAACCAGCTTCGGGTTGCCGCGTCGCACCGCCAACGGCGTTGATTTTGGACGCCTGTTGCTGGTTACTGCGGTACTCTCCCGTCGGGTTGGATTAAGGCTGGGCAATCAGGATATTATTGCTAATGTCACCGGCGGACTTAAGGTCGGTGAGCCGTCGGCTGACCTGGGGGTTGCTCTGGCCATTGCCTCCAGTTATCGTGATGTAGAGGTCATCCCAGGGTTGGTAGCGGTAGGGGAAGTAGGCCTGAGTGGTGAACTGAGGGCGGTCTCTCAGTTAGAGAGGCGGGTGGGTGAAGCTGCCCGGTTAGGCTTCAAACGTTGCCTGGTGCCGGAAACAGGGTGTAGGATCGGCGTGAAAGATAAGGATATCGAGCTTATCCCGGTTGCCACACTTAGGGGAGCAATCGGATTTGGTCTGGCTGGGGGTGGCAAAAAGAGTAAGTCCGGTGAAGACTAAGTATGGACATTCAGCCCGGATTACCGGCCGCCTGCCGGTTCACTATTATGTGCAATGAATCCGGTTTTTCTTTATAATAATCTATAAATCAATCAAAGGATAAGGTATTACTATGTGGCAGTGGTTTACTGCTAACGGTCTGGAAATACTTATCTGGTCAATTGTGATACTTATCGCACTTGTCATCACCATGCACCGGATTGAGTCTCTGGTTAAGAAAACAGCGACGAGGAAAGAGCCGGCGAAGAAGTATTCCCGCTGGCTTACCGCTGTGCGTGTGTTTATCTGGATTTGCCTTGTCTTTGTCGGCCTGGCAGCGGCCGCTGTGATTATTTCACGGCAGGGTGTTGAGGGCATGGTAACTCAGGACGAAGTGGAGGTATGGTTTCTTAAGCATGGAGTCTATATTCTGGCGGTCGCTGCAATAGCGTATTTCTTCTACCGACTGGCCAGAGTGTTGATACCCAGGATGGTTGATCACTGGGTCAAGGGTGTTGGTAAGGGGCGATATGCCAAGGAGGAACGGACAAAAAGATCACAAACACTTAGTAGTTTCCTCACCGGTTCGGCTACTGCTGTCATCGTACTGGTAGCCGTACTTATGATTCTTTCCAGAGTCGGTATCAATATTACCCCGCTCCTGGCGGCCGCCGGAGTAGTCGGTATCGCAATCGGCTTCGGGGCACAGAGCATGGTTCGGGATATGCTGCGTGGGGCACTGATATTGATGCAGAATCAGTATAACAAGGGCGATGTAGTAAGGATTGCCGGCATCACCGGCCTGGTCGAGGATGTCAACATAATGCGAACTGTTATGCGGGATCTTGATGGCATCGTGCATTCGATACCCAACGGTGAGGTTAGTACTTCAAGCAACTATACCAAGGAGTGGTCGCGTGTTAATATCGATATCCCGGTAGCCTATGGTGAAGACCTTGACCATGTAACGGAAGTCATTAACCGGGTTGGTGCCAGCTTAGCCGAAGACGATATCTTTGGTCGGATGATAACGACTGCACCTAAGGTTCTCCGGGTCAGTAACTTCGGAGAATCAGGTATCGAGATTAAGGTATTGGGTGAGACCAAACCGCTAATGCAGTGGGACGTAACCGGAGAGCTGCGGAAGAGGGTGAAGAAGGCCTTTGACCAGGAGGGGATAGAGATTCCCTGGCCTCACGTAAAGATATATTTTGGCGACAGTCCGATGGGCAAAGGGCTGCCCTGTCCGTCTTGTTCCCGGCCCAACCTTTCCGGCAGCCGGTTCTGCACCCACTGCGGGGCTAGTCTCACTGTAAAGTAGTCCTGCCCCATATTTTATCCTCTCCATTCACTTCATGTCTTGAGCTGGTTTATGAATAGTTATCTTCGAACTGAGTCAAATGAATAACATCGCTTTAGTTATAGCTGTTGTCGGCGGACTCATATTCCTGGCGCACTTTTTTGTGCATATATTTGACCGCACCAGAGTACCCGATGTCCTGATGCTAATCATCGTGGGTATCATATTAGGCCCCGTCTCCAAGCTGGTTCCAGTGGAATCCTTCGGTCTGGTCGGTCCGGTTTTTGTTACTATAACGCTGGTAGTAATTCTTTTTGAGGGTGGTGTCGCTCTTAAGCTGAGGGTGTTAAGCTCTGCACTCAGTAAAGCAGTAAAACTAGCTTTTGCCAGCTTCTTTCTGACCATGGTAGTTGTTGGAGTCGCCGCGCACCTGTTGCTTCCGCTGGGCTGGATCCCATCTCTGATTATTGGTTCTATCGTTGCATCGACTTCTGAGGCAATCATAATTCCTTTAGTGAAACAGTTAAAAACTAGCGAAGAAATGCATGCCCTTTTATCTGTCGAATCCTCCATCAACGATGTGCTCAGTGTTGCTGTAACATTAGCGTTGATCGGGGCTTACGGACTCGGTGGTATCAATGTTGGCACAATAACGGGTGACTTAATAGCATCTTTTTTAGTGGCGATTATTTTTGGATTTGGCGGAGCATTCTTGTGGTCTCTAATATTGCGCAGAATACACACCATGAAAAATGCTATGTTTACTACTGTGGCCATCGTATTCGCTCTGTTTGGCCTGGTGGAAACACTTGGCTTTAGCGGGGCAATTACCGCATTAGCTTTTGGCATAACGATAGGTAATATTGAATCAATAAAACTACCCAGGTTAGGCAAGCCGCTGGCGGGTAATCCTGTCGGGCTCACCGAAACCGAAAGGGCCTTTTTCACGGAAGCTTCTTTCCTGCTTAAAACCTTTTTCTTTGTCTATTTGGGAATATCGCTCCAGTTCTCCAGTGTCGGGATTATTCTAATCGGCATATTGATGACTTTTATGGCATTCGTATTACGTATACCGGCAGTTAAAATCACCGTAGGCGGATCTTTTACACAGAAAGAAGCTGCCCTAATATCAGTAATGATACCCAAAGGTCTGGCAGCGGCTGTATTAGCCTCGATTCCGGCTCAGGAAGGTATTATCGGCGGTGAACTGATTCGAGATGTTACCTATATTGTCATACTGAGTAGCATTGTCGTGACGTCGGTAATTATACCTTTGTTGGGGAGGGCCCGGGTATCTTACTTCTACCAGAGTATTGTTTCGGGGAATTTCAGGGATTTGAGGAAAGTTAGACTGATAAGTCCGGCGGTAACCTCTCAGTCGAACGGCTACATCAAAAGACTGGAAGAGGGCGGGAAAGTGGTGCCCTTAGGTGATAAAATGTTCGGTGACAGTAAGAAGGATTGATCACCTTAGTCAGTAATAGCTTGCTTTGAATATTATGCTGGCCCTTGACAGTACTTCCCGGGCATATAGAGGAATCGGACGTTCTCCGCTGCCGGTCTTTTCGTACTGCTGTAGTATTGTATCGAGGGCATTCTGCTGTAGTCTGTTTAGTATCACGTGATTGAAAATGTAGCCGTCTTTTTCCCGGGTGTAGGTAATACACCCGAATAGATCGCCCTTGCTTATGATCGTATCGAGTTCTCTTTCCTCGGATTCCAGCAGATGTATTGGCACTTTGCCAATTACCAGATCACCGTCACTATCTAATATCAATACACGTTGCAATCCATTCTCGTTTGGCTCGGTCGCCTCAATTTTCTTCAGTATTACCGCGGGGAAGTGAAGTTGTGCTTTATAGATTGGGATGGGAGCATCTGAAAGGTAGTTATCTCCGGCGTCTTCCAGACCAACCAGTAGCTCGTGAGAAGAAAGATTTGAATCTATATTATCACTTAGTATGTAGTTCTCTATAATCTCTTTGCTTTTTATATCGCCTAAAGCGATTATGTTTGTTACATACTTCTTCAAGACCCATGGCATGATTTTTCTATTGATTGCATGTTCTGCGATATTCTCCAGAGCCATCAGATGTTCGGAGTCGATATATACCGGAACAGGAACGTATTCTTGGGGGCGAACTTCAATTCCTAGTATCGCGTACTTCTTACTTGCCTTCTCCAGTTCTCTTATGAAACTCTTAATGATCTCAAAAGTTGACCTGGAAATCAGTGTCGTTACCAGGTCCGCCTTTTCCGTGCAGCATAGCATCCTGACCTGGTCTTCCGGTAGGATTTCGTCACTTATTCTGACCGGCAACAGAAATATCAGACGGTTTAGGCTGTTTCTTTTTAATAGGTTAAACATCATTAAAATATGATTATCCTGATTCTTAACTTAGGAAGCATAGCCAATTTACAGTAATATGATCAGTTTGTCAATAACCGGTCTAAAACGTTCGGCCCTGACTCTAGTAAGGCGGGGAGCTAACGGATAGGATGTCGAATATCTAAGCGTACTGGCTTGGATAGAGTACGACTTTTGCTTTATAATCAGTTATGGTCCCGAATGTTGAATTAGTGGGGCGGTCAGGGGTAGGTGCAGTCATTGTGGCGGCGGGCTCAAGCAGGCGGATGGGAGGGCAGGATAAGTTGACTGCTTTACTGGGTGGGAGGACAGTTTTGGCCCGGGTGATTGATGTCTTTGAGCGTTGTCGTCTGATTGAGCGGATTGTAATCGTCTTGGGGGCATTAAACCTGGAGTGGGGTCGGCGGCTGGTAGTCGAGCAAGGATGGTCCAAGGTAAGCGATGTCTGTGCTGGGGGTGAGCTTCGCCAGGACTCGGTAGCTGCCGGACTGAGCCATCTTACCGACTGCTGCTGGGCAGTAATCCATGATGGAGCCAGGCCGCTGTTGACCGAAGACTTAATCAGCCGGGGGCTTGCCGCGGCTGAGGAAACGGGTGCTGCTGTAGCGGCTGTACCGGTCGGTGATACCATCAAGCTGGCTGAAGGTGGTCTTGTTTGTGAGACTTTACCCCGTGATAAGCTATGGGCGGTGCAGACTCCTCAGGTGTTTCGTATTGACGTAATCAATCAAGCCTACCGGAAAGCAGAGGGTGAGGTAACCGATGATGCCTCTTTGGTAGAGCAGATGGGCTGCCCGGTAAAACTGTATGCCGGTTCTTATGATAATATTAAGATAACTACTCCTGGGGATCTGGCTGTGGCCGAGGTTCTGGTGAAGAAGTATGGAGGGTAGTGTGCGTGTCGGTATAGGCTATGATGTTCATCCCTTCGCTGAGGAGCGAAGGTTGGTGTTGGGGGGGGTAGTGGTACCCTTTGAAAGGGGACTTACCGGTTGGAGTGACGCTGATGTATTGACCCATGCTATTATCGATGCCCTGCTCGGGGCAGCATCCCTGGGTGATATCGGTGGACACTTTCCTCCTGGTGATATGGAATATAAAGATATTTCCAGCCTGGTTCTGCTGGAAAGAGTAAGAGAAGAGCTGGTGAAGAACGGTTGGCAGATAGGCAATATTGATGCTACCATTGTGGCTGAGCAGCCCATGCTCGGTAGCTTTGTTGGGGAGATGCGTCTGAAGCTTAGCAATACGCTGGGTATCGCCGTGGGCCGGCTCAGTATTAAAGCAAGTAGCTCAGCCGGCTTGGGTTTTGTCGGTAATGGGGAAGGAATCGAGGCTCAGGCAGTAGCCCTGATAGAAGCTATTTAGGGCTGATGGTAGTTTATGGTTATTGTGTATTGGATGGGTCTGTTAGCTAGTCCTCTTCCCGGGATGTATGACTGCGTCTGTCCTTAGCCCCGGTAGACCGGGGCAGCTAGGCAAGTACTAGTTCATAAAAGGAGATGTAGTCTAATGTCGCTCGTTACCAGTGTAATAAGGGATATCAGGGCTGTTCTCGAGAGGGATCCGGCCGCGTCAAATGCTTTTGGGGTTGTGTTTACCTATCCCGGGTTTCAGGCCCGCCAGTTTCATAGAGTGGCTCATTCCCTTTATCTTAAGCATATTCGTGGCCTCCCTATGATGGTAGCCTACGCCGCACGTTTCCTGACCGGTATCGAGATTCATCCCGGGGCAAAGATCGGAGAGGGCCTGTTTATTGACCACGGTATGGGGGTGGTCATCGGGGAGACGGCCGAAATTGGTGACGATGTTACCCTGCACCAGGGGGTAACCCTGGGAGGTACCAGCACTCAGAGGATTAAACGTCATCCCACTCTGAAGGACAATGTTATGATCGGAGTGGGCGCTCAACTTATCGGGAATATTACCATTGGGAAGAACAGTAAGGTGGGTGCGGGTTCGGTGGTGCTGGACTCGGTACCTTCTAATGCTACCGTGGTCGGGGTGCCGGGGCGGGTGGTCGCAGTGAGGAATCCGGATACCGATACTGTGGAAAGGTTACCTGACCCGATAGGGGAAAAGCTGGAAAACCTGGAGATGAGAATAGCAGAACTTGAAAAGAGCTTGGGCAAAGCTGAAGGGGGAAAAGGTGAAGGTATTTAATACTCTCTCTGGAATGAAGGAAGAATTCGTACCCCGGGGTAATGAAGTCAAGATGTACGTCTGCGGGGTTACCCCCTACGACGATAGCCATATCGGGCATGCTATGAGCTATGTTATCTTTGATGTCATCAGGCGTTATCTTCAATTTAAGGGCTATAAGGTAAAGTATGTGCAGAACATTACCGATATTGATGATAAGCTTATCGACCGTGCTGGCAAACTCGGTAGTTCGGTCAGCGAACTGGCTCAGAGGTTCACCTCCAGCTATTTCGAAGATATGGATGCCTTAAACGTTGGCCGGGTTGATATTTATCCCCGGGCTACCGAGGAGATAGATAAGATTATTGAAGTGATTGGCGGCTTGATAGATAAGGGGTATGCTTACCCTGCCGGGGGTAGCGTCTATTTCCGGGTAGGTAACGTCCCTGATTACGGTAAGCTTTCTCACCGTAGCCTGGAGGCGATGATGGCCGGAGGTAATGTGGAGTTTGATAAGGAAAAGGAACACTCTCTGGACTTCGCTCTCTGGAAGGCGGCTAAGCCGGGTGAGCCCTGGTGGGAGAGCCCGTGGGGCCGGGGTAGACCGGGCTGGCACATCGAGTGCAGCGCAATGTCCTTAAAATACCTGGGGGATACCATTGATATTCATGGCGGTGGTCAGGATCTGGTCTTCCCTCACCACGAGAATGAGATTGCACAGTCGGAGAGCTTTACCGGCAAGAAGCCGTTTGTTAAATACTGGCTGCATAATGGGATGGTACAGTTTGGCAATGAAAAGATGAGTAAGTCCCTGGGTAATCTGATCACCATCAAAGATGCGCTTACCAGGCACAGTGCCGATGCTATCCGTATCTTTATACTTAATTCCCATTACCGGAGTCCCCTGACCTACCTGGAGGAATCGTTTGAGGCGGCGGAGAAAGCTGCGGAGAGGTTGCAGCAGGCGGCACGGAGTGAGGCTACTGGGAGAAAGGGTGAGGGGTTGATAGACATTGATACTTACCGCAACCAGTTTGTTACTGCTATGGATGATGACTTTAATACGGCGCGGGCGCTGGCTACCCTGTTCGATCTGGCCCGGGAGATTAACCGCGCTGTTGAGTCGGGTTATCGCGTTGCTTCCGCACAACAAGTGCTTGTCGAACTGTCCGGTATTCTGGGACTGACTCTCAAGCCGCCCCAGAAACCGGTCATTGATGCTGAGCTGGTGGCCCGGATTAGAGACTCGGTATATCAGGAGCTTAATCGTGTTGTTGCTGAGGAGACAGCGCAGACGGCGGAAGGGTTGATTGAGGAGATGATTAGTCTGCGTAATCAGTTGCGCCAGGCTAAGGAGTGGCAGCTTGCCGATATGGTTCGCAGCAGTCTTGATGAAGCCGGTATCATTCTGGAGGATACCCCTAATGGTACGGTAGCAAAGTATAGGCGGTAGGCTATCCATGAATGATATTGGGGTTATCGTACTGGGTACGGTTGTACTGGGGCTGCTTGGCTTCGGCTGTCGGGGTTTTTTTATCAATTCTGATATTCACCTGGCGCTGCGGATGGTGGTGGCCGCCATTGGTGTGGGGATCTTGGTGCTGGTGATAAGAACGGTCAGGGCCAGGTTAAGCAGGAATCAGAAGAAAGAACGCAGGGAGGTCGAGAAATGATTATTACTACCTCAGACTGTGTCGAGGGGAGGTCAATTGTTAAGACAATCGGGCTGGTCAAGGGTAATACCATCAGGGCCAGGCATGTCGGCAAAGATATTATGGCCGGGCTCAGGGGTATCGTCGGGGGTGAGATCAGCGAGTACACCGAGATGATGTCTGAAGCCAGGGAGCAGGCTATCAGTCGTATGGTTGAGGATGCTGAGGCTAAAGGAGCCAATGCTGTGGTCAGTATGCGGCTGGCAACTTCGATGATAATGCAGAATGCCTCTGAAGTACTTGCCTACGGGACTGCCGTTGTACTGGAGTAGAGGCTAGGGTTGACCAATAGTCTTTTGGAGCAATTAAAGCAGCTGCCGACTGCTCCCGGCGTTTATCTGATGAAGGATGCTGCCGGTAACATTATCTATATCGGTAAGGCAGCTAACCTAGTAAAACGGGTAAGGTCATACTTTACCTCCGGGCAGAAGCTGCCTGCCAAAACACGGCGGATGGTAAACCGGGTCAGGGATATCGAGTTTTTCGTCACCTCATCGGAGCAGGAGGCACTTATCCTCGAGTTGAACCTGATTAAGAGGCACCGCCCTCTCTACAACGTCAGCCTCAAGGATGATAAGACTTTCCCTTACCTCAAAATAGATACCGATAATGACTGGCCCAGGATATATGTCACCCGTCGCCTGGAGCAGAACAGCGGCCGCTACTTTGGTCCCTTTGCCAGTGCTGGATCGGTACGTCAGACGCTAAAGGTATTGAAAGAAATCTTCCCGTCCCGTTCTTGTGCCAAGAATATTACGGGTAGCGCTCCCCGCCCGTGCCTGCAGTATTACATACGGCGTTGCCTTGGCCCTTGTATTGGTTCAGTAAGCAAGGATGAGTACGCTGAGGTGATCCGGCAGATAGTTCTCTTCCTTGAGGGCAAGCAGGATAAGATCATCCGTGAGCTTGATGATAGAATGAAGGAGGCGGCCCGGGCCCTCGATTTTGAGAAGGCGGCCCTGATCAGGGATCGTATCCAGGCGGTGAATCAGGTTATTGAAGGACAGAGGCTGGCAACCAGGGTAAGGGGTGAGCAGGATGTTATTGCCTTTGTCCAGGACAGGAGCCACGCTTATGCTCAGGTATTCTTTGTTCGTAGCGGTCGGCTGGTGGGACGGGATAGTTTTATCCTGGATGGTACCAGTTCTGAAGAACCATCTCGGATTATGACCAGCTTCGTTGAGCAGTTCTATCACTCTGCCTCTGGCATACCTCCTCTGTTGCTGCTCCAGCACCCGCTGGAGGACAAAGCTGTTGTCGGGAGCTGGCTGCAGAGGAAGCGGGGGGGTAGTGTCCGTATTCAGATTCCCCGTCGGGGTAGTAGAAAAGATCTGGTCGATATCGTTGCCGAGAATGCCCGGCAGGGACTGGAACAGCTCAAGATTAAACGGCTGGCGGCCCCAAAGGTTCTTAAGGCCGCACTGACCGAGATAAAGAGGGAACTTGATCTCCCCCGTCTACCGTACCGTCTGGAGGGCTATGATATCTCTAATATTCAGGGGGAGCTGGCCGTGGGTAGTATGGTGGTCTTTGAAAAGGGGAGTCCGGTCACTTCCCGCTACCGGCGCTTCAGAATTAAGACGGTGTCCGGGACTGACGACTACGCTATGCTTGCCGAAGTGCTTGGTCGCCGTTTCAAGCGCTTTCGCAGTGCTGCCGATGATTGGGCAGTCCTGCCCGACCTGATACTGGTTGACGGAGGTAGGGGACAGCTAAATGCTGCCTTGTCTGTAATAGATAAGGCTGGTGTCGGTCCGGTACCCGTTATCGGTCTGGCTAAAGAAAATGAGGAAATCTTTATCCCCCGGCGGGCGGAGCCTGTCGTTCTGCCCCGCAGTTCACCGGGTCTTCAGTTGCTTGAGCGTGTTCGGGATGAGGCACACCGCTTTGCTCTGGCTTATCACCGGGGAGTACGCAGCCGGGCAGTTATTACTTCAGCCCTTGATGCCGTTCCCGGTATCGGGCCCAAGCGCAGGCGGGCACTGCTCAAGCGGTTCGGTTCGCTCTCCGGTATCAGGAGAGCTTCTCCTGATGAACTGGCCGCCGTTGATAATATGAATCCTGAGCTGGCTAGGAAAGTAAAGGAGTATCTGTAAGTAAGATGCCGGCAAACCTACCGCCCCAGTATTTTGAGGCTGAGAAGAGGTTCCGTGTCGCTAGGAGCGTCGAGGATAAGGTAATGGCCTTAGAGGAAATGCTGGCGATTATGCCCAAGCATAAGGGGACGGATCATCTGAAGGCGGAGCTGAGGCATCGCATTGCCAAACTGACTCAGGAGGCGGAGAAGAAATCAGGGGGGAAGCGGAGTTCGCTTCTGGTTGAGAAAGAGGGTGCCGCTCAGGTCGTAGTAATCGGTATGCCCAATGCGGGGAAGTCCCAGCTTGTCGCCAGTATTACCAACGCCTCTTCTCCGGTAGCAGAGTATCCCTTTACCACCTGTACTGCTATTCCGGGAATGATGGAGTTTGAGAACATACAGATACAGTTGATTGATACTCCGCCCTTTGGAGAACAGCCCGTTGAATGGTGGCTGCGTCATCTGATTATCCGGGCTGATGCCCTG
>JAQUOC010000005.1 GCA_028717305.1 Dehalococcoidales bacterium | reverse complement strand
AGGAGTAGGGGTACCGGGTGCCAGCTATGCCCTTTCAGTACGGCTGGTGTTGAGTGGTCTCCGGTGACTATAATAACATCAGGCCTGGTGTCTATCAGTTCGGGCAAGGCCCTATCGAGTTCCTCGATAACCCTGACCTTACGTTCGAAGTTGCCGTCTTCACCGGCGCTGTCGGTCCCTTTCACGTGTAAGAAAAAGAAATCATAGGCGGAGTAATTTTCTTTTAGTACCTTCAGTTCATCTCTGAGGCCGGTTCCCGGATCCAGAATGTCCATGCCCACCAGCCTGGCCAGACCGCGATACATGGGATAGACGGCGATAGCCGCCGGCTTCAATTGATATATCTCGGTCATGTCTGGAAAATCGGGTCTTTCCGAAAAGCCGCGGAGAAGAAGCATGTTGGCGGGATGCTGCCCGGCCAGGATGCTCTTTGCCTGAGCGATGAATTTGTTGGCAACGCTCGCTGTTTTAGCTGCTCCCGGTTGCAGTGCGCTGACATCCTTGGGGGAGACTCCCAGTTGCTGCGGGTCGGAATCGCTGACTGACGGGTTGAGACCGTCCCCGCGCAATACCACGATGAAGCGGTGTTCCCTCACCGGACGGACGAAGAGCCTGGTGTTGTCTATCTTCATGCCGTCCAGCAGTTTGCAGAGTCTGGCGCATTCTTCATCGGTGATACGGCCGGCCCGCCGGTCGGTAACCAGTCCGTTTTTGTTGACGGTGCAGAAATTTCCCCGGGCGGCCACGTCTCCCGGCTTGAGGTCGAAGTCTACTCCGACTGCTTCCAGAGCGCCCCGGCCGATAATGAAACGGAGCGGGTCGTAACCGAACAGGGCCGGGTGCCCTGCGGCGCTGCCCGGAGTTATGCCCGGACTCACTATGTCGATAGGGCCGGTCGTACCTTCCTTTGCCAGTCTGTTGAGATTGGGTGTATCCGCTGTCTCCAGCTCGGTTTTTCCCGTGCCGGGATGGGGTAGTCCGCCTAGCCCGTCCAGTACCAGCAGTACAATCTTAGCGGGGGAAGTTTGAGCCAGGTTCCGCATTAATTCCAGACAGTCCATAGTCATCATTCCCTGTCCGGCAGAGCCTCTATTCCCGGTAGTGTCTTGCCGCTGATAAACTCGAGCGAAGCACCGCCGCCGGTAGAGACGAAGGTCATTTTACCGCCCAGTCCCATTTCGGTTACTATCTCAGCGGTGGAGCCTCCTCCGATCACCGTGGTAGCCTTCAGACTGGCCAGAGTATCGGCCATGGTCTTCGTACCGTTGGCGAATTGGGGTATCTCGTATATCCCCATCGGACCGTTCCAGAAAACCGTTTTACACTTTTGCAGTGTTTCCCTGAAGATGCTGGCTGTCCGGGGGCCGATATCGACAATCCTTTTGTTAGCGGTAATGTTCTCTATCGCCACAACCTTGCCCTCCGCCTTTTGGCTGATTTCATCGGTAACGACGACATCGGCCGGTAGCAGCAGGCGAACGTTGTTTTTTGACGCCTTTTCCATCAGGTCGGTGGCAACACTTAGCTTGTCTGTCTCGATTATCGACAACCCCACCTGGTAGGACTTTGCCTTCAGGAAGGTGGCTGCCATGCCGCCGCCGATGAGAATGTAGTCTACCTTGCTCATAATGTTATCTATCACGCCGACCTTGTCGCTCACCTTGGCGCCGCCGAGCAGGGCGGCAAAGGGGTGGGACGGGTTCTCGGTAATGCCGCTTAAGTTTTCTATTTCCTTCTCCAGTAACAGTCCTGCTGCCGAAGGCAGGTAACGGGTAACGCCGACTATGGAGGCATGGGCCCGGTGCGATGTGCCGAAGGCATCATTAATGTAGCATTCGGCCAGTGCGGCCAGAGTCCGGGCAAAGGCGGGGTCGTTTTGCTTCTCTTCGGGATGGAAACGGATGTTCTCCAGGACCAGGATTTCTCCGCTGCCCAGTTCGGCTGCATACTGCTTCGCCTCGGGGCCGATGGAATCCCTGGCGTACTTTAACGGTTTCCCTAGAATCTCTGCCAGGCGCCGGGCGATGTTTGCCAGACGCAGCTTCTCGATAATCTCCCCCTTCGGGCGGCCCAGGTGCGAG
Organism: Dehalococcoidales bacterium; assembly: GCA_028717305.1. GTDB lineage: Bacteria > Chloroflexota > Dehalococcoidia > Dehalococcoidales > UBA5760 > UBA5760. The sequence continues at coordinate 26,558 of JAQUOC010000005.1, read as the reverse complement.
CAGAGGATAACCCCGGCCCCCCGGTCGATAAGGTACCTGATGGTGGGCAGGGTTGCCCTGATGCGGCTGTCATCGGTGATAGCCCCGGTTTCCTCGTCCAGGGGAACGTTAAAGTCGACCCTTACCAGGACTTTCTTGTTGCTGACGTCTATATCCCGAATGGTTGCTTTGTTCATCGGTCGTTATAACCTCCCCAAAGTCTACTATATTACCATGGTTCTCGCAAATTGTCTTGACGCTGGTGAAGCTGTTTGCTACACTCGTTAGGTGCTGCCTTCCGGCCGGGCTGCCGTTTTGCACAAGTAAAAGCCAGGAATTAGCGTGTTCCTCGATAATGTTCTCAATGTACTTCATGGCCTTGGTTTTTCCAAGGAAATCGTGGTGGTCGCCGTTTCTGCCTTACCGATAGTCGAGCTGCGTGGAGCGATACCGTTCGCTCTGGGTCTGATACCTTCCGACGTCTATCCGTATAGCATCACTTGGTATTATGCCCTGCCGCTGGCAATCGCCGGCAACCTGATTCCGGTGCCGTTCCTGCTGCTGTTCTTTAACGCTATTGCTCGGAGACTGGGCAGGGTGGGTGTCTTCAGGAGGTGGTTCCAGTGGCTTGAAGAGCGTGCCCGGCGGCGGGGTAGAATCGTGGAAAGGTATAAGTGGATCGGGCTGATGGCATTTGTTGCCGTTCCTCTGCCGGTAACCGGTGCCTGGACCGGCTCATTGGCGGCGACTATTTTCGAGATAAAGTTCAAGCCTGCCTTCCTGTCCATCCTGGCCGGTGTTTGTATTGCCGGTGCTATCGTTACCTCTGTCTGCCTGCTTACCCAGGGGGGGATTGGCTATCCGGGGTAAGGTTAGGAGTAGCTTGACCTCTCACCTGGCTCGTGCTAAATTTTAGTAGTGAAAGCCGTCCCTGTAGCTCAGTGGATAGAGCGGCTGCCTTCTAAGCAGCGGGTCGTGGGTTCGAATCCCTCCAGGGACGCCACACAAACTTCGCTTTTGCTTAACTTTTTTCACTACTCTACCATCCTTTTCACTTATCTTATAGTTAAAGTAAGAATTGCCCCTTTTGCCTTCTGATTTTTGGGCAGTTCTCAATGATAGTATTAATCTCGTTATCTTCTCTTACTTGTTCTTCCGTAGCTTTTTTATAGAGTACAATTTATTGTGCATAGCCTTGAAAGATCGATTATCCTCTCCAAAAATAAATTAAAGCTGATCTATTAACTGTAAATCAGGAATCATTTCGAAACCCTGCTGTACCTTTCCTACAGTTGGGGCGATTACACTCTTATTTTTGGAAACCATGCTGTGTGTACTTTGAGTCTTCTTTTATGTAAAAGGAAAAAATGCATTTTAAAATGGTGTATTTAGTTGTATTGATAGTGGTAACGAAGTAATATAGGCTATCGGTATTGATTGAGAGTCGTTATGATAAAGATACTATGTGTCGGTGGTAGTCCTCGAGAGGGGGGTAATTCAGATAAACTTGTGGAGTGGTTTCTTAAGAATTTACTAGGTAGTAGTATCATGGCTGAGGGAATTCTGCTAAGAAATTATAAATTTCAATCTTGTGTCGGTTGTGAGAAGTGTCGTAAAGACAAAAGCTGTACAGGCCTTCAGGATGAAATGCAACTTATATATCCTAAGATACTTGAATGTAGAGGATTAATCCTAATTTCCCCAGTACATAACTACAATATAACTGCCAAGATGAAGTCATTTATAGACAGGTTATACTGTTTTTATAATTTTGATAACAGGCGTCCGGGTGGATGGACAAGTCAATTAGGATATCAGGGACGAAAGGCAGTAATATCCGCTATTGGTGAACAACCCAACTGCGTGGATAGTGGGGTTGATTTAGCATTGCAGGCTATGAGACTACCTATTGAAGCACTGGGTTATGAGGTGGTTGGAGAAATACCTATAACCGGCATTTTTGAAAAGGGGGAAATAATAAATTATCCCGATATTCTCAACCAAGCAGAGTTACTTGGGAAGAAGTTGGTATATTTGCTTACAAAATCCTGATATCACGAGGGACTAAATAATGCCAAGATATACATGTACTGATAGCTTGCCATCACTTTAGGTTATTCAATAATTTAGTCATGGGTCATTTTATACAATAGTTTTAGCTTTGTCGATTACGCATAGGATTTTAAATCAGTATTTTTTTGTTAGAATAAAGATTATATAAAACAATTTTTCTTAGTTATTAGGTGCATATTACTTATTATTCATCAGTGCGAATATATATGAATGTCAAAATAAAAGCGGAAAATCTAGTAAAAATATATGGGAATAAAACAGGTAAAGCACTTGATCTCTTCAGACAAGGCCTATCGCGTAATGATATCCTGAAAGAAACCGGGCTCACTTTAGGGGTAGCCGGGGTCAATTTTGAGATTATCGAAGGGGAAATCTTTGTAATTATAGGTCTTTCAGGTAGCGGTAAATCGACTCTTTTACGTTGTATTAACGGTTTACTTATGCCTACTGCTGGTTCGCTTGTAGTAGATGGGAAGGCTGTGGAGAAGTTGGATGGTAGAGAGTTGCGTAAGCTTCGTGGCGAAAAAATCAGTATGGTATTTCAGCATTTTGCTCTCCTGCCAAACCGCTCTATTATGGATAATGTCGCCTTTGGGTTGGAACTGCGAGGGATCCCTACGGACGAGAGGCGTAAGAGAGCCCAAAAAGCATTAGTATCAGTGGGACTAGAAGGATGGCAAAATAGTTTCCCTTCAGAATTGAGCGGTGGTATGCAACAGAGGGTTGGATTAGCACGGGCGTTAGTAACGGATTCAGACATAATGCTGATGGATGAACCATTCGGGGCACTTGATGCTATTATACGTATGGACATGCAGGAAGAACTGATAAACCTACAGGCGAGAATCAAGAAAACCATAGTCTTTGTAACCCATGATCTCGATGAAGCGCTACGACTTGGAGACAGGATCGCGATTATGCGGGATGGTGTGATCGAGCAGATAGGAACGGCTGATGAAATATTGTCAAATCCGGCGAATGAATATGTTGAAAAGTTCCTGCAGGGTATCGATGTGTCGAAGATACTAGACGCAAGCAGTATATCCAAATGGCCGAGAGAAGTAATGAGGGAAACCGAGAGTGTGTCAGTAGCTTTGCATAAGATGAAAGTGGCAGATACGGATTATCTCTTTGTACTAGACCCAATGAAGCATCTTGTAGGGATGATATTAGAGGAAGATCTTTTGCTACTGGCTAATAAAAAAGAAAAGAGTATTAGAAGCATTATAAAAGAGGCTAGGGCTATAAAGTCTGATACAGTGATGAGAGATGTATATCCAGAGCTTCGTCAGGCGGAAAAAGATTTGGCTGTCATTGATGATGAAGGCCATTTTTTGGGTGTTATAACACAGTATACATTGCTGGTAACCTTGGAAGAAAGAAAAGGCGGCGACGGTATTGCTGAGCATTGAATTACCTAAGTTTGCAATAGGTGAGACAATCGAATGGTTAATAAGATGGCTGATATATCACTTGGCCGCAGTCTTTGACTTAGTCAGTAATGCACTGAATTACGTAACCGGATTACTAAGTTCAGGGCTAACGGCAGTCCCTTCATTACTGCTTATCATAATATTTGGGTTCTTAATATGGCTAATAACTTCTAAGACTACTGCCATTCTCAGTGCAGTGGGATTAGGATTAGTTTGGAACATCGGACTCTGGTTGCAACTTATAAGCACGCTAACTCTGGTAGTTGTTGCAGTTATAATAGCTCTACTAATTGGAATACCTCTTGGAATCTTGATGACCCGTAGCTCTAAGTTTGAAACTATTATGCGACCAGTTCTTGACTTTATGCAAACAATGCCCCCTTTCGTCTATCTTATACCGGCAGTAATGCTTTTCGGTATAGGTGTAGTGCCTGGTCTTTTTGCCACTATCATATTCAGTGTTCCTCCTCCAGTACGGCTTACTTATCTGGGTATAACACAAGTATCTGAAGAAATGAAGGAAATGGCGATAGCTTTCGGGGCCAGTGACTGGCAAGTGTTGTCTAAAATTGAATTGCCGCTTGCCTTGCCCAGTATAATGGCAGGGGTCAATCAATGCATAATGCTAGGTATCTCTATGGTAGTGATAGCATCTATGATTGGTGCAGGCGGACTAGGAGCTGAAGTGATGCGCTCTGTCAGTCGGCTTGATTTAGCTCTTGGTTTCGAAAGTGGTCTTGCTATTGTTATTCTAGCAATGGTTTTAGATAGAGTCGGCCGTAGTTTTGCCTCTATAAAAGAGACACCGGCACGAAAGGTGATTTGTTTTTTTCGGGCGCGCTACAATCGAGCAAAAAATAGTAAGTCACAAGTATTGGGAATAACTACTGCTAACAACGAAGGGGGTGATACTTAATATAACACAGCATCTTAAAAGTGCGAGAGCGCACTACTAAGCGAAGGAGAATTAAATGTCGAAAATATTGCGTTATTCAATTTTGTTTATGCTAACATCGGTTTGTTTAACCACTGGCCTGCTAAGTGGTTGTGCGGGTGCAGGAACACCAGCGAGTACAGAAAAAGAGAAAACCATTAGAATTCCCTACGTGCAATGGGCTTGTGCTGAAGCTGAATCCCATATTGCACAGGTGATTTTAGAAGACATGGGTTACAATGTCGAACTTAGTACTGTATAAGCTGCTGTAATGTGGTCTTCTGTTGCTACTGGTGATAGTGATGTATTTACCACTGCATGGCTCCCTTATACTCATGCCTCCTACTGGGAGGAATATGGGAATGATGTTGAGCGGCTTGGTACTATATATGATGAAGCCGTATTAGCTATAGTGGTACCCGACTACGTGACCATAAATTCTATCGCCGAGATGAAAGACCATGAAAGTGAATTTCAAGGTCGTATTGTCGGCATCGATCCTGGTGCTGGTATAATGGAAGCCACACGTAATGCTACTATGCCTACATATGGCATGGGGGACTGGACACTGGTAGAATCTAGTGAATCAGGGATGTTATCTGAACTTGAGCGTGCTATTAGTAACGAGGAATGGGTGGCAGTAACTGGATGGGCTCCCCATTGGAAATTCTTTGCATATGATCTTAAGATGCTGGAGGATCCCGAGGAAACATTAGGGGGGATGGAAGAAATTGTTGTCATAGCAAGAAAGGGCTTTACGGAAGATTTCCCGGAAGCTGCAGAGTTTTTCAAGAATTGGAAAATCAACTCTGCTCAGCTTGGGGAGGTTATGTATATGATTAACATAGATAAGATGTCCCCGTATGATGCTGCTCGTTCTTGGATAGAAGCAAATCCGGATGTGGTTGATTCCTGGATCCAATAGTTACTTAATATAGTAAATATGTACAGTATTCAAGTAAGTAAGGCTGGCAATTAGCCAGCCTTACTTACTTGAATTAAGTTTGACCTCCCCCCGAAAATAGTTATGCCCTGAGTTAGATCCTTCCGGTATAATGAATAAACTAGGGGGACTAATGAAAACGAGACAGTGATACCGAGGAGCAGATCATAGCCGTACTCTAGGAATGTGAAGCCGAGATCAAGGTCACTGGTCTCTGCGCCATCAGTACGGGATGGGCGATGTCACCTATTACAACTGGAAAGCGAAGTAGAATAACCGGATAATCAACGATCGTGCTATGGAGGATTAGACTACAAATAAGGGCTTAAGCAGATATCATTACCTGTGGCTGCTGCGAAGTAATTCTAATGGGAGGCACAAGTACTCCCACCCACACCCTCGAGGCCTCTATGAAGCCTGCCAGCGGCTGTACCATTGCTCTAAGCTTTAGGCATCTCCGCTCGGAGAGTAAACCAGTATTTAATTGGTAGAATATTACAGTGTTTACAGTGTGTTAAAGAGCTTGTCAATGAGTAATTCTTCTTGTTAGTGTGGTATCTGGCAGAGGTAGACGCTAAGTAATTTTGATACCGAGCCTCTACCCATTACCCTGAACCTACTTTTCAGATTAACCCCATTTTTTCTATAATCCAGATTATACCGGGAACTCTAAGGTCTATAGTGGTGTCTGCCGGTAGGTTAAGCAGAAAATCCGGCAACCCTGCGACGGGTATTTTAAGGACCTCAATTATTTCAGCATCATCGGGGTTCTCGCCTCCGACATATTCTACGTCCGGTGCCAGAAAATGATTGACCCGGCTGGGTGTCAGAACCGAGCATTCGGGTGTTACCTTAATCGGGATAAGCTCCCCGGCCAGGTAGCCGGTCTCTTCCAGGAGTTCGCGTCTTGCGGCATCTTCTTCACTTTCTTCCGCCCGGTCGGTCAACCCCGCTGGTAGTTGAATAACAAAAGACTCTATTGCGTACCTCCAGTGCCTTTCCAGAATCAACTCTTTGTCCCGGGTAATAGCGACGACGGCAACCGCACCATAGTGGAAAGTGTTTTTCCTTTCCACCAGTTCCCATACCGCTTCTTTGCCTGACCTGGTAAGAAAGTGCTTCCGTACAAAGTTTATATATTTACCCTGGGCGACCGTTTCTTTTTTTCTTCTTAACAAGACACGTTACCTCTTTCTAATCAATAGCGAGACAATAGCAGGGATAAGATTCCTTCCTATAGGCTTCTGATCCGGCCTTTACCATCCTTCTACCCTATTATATCGATTATCCCGCCCGTGGTATACCTGCCGGAGGTACGCTCCGGTCCGGAACCCGGTGGCATATCGGTGGTGCCGGGCTCTGCTTGACAAAAGCGGCCCCGGTACTTAAAGTATCCATTACCGAGTTAGTCAAGTAGAGAAAGGTGGAATGAAATGGGAAACAAAGCCAAATCGCTTTTGCTGAGCGGACTTGCTGTTTTGCTGGTTGTGCCGCTTCTGGGTTGCGGCCTGATAAATACATTGGTATCCCCTGCCGCTTTGAGCAGTCAACAGGCGATTGCTATCATTCAGATTGCTGGCATACCTTATATCGATGATTACTACCAGGAGGCGGTTGAGGGGCAGGGTTCCGAGACACCGGTAAAAATAAGCCCGGCGACCCCGGTTGGCCAGTGGGTTGCTAATTATGATGGCAACGGTAGCTGGAGAATTCAGGGTACGGTCACGACCAGTGTCTGGGGCAGCTGCCTGACTACCTGGACTCTCAGAGAGGAAGACAGCAAGATAAGACTTATCGGGTTTAACTGTGGTTAGTCCCGGTTGTCTTTCCGGCAAATACACACTACCGGGGCAGCAGGTGCTGGGTGTTTTGGCTGCCCCGGTCTCGTGTTGCTGTATAGCGAGTAGTTATGTTATACTACTTAACAGTTCAGGAGGGGGGTAAGATTGGCAAGTACAGTCACAATCAAGCAGCTTTTGGAAGCCGGGGCACACTTCGGTCATCAGACGAGTCGTTGGCATCCTCGCATGAAGAAATATATCTTCACCAAGCGTAACGGTATTCATATCATCGATCTGGAGCAGACGGTTGGTATGCTGGAGAAGGCCTGCAGTTTTATCGAGCAGTTGGTAGCCGACGGCGGTACCGTACTTTTTGTTGGCACCAAGAAGCAGGCCCAGGAGGCGGTAGAGGAAGAGGCTAAGCGCTGTAATATGTACTATATTAGCAAGCGCTGGCCCGGAGGAGTGCTGACCAATTTCAGCACGATACAGGGACGTATAGACTATCTGGTTCGCTTAGAAGACCAGCAAGCCAGGGGTGAGCTTGAACATTTGCCGAAAAAGGAGGCCCTGAAGCTGGGTAAGGAATTGGTACGCCTCAATCGAATGATAGGTGGTATCAAGGAGATGACCAGTCTGCCCTCAGCTTTGTTTATTGTCGATGTTACCAAGGAGAGGCTGGCTTTAGAAGAGGCTAAACGGGTGGGCATACCAGTGGTGGCTGTTGCCGATACCAATTGCGATCCTACCGGCATTGATTATCCCATTCCGGCTAATGATGATGCTATTAAGGCCATCAAGCTTACCTGCAGCCGGATCGCCGACTCGGTTCTGGTGGGTAAGGCCGGGGGGGCCGAATTCCTGTCCCGTGAAGAGCAGCCAGAGGGAGAGAGCGTAGATGAGGATGCGGTTGCCGATGATACCGAACCGGTTGTTTTTATGTCTGGCGATGAATAGCAGTATAAGGAGCGGGAGTTGAATATTCCAACGGCTAAAATACGGGAGCTCAGGGAGCAGTCAGGGGCTGGAGTGATATCCTGTCGTAATGCCCTCATTGAAGCTTGTGGTGATATGGAGAAGGCACAACGGATATTGAAGGAGAAGGGTATTCTCAAAGCCCAGGATAAGTCGGAACGTTCCACTACCTGTGGTGTGATTGAGACATATGTCCATACCGGCGGGCGTATCGGTGCTATGATTGAGGTCAATTGTGAGACCGACTTCGTTGCCCGTACCGGTGAATTTAAGGATCTGGCCCATAATCTGGTGATGCAGGTAGCGGCCATGCCTCCTAAGTTTATTTCGGATGAAGAGATTAAAGATGAAGCTGACGTCGAACCTCAGACAGACTGCTTATTGTTACAGCCTTTCATTAGAGACCCCGGCAAGACTATCCGGGATATTATCGTTGAGACGATCGCCAAGCTAGGTGAGAATATCAAGGTAGCCAGATTCGCCCGATTTGAATTAGGTAGATAGGTATTATTGGTTATGACCACTACCAGGTATAAGCGGGTCCTGCTTAAGCTCAGTGGTGAGGCTTTCAGCGGCAAGCTCGATTATGGTATTGATACCGATACCCTTACCCTGATAGCCAGGCAGATCAAACAGGTGATGGAAATGGGTGTCTGCGTCGCTATTGTTGTTGGTGGCGGAAATATCTGGCGTGGCGCCGCTGCCGAGCGGAAAGGGATGGATAGGGTTACCGCCGACTACGCCGGTATGGTAGCTACCGTGATAAATGCTTTGGCTCTTCAGGATGCCTTAGAGAAGGTAGGGGTAACTACCAGGACCCAGACGGCAATCGGTATTCAGCAGGTGGCGGAGATCTATATCAGACGCCGTGCCATCAGACATCTGGAGAAAGGCAGGGCGGTTATCTTTGCCGGAGGTACCGGTAATCCCTATATGACCAGCGATACTGCGGCGGCTCTGCGGGCTATAGAGATCGAAGCGGAAGTACTGCTTATGGCCAAGAATAATGTTGATGGTATCTACAGCTCCGACCCGAATAAGAATCCCGACGCTCAGAAATTCGATAAAATCAGCCATCTTGAAGCTTTGAATATGCGTCTTAACGTGATGGATGCCACTGCTCTCTCTCTCTGCCTTGAGAATAAGCTGCCGATAGTGGTTTTCGATCTTCAGGCTCCACAGGGACTGGAGCGCGCTGTCAACGGCGAACATATTGGTACTATGGTGACTAATGAGTGAGCGGAACAATGGATATTAGCATACTTTTGAGGAATACTGAGGCGAAGATGCAGGCCTCTGTAGAGGCTTTAAAGAAGGAGCTGACTACCATTCGGACCGGGCATGCGGCTCCGGCGCTGGTTGAACACATCAAGGTAGAATATGCCGGTGTTCCCACACCGCTTATTCAAATCGCCGGTGTTTCCGCGCCGGCAGCCAGCTTGCTGGTGATACAACCCTGGGACAAAAGCAGCCTGCACAGTATCGAAAAAGCGATTCTGAAATCTGACCTCGGGCTGAATCCGGTCAGTGATGGGAATGTACTTCGCATAAATATCCCTGCGCTCAGTGAAGAGCGGCGTCAGGAGCTGGTCAAGGTAGTAAGGGCGAGGGTGGAGAAGGAGAGGGTTATCATCCGTAATCTGAGACGTGAGACTATGGATGAGCTGAGGAAGCTGGAGAAAGATAAAGAGATGTCGCAGGATGAGATGAAGCGTACCTTGGACCAGCTACAGAAGATTACCGATAAATTCATAGCCTTTGCCGAGCAGACTGGTCAGAATAAAGAGATAGAGATTGAGGAAGTCTAGCCCGGACTGAATGGTTGTCGCCATTTTTTCACCTTTGTCATGGAAGTTGATTCATTACCTCTGGAAGAAGAGGCCGGCAATCCCCGTCACGTTGCTATCATTATGGACGGCAACGGCAGGTGGGCGGAGCATCGCGGGCTGCCCAGGTTCAGGGGACATATCGCCGGGGTAGACAGCGCCCGCTCCGCGATTCGTTATTTCAATAACCGGTACCATTTGAAGTATCTGACCCTTTTTGGTTTCTCCACCGAAAACTGGAACCGTTCTCAGGACGAAGTCGGGGGGATATTCCGTCTCTTCGAAGAGGTAATCGGAGGAGAGTCTCAGGAGCTTCACAGAGAAGGGGTCAGACTTCGTCATCTCGGTCGTCTGGAGGAACTCCCGCTAGGTCTCCAGCAGGAGATAGGTAAGGCTGTTAAGCTGACAGAGAACAACACCGGGATGACCCTCGGCTTTGCCTTTAACTACGGAGGACGCCTTGAGATATTGGATGCGGTACGTGGTATTATTGCTGAAGGCGTCCCGCCGCAGAATATAGACGAAGAGTTATTTAGCCGTTTCCTTTATACTGACGATATTCCCGATGTTGACCTGCTCATCCGCACCGGAGGTGAACTCCGTATCAGTAATTTCCTGATATGGCAATCGGCTTATAGCGAATACTATTTTACCGATGTCCTGTGGCCCGACTTTAATGAGAATGATATCGATAAAGCGTTACTGTCTTATCGTCACAGGCATAGACGCTTCGGTGGATTATGATCAAATGCCTGGCAGAAGCGTATGCTTAAGAAAAGGGTAATAACTTCACTCTGGTTTGCCGCTCTCCTGGTGGTGGTTGTCTGGTTTGGTGGCGAGAGGGGTTTTACCGTATTGATGGTCGTCTTTGGCATCCTGGCTGCTCTTGAGTTTTATCGAATGGCAGCTACGGCAAAGCTATTGCCATTCGCCTGCTTCGGTCTAATCTGGACGACGTTCTTTATTCTTAGTCGCAACTCGGAGCTGCTGTCTTTTCTGGCGCCTTATCTTACCCCCGGTTTGCTTCTGCCGTTACTGTTGACCTCGGCGGTAGTGCTGCCTTTAATCGGACTTCTGGCGCGCAGGGAAAAAGGAGGGGCTTTCCAGAGCTGGGTTTGGACGGTTGCCGGTATACTCTATGTAGGCTGGCTCCTCGGCCATATGGTTGCCCTGAGAGGACTGGATGATGGCAGAAACTGGGTATTCTTCATCCTTTTTATTACCTGGGCTTCTGATACCATGGCCTTCTTTGTCGGTAGAAAATTCGGTAAAAACAAGCTTGCTCCCGGTATCAGTCCGGGTAAGACCTGGGAGGGAGTAGCAGGAGGGATTGGTGCTGCTGCCGTAGTGAGCATACTGTTTTTCACTCCTACTCCGTTTCGTCTTCCGCTTTTCTCCGGGCAGTTAATTCCATTAGCCGTACTGGTCAGTATTTTCGGGCAGATGGGTGATCTTGTCGAGTCCCTGCTGAAGCGCAATATGGGGGTAAAGGATTCCGGCAGTATGATGCCGGGCCACGGCGGGATGCTTGACCGTATCGATAGCCTCCTTTTTGCCGGTACCCTGGTATACTATGTGGTATACTATGTATACTATTGCTTGATATGACTGGCGTGATTAAGCAACTGGCCATTCTGGGTTCAACCGGTTCTATCGGTCAACAAACCCTTGAGGTAGTCCGTGCTTTTCCGCATAGATTTCGGGTTATCGGATTGGCTGCCGGTAGGAATGTTGACTTGCTGGCCAGGCAGATAAATGAGTTCCGGCCCAGACTCGTCTATTTCCAGGATGGGAAGTCAGTACAGGAACTAGCTGATATAAAATACGCGTTCTTACCGCCGGAGGATATTGCTTCTCATCCCGAGGTGGATACCGTTGTTATCGCTACTTCCGGGAAATCAGGCTTATTGCCCCTGATGGCGGCGGTCAAGGCCGGGAAGGAAATTGCCCTGGCAAACAAAGAGTCGCTGGTGGCGGCCGGTGAGGTTATCATCCGTGAAGCCGGGCTGAGTAAAGCCCGTATTCTGCCTATCGATAGCGAGCACAGTGCGATATGGCAATGTCTTAAAGGTGAGGATCAGAAGCCGGTACGGCTTGTGCTGACGGCATCGGGTGGGCCCTTCTTACATTATTCGAAAGCGCGGCTGAGTAAAGTCACCGTCGAGCAGGCGCTAAAACATCCCTCGTGGCGGATGGGGAGGAAGGTTACCGTCGATTCGGCTACCCTGATGAATAAAGGTTTGGAGGTAATTGAGGCCCACTGGCTGTTCGATATGCCCTTCGAGAGTATTAAGGTGCTAACTCACCCCCAGAGCATTGTCCATTCTCTGGTAGAATTCGTTGATGGCTCGGTTAAGGCCCAGTTGGGTTGTCCCGATATGCGCTTGCCTATTCAGTATGCTCTGTCTTATCCCGAGCGCTTGCCTAACCCACATCTCGATCGGCTCAACTGGGACGTAATGAGTAACCTTACCTTCGGGAAGGTTGATCCAGATGTATTCCCCTGTCTCAGTTTGGCTATTGAGGCGGGCAAGAAGGGGGGAACTTACCCGACTGTGCTTTGTGCTGCTGACGAGGTAGCGGTTGGTCTGTTCCTCTCCCGACGCCTCAAATTTACCGATATCGCCCGCCTTGTTGAACAGGTGTTAGAGCGGCATCAGATGGTGACCTGTCCTGACCTGGATGATATTATGTCTGCTGATGGCTGGTCCAGGGAGATGGCCTCCCGATTTGTTAGCGGAGATAGCCCGTGCTGATTACGGTGCTTATTTTCCTTGGCGTCCTGGCAATAATTATCATCGCCCATGAGCTGGGGCATTTCATGACTGCCAAAGCCTCCGGGGTGGAAGTGAAGGAGTTCGGCGTCGGACTACCCCCCAGGTTATTCTCGGTGAAACGGGGCGAAACGATCTATTCACTGAATGCGATACCGCTGGGCGGGTTTACCAAAATGTCCGGTGAAGAAGACCCCGCGGCGCCGAGAAGTCTGGCCGGTAAACCTTTTGGCATCAGGCTTCTGGTGCTCAGCGCCGGCTCGCTGATGAACTTTTTGCTGCCGCTGATCCTCTTTGCCATAGCTTTTATGGTTCCTCATAATATGGTAATCGGAGAGGTGCTGGTGGAGGATGTAGCGTCCAGTTCTCCGGCGGCTTTAGCCGGTATTGAACCAGGAGACAGGATAGTCAGTATCAACGGGAAGCCGCTGGATAACAGTAGCGACCTGCAGCGCTATATCCAGATTAGCCTGGGGAGAGAGATCGTAGTAAGAGTAGAGCACAGTGATTTAACCGTAGAGGATGTTAATATGGTGCCAAGGTGGAGACCTCCCGAGGGCCAGGGGGCAGTCGGCATCGTGATTAGCATGCCGGAGGCAACCGTTGTCCGCCGCAGCGAGCCGTTCTGGAGGGTACCGTCGTTAGCCGTCTCGGCATGTGTGGAAACCATGGCCCTTTTTAAGAATGGCATCCTGAGTATGCTGGCCGGTACTACCTCTCTCAAATTAACAGGGCCGGTAGGAATTGCGCAAATGACCGGTGAGGCAGCCAGGGTGGGGATTAGTCCGCTGCTGGAATTCGCTGCTTTTCTCAGTCTTAATATCGGTTTGATAAATCTCTTCCCTCTCCCTGCCCTGGATGGGGGGAGGATAGGTTTTCTCTTACTGGAGAAAGTACGCCGGGGCCGGCGCGTGTCGCCGAAGACGGAAGGAATGGTACACCTGATCGGTTTCTTACTGCTTATGGGTGTTTTTGCTGCGGTAACCTACAATGATATTTTGCGTATTGTTAGTGGAGGGAGCCTGACGCCGTAGGGGCAGGTGATATTATGGAGATTCGGCGAAACAGTATTCCGCTTCAAATTGGCAATGTCACCGTCGGCGGGGGCTCCCCTATCGTGGTACAGTCGATGACTAAGACTGATACCAGAGATATTATGTCAACTATAGCCCAGATCAGGGAACTGGAAGATTGCGGCTGTGAATTGGTGCGTGTGGCAGTGCCAGATGCCGAGGCTGGGCGTGCGATAGCAGCAATAAAAAAGAGTACCTCCCTGCCGCTGATTGCTGACATTCACTTTGATTATCGGCTGGCATTGATCGCACTGGAGTCTGGTGCTGACGGGTTGCGTTTAAACCCGGGCAATATCGGCAAGCCAGATGAGGTATCTATCGTGGCCAGGTTGGCTAAGGAAAGAGGCGTTCCTATCCGCATCGGGGTAAATGCCGGCAGCTTGCCTGAGGCGGAGTACCCCGGTCTAGCCGTTGCCCGGCGGATGGTGGAAGCAGCTTTGAAGCAGATCAGGCTGCTGGAGATTCTGGACTTCGATCTGATTAAGGTATCGCTGAAAGCCTTCGATGTCCCCACTACCATTGAGGCCTATCGGAATATTGCCGGGAGGATTCCGTATCCCCTGCATATCGGAATTACCGAATCCGGCACACCGAGAACAGGCATTATCCGTAGCGCGGCGGGTATCGGCACCCTGCTCTATCTTGGTATCGGTGATACCATCCGGGTTTCCCTGACCGCCCCTCCTCGGGAGGAGGTTGCCGCCGGCTATGAGATCCTGAAGAGCCTGAATGTGCGTCAGCACGGTCCGGTACTGGTCAGTTGCCCGTCCTGCGGGAGGGCTGAGGTTGATATCATCAGCCTGGCCCGTGAGGTTGAGGAAGCGCTTCTGAAGGTTAACCGTCCGATCAAGGTAGCTGTGATGGGTTGTGTCGTCAATGGACCTGGTGAGGCCCGGGATGCCGATATCGGCATTGCCTGCGGTAAGGGTAAAGCCGTCCTCTTTAAAAAGGGTAAGAAGATAAGGACCATAGAGGAAAAGGATTTTATCAGCGTATTGATGAGGGAAGTGGAACGGTTCTAGGCAATATATGTCAATCATTAAGACCAATAACCTGACCAAGAAATTTAGAGAACTGGTTGCTGTAGACGACGTAAATTTAGAGGTTATCAGTGGTGAATGCTTTGGACTGCTGGGGCCCAATGGGGCTGGTAAGACATCCCTGCTCAGAATGATAGTTGCTGCGTCTCCTCCAACCAGTGGTGATATCTGGGTCCTCGGTCATAATCTGCGCACCGACTCTCGGCAGGTGAAAGCTAACTTAGGCGTGGTGCCACAGCTGGATAACCTTGATGAAGACCTGACTGTAATTCAAAATTTGGTAACCTTCGCCCGGTACTTTGATCTACCGAAAGAAGAAGCTAAACAGCGTAGCCGGGAAATACTAAGCCTTTTTGAACTGGAAAATAAACATGATAGCCGCATTAACGAGCTCTCCGGAGGTATGAAGCGGCGTCTCCTTATTGCCCGAGGTATGATTAACCAACCCCGGCTTCTAATTCTCGACGAACCCACTATAGGGCTTGATCCTCAGGCCAAACACCTGGTCTGGCGTAAGCTGGCTGAGCTTAAATCTCAGGGGGTCACTCAGCTTCTGTGCACACACAATATGGAGGAGGCCGCCGATATCTGCGATCGGGTGGCCATCATGAATCTGGGCAAAATTTTGAGTCTGGATACCCCACAGAAGCTGGTTATCCGCCATGTGGGCAAAACGGTATATGTAATCGAGGTCACCAGCGAAGAAAAAAATAATGTCAAGGAGAAACTAAAAAACCTCGGCCTGGATTTTGAAGTAGTGGATAACCGGATTCACCTCTTTCATATTGATTCTGATGTGGTAATCAAAGACCTGGGTACTAGTCTAATCAGCCTGCAGCGTAGGCCGGGCACTCTGGAAGACGTTTTCCTCAGACTAACCGGGAGGACTCTGATCGAATGAAGTCCTTCTCCTGGCGGTTTATCAGAGTCTGGCAGCGTAATCGAGACGTCTTTTTCCGGCTGTGGCGCTCGGAAATACCAGTGATGGTAGCTGAACCGATCATCATTCTGCTTGCCATGGGACTAGGCTTAGGAACATACGTTGGGGTGGTTAACGGTCAGTCGTATATCGAATTTGTCACACCTGGTGTTATTGCCGGCTATGCCATGTTCAGCGCCAGCTTCGAGTGTACCTACGGCACCTTTATCCGCATGGAGCATCAAAGAACTTACGATGCCATCATCGTCACACCACTAAATATTGAAGACGTCACCGCCGGCGAAATATTCTGGGGAGCTACCCGCTCCCTGCTCACCGGCAGCTTCATCCTCGCCGTTGCGGCAGCTTTTCAACTGGTACATTCGCCTTGGGCATTACTCATTCTACCGGTTTCGTTTCTAACCGGCATTATGTTCGCCGCTATCGCCGTCCTGTATTCCTCCCTCGTCCCCTCCATCTACAGTTTCAATTATTACTTCAGTCTGTTTATCACGCCGGTATTCTTTTTCAGCGGGGTATTCTTTCCTCTTTCTTCGTTCCCGGAGATAATACAAAAGTTAAGCTGGATCGCCCCCCTGACACCAGTGGTTCAGCTTAACCGAGCACTAATCAGTGGCACCTTAACCACCGATCTTCTCCCGGCGCTGGCCTACATTACTGGTCTAGCGTTCGTTTTTTTCGCAATATCGCTTAGGACTATGAGACGCCGACTAATCGTGTAGTAATTTGCGAAAAAAACACTGAATTTTTATGTCAACTAATGAACAGGAAATCTTAAGCCTAAATTTCTGGAATGAAGTATTTTAAGTGTCGAAAGACCTGACCGGGTATTGAAAAATAGTCATGCCTTATGTATCATTGTTGATAACCTAATTTAATTAAAGGGGGTTAAGCGATGAAAAGAACATGGAAGGTAACGCTGGCTGCTATTTTAACCTTGATCGGTGGTATTGTGGGGATAGTCTATGGGGCCTTTGCACTTCTAGGTACCGGGGTCGTTGCTGAGTTAACCGGACTAGGCTGGTTGACCGGCATAGGCGGTGGCCTACTCGCACTCGGAATACTGGCCTTAATCGGCGCTATTCTGATGTTCAAGAGAAAGGTCTGGGGATACTGTCTGTTCGCTGCTATCTGCGCTATGTTCCCTATCATTCCCCTGGGGGTAGCGGCAATTATATTTGTCGTAATGGGTAAGAGAGAATTCGCCTAATCTAGATTAGATTAGGCGAATTCTCTATTTCTCGCCATATTAACTGTGACACTCAAGTTACGGCATCGGGTGTCTTTATCATCTTGTTGCCCTATAATTTTAGGGATAGCGTAATCATCGCTGTGGTTGAAAGACGAATAGCCCGGTGAATACGATTAGATTGGATAATTAGTAAAGTGCGAATATCAAGATTGTTCGGTAGGACGCAAAGAGAAATACCTGCCGAAGCAGATACCGTCAGTCATCGGCTGCTTCTGAAAGCGGGGATGATCTACCAGGTGGCCTCCGGGATATATTCTTATCTGCCCTTGGCCTTGAGGGCACTAAGGAAGATAGAAAATATAATCCGTGATGAAATGGACGCCGCTGGCGGGCAGGAACTCATGATGCCGGTGCTCCAACCGCTCGAGTTATGGCAGCAAACAGGTCGCGACCAGGCTTTCGGCGAGGGGCTCTTCGTCCTGAATGACCGCAGGGATCGCAGATTATGTTTAGGCCCGACCCATGAAGAGGTCGTTACCAGGCTGGCCAGCCAGTATATTAAGAGCTACCGTGACCTTCCGCTGCTGCTATATCAAATCCAGACCAAGTTTCGTGACGAGCCCCGTCCCAGGGCCGGTCTGCTCCGGGTTCGCGAGTTCACTATGAAAGACCTCTATAGCTTCGATATTGATGAAAAAGGGCTGGATTTGAGCTATAACAAGATGCTTAAGGCATACCAGAGGATATATGCTCGCTGTGGCCTGCCTGCTTTGTTTGTCGAAGCTGACAGCGGTGCTATTGGAGGCAAGGACTCGCACGAGTTCATGGTTATTATGGATACCGGCGAGGATGAAATCATCTATTGCTCCCATTGTCAGTATGCGGCTAATTCGGAAAAGGCCTGTTGCGCAAAAGGCAAAGGGGGTGGAGAGGCTCCGTTACCTTTAGAAGAGGTCGCAACGCCGGGGGTGACTACCATCAGCGATCTCTCCGATTTTCTCAAGGTATCGCCGGACCATATCATTAAGGCGGTATTCTATGCGGCTGACGGTGATCTCGTCTTCGCTGTTATCAGGGGAGACCTTGAGGTAAACGAGGTTAAACTGAAGAATATCCTGAAATGCGTCGAACTCCATCTGGCTGATGAAGAGGAGATCAGGAGAGCCGGTGTCATCGCTGGCTTCGCTTCACCGGTAGGCCTCCTAAATATTAAGACCGTTGTTGATGATTCGGTAATTCCTGGGGTGAACTTTGTTGCCGGCGCCAACAGCCCGGAAACACACCTGAAGAACGTCAACTACCCCCGTGATTTTGGTTCCGATGTCACGGCTGACATAGCACGGGCTTGTGCTGGTGAACAATGCCCGAAGTGCGGCGGTAAGTTGCTTGCGACGCACGGCATCGAGGTTGGACATATCTTCAAGCTGGGGACCTTTCTCTCGAAAAAATTAGGTGCATTCTACGCCGATCCTGACGGCATTGATCGTCCTGTTGTTATGGGCTGCTACGGCATCGGCATCGGCAGGTTGCTGGCGGCTGCTGTTGAGCAAAACCATGACGATCAGGGCATTATCTGGCCGTTACCTATTGCTCCCTACCAGGTCCATCTTTGCCCGTTATATCGGGAGAATACCGGTGTTGCAGAGACGGCGGAGAAGCTCTACTCCGAGCTCGTCTCGGCAGGGTTTGAGGTACTTATGGATGACCGCCAGGAATCCCCGGGAGTAAAGTTCAACGACGCCGATCTATTGGGGATACCTATCCGGGTGACCGTTAGCCAGCGTACTCTGAAACAGGATAGCGTCGAGGTAAAAAAGCGCTCCGAGAAGGAGTCACAACTGGTGCCTTTGGCGGAGATAGCAGGAAAGCTCTGGGAGCTTATTGATGAGGGGATGTCCGCGTTGCCGAATCAGGTTTGACTGCTTGGACCTTGATACTGATGACCGAATCGGCAGCTTCTTTTATCTGCTCCGGGGGTATCCGTAAATACTGATTGTTTGCCTCTACGGTCGGTTCATCAGTCAGCCACTCTATGGGGAAGACTGCCTCGCTAGTTATGTCAACCTTGCCAAATCCGGCTGCTTTTATGTTAGCCAGGTATTCTTCTTTGGTGATGGCTCCCGAGACACAGCCGATATATGCTGCCACCGAGTTCTTAATAAAATCGGGGAGTTCTTTCAGCAAAACTATGTCCGAGACCATCAGCCTGCCGCCCGGTTTTAGTACTCGGAATGCTTCCTCAAAGGCCGTTCTTTTATCGGGGGTCAGGTTGATAACACAGTTTGATATAATGGTATCAGCCGTGCCATCGGCTATCGGCAGGTGTTCAATTTCACCGAGCCGGAACTCTACATTTGTATAGCCGCCCTTCTCGGCGTTTTCTCTCGCTTTTTCAATCATCTCCGGGGTCATATCGACGCCGATGACATGCCCTGCCTTACCAACCACATTGGCGGCTAGGAAGCAGTCAAAGCCGGCTCCCGAACCGAGGTCGACAACGGTCCCCCCTTCTCTTAAGGAGCCGATAGCCAGCGGATTTCCGCAGCCGAGGCCCAGGTTCGCTCCCTGTGGTACTGCGTCAAGATCTGCCTTCGTATATCCTATCCGTCTGCTGATGTCTTGCACGGAGTCGGTATTCCCGCAGCATGAGCTAACTGGACTCGAGCAGCAGCTACCATTCTTTACAATCTTGGCGTAGCCCTCTCTAACTACTTTCTTTATTTCCCTGTCTTTCATTAGATTCCCCTGAGGGATTTTCTTCACTCTTGATGAATAAGTAAGGCAGATTTTAGCTGCGCAGAGTAGCGCCTAACTCTCGGGACAGCTTGCCGATTATTTGCTGCTGAACCTTATCAACCTCATCGTCGGTTAAGGTATGATCCGGTGACTGGAAGGTAATCCGGTAGGCAAGAGATTTCTTGCCAGCGGGGATCTGACCGCCGGAATAGACGTCGAATACGGTAACCTTGGTGACCAGATCGGTGTCTTCAATAATACTCTGTATGCTGCGGTGGGATATCCCTCTGTCTGCTATCAGAGCGATGTCTCTTACTACTGCCGGAAAGCGTGGTATGGTCCGGAACATTTTATGTCCGGTGGTAAAGGGTAAGAGGGTGGAGACATTAAATTCGATGAGGTAGGTGGGTTCGCAGATATCGAAGGCCTCCCGGACCACGGGGTGAATTTCGCCGACGATGCCTACCTTATTGCCGTCTATCAGGATGGCGGCTTGTTTGTTAGGGTGTAGACTTAAGTCGCTGCTCTTCTCAAAATCGAGATTTGTTACCAGGTGATTGATCAGGCTTTCGACAGTTCCCTTGGCATCGTAGAAGTCAACCGGGTTGTCCCCTTCGTGCCAGGATCTGCTCTGCCGGGGTCCACTCAGTAGAGCACAAAGGATCTCGGGTTCATCAGGCAAGTCATTCTGCCTGGGGAGATATACCTTACCCAGCTCGAAGATTCTGATGCTGTCGTCTTCATGTTTCCTGTTTGAGTAGAGCGTAGTTAAGAGGTTGGCCCGCAGGTTGGGACGCAGATATTCCTGCTCCGCTGTCATCGGGTTAGCCATACGGAGGGGGGGCGGTTCGATGGAACTGGCCGGAAGCAGTTTCCCGAGTAGCTCCAGGCTGGTTAGGGAATAGGTGACTATCTCCTGGAATCCGTAGCCTCTGAGATGGCACCTTATCATCTGTTTCAGTTTGACCATCGGTTCAGGGTTCTGGCTGGGTAGTGTTGTGCCCAGCAGAGTGGTGGGAATCTTGTCGTAGCCAATGATGCGAGCTACCTCTTCAATGAGGTCGACCTCCTGTTTGATGTCGCTTCGCCAGTAAGGAGCGGTAGCCCGGACTCCGGAAGGATTCGTTGCTGTCCGGCAGGTAAAACCGAGGGAATTTAGTGCCGCTACTATCCGGTTAGTGCTGAAATCAATCCCCAAAAGGTTCCTTATTTTTTCGTTGGTCAGTAGTATCGGCTCCTGCTCTTGCCGGTTGGGGTAGACATCAACCAGTCCTCTGGCTGCCTGACCGCCGGCTAGCTCTATGATGAGCTTGGTGGCTTTCCTGATCGCTTCATCCACCAGTTCGGGGCGAATTCCCCTCTCGAAACGGGTACAGGCTTCACTGGGCATATTTAAGGCACTGCCGGTACGATGAATGCTGGCGGGATTGAAATTGGCTGCTTCCAATAATACCGAGCTTGTACCGTCGGTTACCTCACTATCTATGCCACCCATAATTCCGGCGATAGCTGCTGCTCTTTTCTGATCGGCAATAACCAGCATGTCGGGAGAGAGGGACCGTTCCAGTCCGTCAAGGGTGGTTATCTTTTCACCGGCGGCAGCCCGACGTACAGTAATCTTCCTGCCTTGAATTTGATCGTAGTCGAAGGCATGCAGGGGTTGACCGTATTCCAGCATGACGTAGTTGGTAATATCTACGATATTACTTATCGGGCGCATACCGCACTTTAGCAGGCGCTGTTGTAGCCATCGGGGGGAATCGGTCACTCTTATACCGGTGATTAAGCTGGCGCAATATCTGGAACACAACTCGGGGGCGGTAATCTCTACTGAGATTTGCTGCTCGATGGGATGTCCTGCTTCTATATAGCTGGTATCGGGGAGGTGCAACTGCTGCTCGGTCAGGGCGGCGACCTCTCTGGCCACGCCGATTACCGATAGGCAGTCGGGGCGATTAGCGGTGATCGCCAGGTCGTATATAACATCGCCCAGATAATCCGCCAGTGGCGTGCCTATGGGCGCTTCATCAGGCAGGGTTATAATTCCCTCGTGGCTGTCTGAGATCCCCAGTTCTTTTTCTGAGCAGGCCATTCCGTTTGAGGTAATCCCCCGAATCTTGGCGGACTTCAGACGAAATGCTTCTCCAGAATGGCCGTCGATAAGCTGGGCGCCGACCGGGGCGAAGGCTACCTTGCTCCCGATGCTGGTATTCGGGGCCCCGCAGACAACCGTCGTCTGCTCGCTGCCCAGATCTATGGTGACCAGTTTAAGGCGGTCGGCGTTAGGATGAGGACTAATACCCGTTATCTCGCCGATAGTGATGCCTGTCCAGTTTTCACCGATACACTGCATACCCTCGGTCTCGGTACCGGCCATCGTCAGCCGGTTGGCTAATTCGCGTGGAGAGAGGGTGATGTCTACATATTCTCGAAGCCACTTGAGTGATATTTTCATTCTTTTAACCTGATGAGACTATTCTGCTATTGCCGATGGCTAAAACTGGGATAAGAACCTGAGGTCGTTGCTATAAAATTGCCTGATGTCGTCTATCCCGTAACGTAGCATGGGTAGACGGTCGATGCCCATCCCGAAGGCAAAACCGGAATATGTCTCCGGATCGATATTCCCGCGCTCGAGTACCCGGGGGTGTACCATTCCGGCGCCCAGTATTTCTAGCCAGCCGGTATTTCCACAAAGTCGGCATCCCCGGCCGTTGCAGACCAGACATTCGATAGCCATCTCGACTCCCGGTTCGACAAAGGGAAAATAGTCGCAGCGAAAGTGCACCCCTCTTCCTTCTCCGAAAAAGCGGCGGGCGAACTCGTACAGCGTACCTTTAAGGTCTGCCATGGTAATACCTTTGTCGACAGCCAGGCCGTCTATCTGATGGAACATGGGAGTGTGGGTGGCGTCGGTGGCCTCATAGCGGTAGACCCTACCCGGTTCGACCACTCTTATCGGGGGTTTTTGGGATTCGATTACTCTGGCGGTTACCGAAGTAGTGTGAGTGCGCAGCAGCATCGGACCTCTGTTCTTGTCCGCTTTAATATCGACCCAGGAGGTTGACATTACATCACGTGCCGGGTGGTCGTCATGTATATTCAGTGCCTCGAAGTTGTAATAGTTCCATTCTACGTCCGGCCCTGACGTTACCTGGAAACCCATGGAGTTGAATATTTCGCTGACTTCATTGATTGTCTTGGTAATGGGATGTAGTCGCCCCGTCGGCAGAGGGCGTCCGGGCAGGGTAACGTCGATATTCTCTTCTCTGGTTGCCGCTGCCAGTTGTATTTCTCTCAGATTACATTTTTTCTTGTTGAGACTGTCCTCCAGCTCCGTCCTGATGCGGTTAGCCACAGTACCGACCGATTTTCTGTCTGCAACGGCTAATGACGATAAACTACGCAGAATCCCGGTCAGCTCGCTCTTCTTGCCCAGGTAATTAACTCGCCAGAGTTCCATCTCCTTGGCATCGGTAATTAAGTCCAACTCCTTCAGTGCGCCTAGTTTTAGTTGTTCAAGCCGGCTTATCATACTTCCCGTTTTCCTATCCTGCTGGCGAGTTAACCTATCCGATACTAACAGAAAATGCGGCTAGCAATTGATAGCAAAGCCGCACTTCATCTTTCTACGCAGTCTCGTCTTTCAGTTCTGGATCTGTGCTTTGGCTATGGTTACTAAATTGCTAAAGGCTTCGGGCTCTCTTATTGCCATGTCGGCTAACATCTTACGGTTAACAGCTACTCCCGCCTTATTTAAGCCATTCATAAGCTGAGAGTAGGTAATACCTTGATTTCTGCTGGCGGCGTTAACCCTTAAAATCCACAAACGTCTCATATCGCCCTTGCGATCGCGACGGTGGACATAGGCATAGCTCAAGGACTTAAGCATAGACTCATGAGCACGACGGTAAAGGGAGTGCTTGGTTGCCCTATGGCCTTTAGTTAGTGCTAATACCTTTTTATGTCGGTGACCGGTGGTCACACCTCGCTTGACTCGTGACAAAATATCCTCCTGTTAAGTCAAACCCCGTAGGGTAAGAGTCTTTTTATACGGGCCCTATCGCTCTTGTTTACCGGAATTGTTTCATCGTAAAGTCCTTTCGCCTGTCTTGTCTTGCGACGACGGAAGTGACTCTTGCCGATCTTAACCCGCATTAGTTTGCCGCTGCCGGTAATATGGAAGCGGCGCTGTGCTCCCTTGTGTGTTTTAATCTTCGGCATCCTACGCTTGCTTCACACCTTCCTTTATTCTGCTTTTTGGCATCGCCAGCGGTGCCAATATCATAATCATTCTCTTGCCATACAGTAGCGGCTGTTTTTCAATAGAAGCCGTGTCTTTCAATAATTCCGACATCCTCTGTAGCAGCTTTACGCCAATTTCAGGGTGTACTATTTCACGCCCCCTGAACATGACCGTAATTTTTACTTTGTCGCCTTCTTCCAGGAGTTTCTTTACCGACCTCGCCTTGGCTTCGAAATCATGGTTATCAATTCTAGGCCTAAAACGGATCTCTCTGAGGAGTGACACTCGCTGGCTCTTTTTAGCCTCGCGCTCCTTTTTGGCCTGCTCGTATTTGTATTTCCCGTAGTCAAGCAGGCGACACACCGGAGGTACTGCAGTGGGCGCTACCTCTACCAGGTCGATGTTCTGCCGCTCTGCTACCTCTCGTGCCTGCTGCAAGGGCATTATGCCTAGCTGCTCCCCCTTCTCCCCCACAAGACGAACTTCTCTGGCTATGATTCTCTCATTGACGCGAAGTTTTTTAATTATTTCTCTAATTCCCCTTCTTTCAAGAACAGCTTACTACAGACAGGAATATAGCACATTAGCGCGCGGTAATCAAATATTTTTACAGATTCAAATCCTTAGCCCGGCTGATGATAGCCTGCTTTACCCGCTTTATGAAGCTTTCCGGAGTTTGCGAGTCCATTTGTTCGCCGCTACGCAGACGTACCGAAACACTGGCGGCAGCTACCTCTTTGTCGCCTACGATCAGCATATATGGTATTTTATCCAGTTGTGCCTGTCGGATCTTGCGATTTACCCGCTCCGAACGCCCGTCAACCTTTACTCGTACTCCTTCATTGCTAAGCTTACGCTCAATTCCACAGGCGTAGTCCAGGTGGCGGTCAGCTACCGGTAGTATTACTACCTGAACCGGCGATAGCCATACCGGAAAAGCTCCTTCATAGTGCTCAATCAGTGAAGCCAGGAAGCGTTCCATGCTGCCCAGTACCGTACGGTGTACCATAGCCGCCATATGCTCATTGCCGTCCTGGCCGATGTAGGAGACATCGAAGCGCTGGGGTAGATTAAAATCAACCTGTATCGTGGGACCCTGCCATCCCCGACCCAGGGCGTCTTCAAACTTGATGTCTATCTTGGGACCGTAAAAGACACCCTCTCCCGGGTCGATGCTATAGTCAATTCCGAGCTGGTCCAGCGCCTGCCCTAAAATCTTCGTCGACTCTTCCCACACTTTTGGGTCGCCGGCATATTTATCGGGACGGGTGGACAGGTATACCTTGTAGTTGCTGAAACCAAAGTTTTCCATCATAAAGCGGGCCAGATCCAGGACTCCGGCTACCTCATCCTGAAGCTGGTCGAAAGAGCAAAAAATGTGGGCATCGTCCTGGGTGAAGCCTCTTACCCGTGCCAGCCCGAGCAGCACTCCGGAGCGTTCGTAGCGGTAAACAGTGCCCAGCTCTGCGTAACGGATCGGCAGTTCCTGATAGCTGCGCCGTTTTGTTTTGTAGATCAGGATGTGTCCCAGGCAGTTCATCGGTTTAAGGATATATTCCTGCCCTTCCACCTCCATCGGGCTGTACAGGTAGTCGCGGTAAAATTCCCAGTGCCCGCTGGTTTTCCATAGGTCTGCTTTAGCAATATGCGGGGTGTATACGATATCATAACCGCGTTTAATGTGTTCATCCTTCCAGAAGTCTTCAATGGTCCGGCGTATTATGGCTCCCCTGGGGTGCCAGAGGACTAAACCCGGACCGGCCTCATCGTTAATACTGAACAGGTCGAGTTCTTTGCCCAGTTTTCTGTGGTTGCGCCTGTCGGCTTCCTCAATTTTAGCCAGGTGATCGTCCAGACCTTCTTTACTGTTAAAGGCTACCCCGTATATTCGCTGCAGCATAGGTTGATGCTCATCACCGCGCCAGTAGGCCCCGGCAATACTGAGGAGCTTGAAGGCCTTTACTTCTCCGGTGGAACTTACGTGCGGCCCGCGGCACAGGTCGACAAAGGAGCCCTGTCGGTACAGGCGGACGTTCTCATCTGGAATTTCATCGATCAGTTCGAGTTTGTAGGGCTGGTCGGCCATTATCCGTCGGGCTTCTTCTTTGGAAACCTCCTGTAGCATGAATGGCTTATCGGAAGCGACTATTTCTGCCATTTTAGTCTCAATTAGAGGCAGGTCGTCGGGGGTGAGTGAACGGGGTAGGTCGAAATCATAGTAAAAACCGTCTTTGATTGACGGCCCGATACCAAATTTGGCATCGGGAAAGATGGACCGGACTGCTTCCGCCATGATGTGAGAGGCGGAATGCCGCATAATCTCCAGTCCCATGTCCTCAACTTCCGTTTGATGGTCTTCACTGTGAACCATGGTTCAAATCACCGAATCCTCTCGATACTGAACAAAACCTCTCCGCCCTTTTGAGGAAGAGAGGCTTTGATGACTCCTGTTTACTACCGTGTCCTAATAAAACCTGTGAACCCAGTATCGCTAGTATCCCGACTCTGGTATAAGACTACGTTAAATTATGACAGTTGTCAGCTATAAGCCCTACCCGCTCTTGGCGGTCTTATTCTGAGTTCGCAGACATCTGGTGCAGAGGTTGAGCTGCG
>JAQUOC010000004.1 GCA_028717305.1 Dehalococcoidales bacterium | reverse complement strand
CTCCGGATTGAAGGCTATCTGGGTAATACCCTCTCTATCACGTAGGTCGATGAATATCAGCCCGCCATGGTCCCGGCGCCGGTCAACCCAACGGGCCAGGGTTACCTCACTGCCAATATGTTGCTTGTTTAGTTCTCCACAGCTGTGAGTTTTTAACAAAGCGGCTCTCTACCCAAATATTTACCTCGCTGATTATATCTCATAACCGTGGCGCTCTTCAAACACGCGTGCCGATCCGGTAGTTTAATAAAGGTGATGACAGGGCAAAAGGAAATGCCTGAAAATTACGACGCAACAGTTAGGGAAGAAGCGGTAGAGAGGACACTCGCTGGTCCGCTCTACATCCGACGTGCTGCCGGCTTG
The DNA here is from genome assembly GCA_028717305.1 of Dehalococcoidales bacterium. Lineage (GTDB taxonomy): Bacteria > Chloroflexota > Dehalococcoidia > Dehalococcoidales > UBA5760 > UBA5760. The sequence continues at coordinate 29,785 of JAQUOC010000004.1, read as the reverse complement.
ACCCGCTGTGCCTCAAGGAGCACGTTGGTGATAAAGTCCAGAGGAACCTTGCTCAGCTTGGCTATCTGCATCACTGATTCCTGCAGGATGCTGTTCAGGTGCCATGAATCTTTGCACCTGGCGAGCAGGGTGGTGAAAGCGCTCTGGAGCTCTCCGATTGAGGCGTCTTCCTCATGGAGCTCCAGGCACTGCTCACAATCAGCAGCAACATCAATGAAGTCCCGCAGGCTGTCCTGAAGCTGCTCTCCCTCTCGGAAAAGGAACTTTTTGGCGAGCTCAAGCCGTTCTTTATTGACCTTCAGACTGTAGACAACCAGTTCGCCCATAATCTCTCCACGTCAGCAATCCACCTATATTATGGTACAAAAAGACAGCTTTTTTGTCAATCCGTATATCGGACTATATGAAAATTTGCACTAAGACCCAATGTTTGCTAAACTCCCATAGTATGTGGTATGGGCCGCTAGCTCAACTGGCAGAGCAGCTGACTCTTAATCAGCAGGTTACAGGTTCGATTCCTGTGCGGCTCATTTAGGCTTTGTCGCTAAAGGCCACACAGTTAGTTCTCCCTTGAGTTGCCTTTCCAGTCAATAAGTCCCCGATATTAATTATCTAAGCCGTCATGTATGAAAGAAGAGCCCCCCGAGATTCTCGGGGGGCTCTTTCAGTCTCTAAGAGTCGGAATCAGGAAGATTTAGGATTTAGGAGGGTCTCCTGCCCCGGACAATCAGGACAATGACCACCACGATCAGGGCAATACCGATCGCGAATACAACATACATCCAGGTCGGGGTTACCTGCTGGACCGGAGGTATGTTGACCTCGGGTGGCGGTGTTGGCTGTACCGGCTCAGGAACAATTTCTTTAGCCGCGATGGCGAAGGTGCCGACATCGCTCTGGGAGAGCATGGTGCCGTCCTTCCAGGCGGTTACCTGCCAGTAGTAGGTGGTCTCGTAGTCCAGGGTACCCGAGTAGGAGTAGGCGGTACCGTTGACGTCAGCACTGGCCAGGGCGCCGGAGAGGTCGGGGCTCTCGGAGAGGACGAAGCTGTAGGTGGTGGCGTCGTAGACGCTGCTCCAGGAGAAGCCGACTCCGGTGCGCTGGGCAACTATCGCGCCCTGCTCGGGGGCGATCAGCTGAACCGCGTTAGCCGAAGAGGCCTCAACGGTGAAGCTCCAGGTCTCCGACCAGGGGCTGTGGACGCACTCGTCGGTCTCGGTGTTGGCCTCTCGAACGTGCCAGGTGTAGGTGCGGCCGCACTCGAGGCTACCATAATCATATGCCTCATCATCACCATAGTAGTAGGTGGGCGGGTCGCCGGTAATCTCCTCATCGATTATCTCGACGATAACGTTGCCGTCCTCGTCCATAATCTCGATGTCGTAGCTGCAGGCCAGGCACATTCTCTCCCACTTGAGGGTCATGGCAGCGCTGTAGCAGCTGTCACAGACGTCACAGGCAAGTACTGCCCCGTCCTCAGGGGAGGTCAGTTCCGGGCCGTGCTTGGCGGCGCAGTCCTCGTAGCTCCAGAGCAGGCCGTGTTCCTCATCGATAACATCGTATGAGCTCCAGTCAATAGCCCATAGAATAGAGTTTGTATCCATAGAAGTACAGCCGCATATACGGAGCGCGCTGGGTTCCTGTATGAAATCTACATAGTCATCCACGCTAATTCCAGCGATTAGATAATCCCAGTCCTCTTCGCCGCAGCAGTCGGTCTCACATGGAGTAAGATTGCGGGCAACGCCGCTATAGATTTCATAGCCGTTAGGATCATGGGGTGGTGCAACGAAGCGGTCACATAGGTCCTCCGTAGGATCGACGTGGATGTTATTCGAGACAGCATATAGTGTGCCGTCGCTCCTACCCATGGCAATACCGTAGTAACCATACTTGAAGGCATTCATATTAGTCCAGTCATCGCTGTCGTCAATAACCCAGCGATAAATCCCTGAACATGGCCCAACCATAAGAGGCCCACTCAATGCAGCGTATATCGTCCCTTCGCAGATTGGGTCACAGGCAACGTGCACGGTGTATTCCGGTTGGCCCGGAAGATCCTCGGTCAGGTTCCACGTCTCGCCGCTGTCATCAGACCAGCCTACTGGCTCGTCACCGGCGCCGCCGACGACAACCCAGCCTTGCTTACAGCAGGAGGTTATTGAGTGGCCCGAGCCGACCCCGGTATCGACACCGTCGGAGGGACGCCTGCCGTACTGGGTGGATGTTGATACATAGCCGTCCTCGTCGAGTATGTAGACAATGTTTTCGGTCTCGACGGCGAAGTCCTGGATGACCAGCTTCTGGTTGACCGCCTTGTTCCAGCACTGGCCGCAATCGCGGCTGTAGTAGAGGTCCTGGGTATTCTGGACGCCCATGTATATGGTGCAGCAGTCCTCGAGATCATCGCAGGGAAGGCGAAGAAGTATGTTGGGAGTTCCTTCGTATTCCTCTACCCAGTCGCCGTGGTAAATACGCTCCCAGGTATCGCCGTTGTCGTAGCTTCTCCAGATAGAATCACAGCCAAACCAACCTTCTGAACCTTCTGAACCTTCTCCTTCAATACAAGGGAAGTGACCGTTGTTCGCCGTAGAGAGATATATGACACTGCAATCAGGACAGACAGCAACATCAGAGAGCCCATAGATATCGGTATCGATCAGGCCGATCTGGTTGAAGGAGACGCCGTCATCCAGGCTTACCGAGAAGGCGGACTCGTCAAGGGCATTACCTGGTATTATATCTAGATACCAATTATAAGGGAAATCTAAATCCCCGAAACCCCACAAATCGGTCGCCAGAAACTCACTCAACTCACCCATGGCATCGAAGCTGTCGTAAAGGAAGGTCTGGCTGCCGGTGGTGGTGGCGAAGGCCTTCTCACCGTCTTCGGTGTAGGCTACTACCGCCATAGCGGGTCCCGAGGGGTCCTTGCAGGCGCATTCCCACTCGGGGCAGCAGTCGTCGAGCTCGACGGTGTGGTAGACCGCCACGCCGGAGCAGGCCTCAGTACAGGATAGGGTAAACTCTAACACTGCCATACCCGGCATCCCTATCACAATATCTGCATCCATGCCTAGGGTGCCGACCATCGCCTTGCAGGTGTCGGCGTCACCGTGGATATCGATGCTGGCCAGCAGTGGGTCTCCCGAGGGGCCGCAGCGCATGGAGAGGTCGTCGCAGTCCTTGGAGATGAAGACGAAGCCGCCGATCTCACCGCTGGTCATATGCAGGGCATTGACGTAGAGATAGACGTTGTTGGCGCTGCCGTCCTGGCCGTCGAAGTCGGCGGGCAGAGCGAATCCCATCATGTACCTGGCGTAGAAGGTAATCAGGTCAGTTCCCTCGTCAGTTATCTGGACCGGGGCGCTACTAAAGCCGGCCTCGGCGTTCCAGGCGCCGCCGCCATCCCAGGTACCCTCAATCAGATAGGGGTAGTGGTAGTAGAATGTGTCGTCACCAACCGGTCCGCCCACGCCTATGGCGATGATGGTATCGTCCATATCGAAGTTGGGCGAGAAGTCAACGGCGACGATGCCGGTGGAGTGTATCGACCAAGTATCAACGTCACAGGGGTCCTCCTCACTTCCGTCCCAGCCGTCGTAGCAGCGGGTGTCCTCCCATCCGCCGGTGAGCCAGGTCCCCGCCTCGAGGCGGAAGATAGCGCCGGCTGAAACACCAGCGGCAGTAGGTACGTAGTCCACAGCGCTTACGTTAGCGCCACCAACAGTGGCGGTACCGGCCAGGGCGATGTTGTAGATGTCGCCTACCTGGGGCGAGACGGCCATGTCAGCGATGGTAAGCATGTTCTCACCGCCGTCAATTACCGTGTGGGCGTAGGTGAAGTTATCACCACCGTCCTCGGAGGCAACCACGAACGGTACAGTCGGGAAGCCGCAGTAATGATTCATAGTCGGATTAACACCTGAGTAACCCGTAATATATGAAGTGTAACCGGCTACAGCAATCCAGTCCTCGTTGTCAGGAGCCACTGACACTAACTCCAGGCTGGCGATATACTCTGGGCCGAAGGGGAGACTGCTGGCATCGACGACGTTCTCGGTAATGTCACTCCAGGTGACGCCGCCGTCATCCGACTTGACCACGGCCCAGGTGCTCCAACGGGGTAGAGGTAACTCCGCACTTTGTATAGGTGTAGGAGCTGAACCCACAGGATCAGGATCGACATAATACCCGACCTCGGTGCAGCCGGCGTTCAGCTCAAGCACAGCATAAATAATTTCCCCCTCATCGCCGCCGACGGCGTAGTCGAGGATGTCGGAGCTGGGCAGGATGACCAAGTCATCCCAGCTCGGCGTGTTGACCGGGCCCCATTCCATCTCATCCGCCTGGACCGCGGGAGCAGCAATGAAGGCGACACCAAGCGAAAAGGTAAGACCGAGGGCCAGTCCCACGCCAAGTATCTTAGATATTAGTTTAGTTTTCATCGACCTAAATTTTCTCCTTAAGTTTTATTACTACCTCTTTCCACATAAAAAGATATAAACACACCTCTTTTTCTCTGTGGAGAAAAGGTTATGTTTTTCGGTTTTTCGCTATGCTCCCGGCATCGGGAGCGTCCCCCTTCGGAAAAGGTAAAGAAGCCTCCCTCCAGGCTTTCTCTATGGCACCACCTCCGGCACAGAATAACTCAGTTTGATTATAGCACGGTCTGTCAAGAGAATATGAGGGGTATTTACGGTATATGAACCGGAATCTCTCTTGATTTTCAATACCCTGACAGCCTAAAATATTATTAGGGCAGGTGCCGTTGGGTTAGTTTGCTTTGCAGAGGGTTATCGACCGCCTTCTGCGGAGTATACTGGCCCAGGCAACCTGCCCTTACTTTTAATTGTGCTTCACTATGCCATAATGCGATACAATTTGATGCTCTCAGTTCGTGTATGGTGTGAAGATTTATCCATGAACTTTTAGCAGTGTTGATTCCGAAGCGGTGCTTAGTATTTCGGGATACTGGCGTAAAAATCTGTTGACAGAGATAACTAGGGCAGATATTATGTGCTTAATAAGCACAGTAAGGAGGATATAAAGATATGTCAGGGCTATCAATGTTTGGTGCACCCAGTATTGCAGTTGCCATAGTTTCTATTGTGCTCGGTATTCTTATCATTAGATTCCCTCAAATCATCGCGTATATCATTGGAATAGGTCTGATAATAATTGGCATAATGTTCTTTGTGAGCTGCTAATATGCCCTGGATGCAAGCGTAAGTAAGAAGGGAGAATAATATGCTTTTGAAAATCCAATGCCCCTCTTGTCACACTGAGGGGAGTATGTCCCTGGTAGAGTCTACCTATGAGGGGCCGTATCGCTGCTGGAAATGCCGTGCACTCTTCGTGCTGATCCTTAATGATGGCAAGATCACGTCCTGTGAACCAATGAGCGAAGAGGATCTTCAAAAGCAACAGGAGTTAAAGGCTCTCCAAGACAAAATGAAACGCCAGTTTCCGGGAAGACAGTAGAGGGTTGAACGCTTTGGGAATTTTTCTCGGCGAGGAAACTGAGGTATTGATAGCGTAGTGGCGTACGAATTTCCTCTAGCCTTTTTCTTTGTCAAGGATACGGTTGACATTGCCAATAGCACGAAGGACGACGTTAAGGCGTTCTATCCGTTTTTCCGCATTCCTACGCCTAGCTTCGGATGCGGTTAATTCGTTTATCAGTTGCTCTTTTGTCTTATCGCCATTACCCTTCATTTCATCTCATTGTTAGTAATCATATAATAACGTCATCATGTTATCATGACTGCCGGTAGAACCCCATATTATTATATGGGCTTGGTAACATTCGTCAATCCTACTTTTGGGTGTGATATACAATAAAAGAGCCCCCGAATGTCGGGGGGCTCTTTTATCTATCTGGTTATTGTCGTCAGTATTTGGAATTACTTCCCGGTGACGACAATCAGGACAATGAACACCACGATCAGGGCAATTCCAATCGCAATCACAACATGAATTGCTTAAAGGCAGGTGCTATTGGGTCGATTTACTTCGCAGAGGGTTATCGAACGCCTTCTGCGGATAAATATGAACTCAGGCAACCTGCCCCTAAAAAATATTCCCCGTATCCCTACTCGGCAATAGAAATACGGGGAATAAGATCGTCTTATGCCGGCCGGTTTATCTTGATATGTAGCCCCCGTCGGCGACGAACTCGGAGCCGGTAATCCAATTGGACTCGTCGGAAGCAAGAAACAGGCTGACGTAAGCGATGTCAGCCGGTTTGCCGATATGACCGATCGGGTGCATCTTGCCCACTTTATCGAAGTACTGTGCCGGCGTCATTCCCGAGTCCTGGGCCTCTTTTTCGGTGAGCTCGGTATGAATGTAGCCGGGGTGTACCGAATTGACCCGGATATGATATCCGGCTTCAGCGCAGGAAAGTGCTATCGCTTTAGTAAACGACCTCACCGCTCCTTTCGAAGCACAGTAGGCAGGCAACTCCGCCTCACCGACCATGGCATCGATGGATGAGATGTTCACTATCGAGCATGGTTCCCCGTTCTTCTTCATAACCTCAATGCCGTATTTGCAGCCCAGGAACACCCCGGTCGCGTTGATATTCATTATCCAGTTCCATTCATCGAGGGAGGTCTCTTCTATCGTTTTCGCCAGTGAAACGCCGGCATTGTTCACCAGGACATTAAGCTTGCCGTATTTTTTGACAACCTCACCGAGCACCCTTTTCCAGTCGTCCTCGCTGGTGGTGTCGAGTCTGATAAAGATGGCCTCTCCCCCTTGTTTTTTGATACTCTCCGCCAGCGCTGTTCCCTCATCCACCTTCTTCCTGGTAGTCACGACGACCTTAGCCCCCTCCCGGGCAAACAGCTCGACGTGTCCTTTCCCGATGCCTGCAGCCCCTCCGGTAATCAGGACAACCTTACCATCCAGTCTTCCCATTTCCTTGCTCTACCTCCGTACTATTATTTTTGACCGATAGATTCAAGAGCACATACCTCTTCCGACCCCTCCGATACAGAATGCCTTAACCTGTCTTCTGATGTTCCTGGTGTCCCCGGAGGGTGTCCGGATATGCCTTACAGTCAGGTTATAGCCCATTTCGATAACGATGTCAATAGTAAAAATGCCCTAATGCAAGCCGGAAAACAGTTGTTGCAAAGGTATGTGGGGAAGGTTAGAATAGAAATCAATGAGAATCATTGTTTCCGGATCTTTAGCCTACGACAGGATCATGGACTTCCCGGAGTACTTCGCCGACCACATCCTTCCCGATAAACTGCACGTTTTGAACGTTTCTTTTACCGTGAACGGCATGGTCGAGAGGCTCGGCGGTACCGCGGGCAACATTGCCTACGCCCTTTCCCTGCTGGGAGAAAGGCCGATCATTCTGGCTGCCGTCGGCCGCGACTACCAGAGATACTTCGAATGGCTGGCGGCAAAGAACATTGCCTGCGAAGGCATCAGGATTATCGAAGACGAGTTCACCGCCAGTGCCTATATCACCACCGACCGGGCCGATAACCAGATCACCGGCTTTAACCCCGGTGCTATGAAATACCCTTCCTGCTTCGATTTCGACAGGGTCAACCCCGGAAATAGCATCGTCATTATCGCCCCGGGTAATCTCGAGGATATGATGAATTACCCGCGGAGCTGTAAATCCAGAGGTATCGACTATATTTTCGACCCCGGTCAGTCACTACCGATGTGGAGCAAGAAAGAGCTCATCGAGTGTATAGACGGCGCAAGGATACTGATATCCAATGACTACGAACTGGAACTGATTTTTAACAAAACCGGGCTTGATAAAAACACGCTGCTCAAGAAGGTCGAAACTGTTATTACCACTCTGGGCGAAATGGGCTCCCGGGTCTGTAGCGGAGGCAGTGAGATTAGCATTCCTGCTGCTAGAGCAAGGGAGGTTCTGGACCCGACCGGCGCCGGCGATGCTTACCGGGCCGGCCTGATTAAAGGGTTGATTGAAGGCAGGAGCATCACACAGTGCGCTAGAATGGGAGGGGTCTGTGCCTCCTTCGCCGTGGAGTACTACGGCACTCAGGAGTACCATTTCAGCCAGCAGGAATTCAAGGAGAGGCTCGACGAATACCCCGGCTAGCACCCCCATCAAGCATTATTACCGGAACGTTAACCCGTACCGGTCGCCCGGCGGTAGAGAGGCGCATTTCTATAGAGAGAGGAGTTTATTATTGCACACCGAAAGCTGATTATGTTATAATCCGGTCAGGTGAAGAATGAGTTGCGAAGTGGGTTTGAATCCCACTTTTTTGTTCTATAGGGATAACAAATTGGGGGGCTTAAGCTAAAGATGAAAAGCGACTTTGTGCTTGCCATTACGCAGCTCTCAGCCGAGAAGAACCTTCCTCAGGAGGTAGTCATCAAGGCAGTCGAGACGGCCCTGGTGTCGGCCTACAAGAAGGACAGCTTTGCCGCCAATCAGAATATCTCGGTTAAGATTAACCCCAATACCGGCGCAGTGCAGGTATGGGCTGAGAAGACCGTGGTCAAGCAGCCATCGGATCAGCACCGTGAGATATCCCTGGACAAGGCTAAGGAGATCAAGCCTGATGTCAATCTGGGAGATACTATCGAGGTTGAGGATACCCCTCACAATGCCGGGCGTATTGCCGCCCAGACAGCCAAACAGGTTATCCTGCAGCGACTACATGAAGCGGAGCACAACGCCATATTCGAGGAATACGCTGATAAGGAAGGGGACATTATCACCGGAGTAGTACGGCGTATTGAACCCAAGCAGGTTTCCATTGATCTGGGCAGGACGGAGGCAGTACTGCCGGCACCCGAGCAGATGCATAACGAGAGGTACCGGCTGGGGCAGAGAATCAGGGTCTATCTCCTGGAAGTAGCCCAGACTCCCAGAGGTCCCCTGGTGATAGTATCGCGCTCTCACCCGAATCTGCTACGGCGCCTTTTTGAATTGGAGGTTCCCGAAATCGGCAGCGGTGCAGTCGAGTTGGTATCGGTAGCCCGCGAAGCCGGCTACCGGAGTAAGGTAGCAGTAGCCGCCCGTCAGGAAGGTATCGATCCGGTCGGCTGCTGTGTCGGGCTGCGCGGTATTCGGATACAGAATATCGTTAATGAGCTAAACGGAGAAAAGATAGACGTCGTAATGTGGAGCATGGATGCCCCTGCTTATATCGCCAGTGCTCTCAGCCCCGCCAAGGTGGTGAGTGTTGAGGTAAATGGGGATGCGGCTGTTGCGGTTGTTCCTGACGGCCAGCTCTCATTAGCTATCGGCAGAGAAGGGCAAAACGTCAGGCTGGCTGCCAAACTCACCGGGTTGCGTATCGATATCAAGAGCGCTTCGGAGGCGGAGGCGGAAGCACAGGCCAAGCCGCTACCAGCCGAGGTGGAGGAATCAGCCGCGGTTGGTGAGGAGATTAGCGGCGAAATGCCGGCTGTTGAGGATATGGCCCGGGTAGATATCGCAGAGGCAGAGGAAGAAGAGGTCGGTATACCACTGGAGCCGATAAGTACCGACATCCCTGCGCCTGTTGCCCAGCCCAAGGTAGCCGCGGATAAAGCCCGGATTAGATTTGCCGAAGAGATTGTGATTCCACAGCCGGTTAAGCCCGGGGCGAAGTTAAAGAAGAAAAAGAAAAAGGGTGTTTCCGGCAAAGAAAGCGCTGAGGATGGCATCAAAATCAAGAAACTGCGCCGAATGCCGGGAGATATGGATTTTGACGGTGGTGATGATGAAGAGTATTAGTCGGCATATACCGCAACGCACCTGCGTAGCCTGTCGTCAGGTAAAGCCGAAGCGGGAGATGACACGGCTGGTCCGTGTTTCCGGCGGGGCGATCGAGGTTGATACTAGTGGCAGGAAACCGGGTCGCGGTGCTTATCTATGCCGTAATATCGAGTGTTGGAGAGCCGGGTTAATGAGCAGCCGGCTGGATTATACTCTACGAACCACTATTACCAGTGAAAATCGGGAATGGCTTATGAATCATAGTAAAGAATTTGTGGGAGAGTAGCCTATGGTAAGAGCAAACAATGTGGGCAGCAATTCAGGCCCTGCTGACGTTAGGCAGAGTAATGGCTCACCATCGGCATCTTCGCATCCGGTTGAAATTCCAGCCAACATAAGCGTACGGCAGCTGGCTGATCTTCTTCAGACCAGTGAAATAGATATTATTAAACAACTAATGCGAAATGGCGTTATGGCCAATATTAACCAGGTAATCAATTATGAACTGGCAGCGGCGATAGCGACCGGGCTCGGTTACCAGCCATCTCCACAAACCCAGCCAGTTAGAAAGCCAGGCAGTACTGTTAGCGGGTCCAAAAAAGAACAGGAGCTCCGGGGTAAAGAACTCAAGGCTCTAAAGCTACGTCCTCCCGTAGTCACCATTATGGGACACGTCAATCATGGCAAGACCCGGCTTCTGGACGCTATTCGACAGACCAATGTAATGGAAGCCGAGGCCGGCGGAATTACCCAGCATATCGGTGCCTATCAAGTTGAGGTTAACGGACAAAAGGTTACCTTTCTGGATACGCCGGGGCATGAGGCTTTCACGGCGATGCGGGCCCGGGGCGCGCAGGCGACCGATATCGTTATTCTGGTGGTAGCCGCCGATGACGGGGTAATGCCGCAGACACTGGAGGCTATCGCCCATGCCCGGGCTGCCGGCGTCCCCATAGTAGTAGCCATCAATAAGGTTGACAAGCCCGGGGTCAACATCGAGGTGACCAAGCAGCAACTGGCTGATGCCGGTCTGGTTGCCGAGGGTTGGGGAGGAGATACCATCTGTATTCCTATTTCAGCAAAAGAGAAAACGGGCATTCATGATCTGCTGGAGAACCTGTTGCTCATCGCTGAGATGGAGGAGCTTAAAGCCGATCCTGCTCAGCCGGCACTGGGGGTAGTTATTGAAGCAAAAATGGACAAGGCTAAAGGGCCTCTGGCTACAGTTTTGATCAATGAGGGAACACTAAGGCTTGGCGATACCATAGTGGTCGGCACAACCTGGGGCAGGGTAAAGGCTATGTTCAACGATATCGGTAAAAGAGTAAGGAAGGCTGAGCCAGCTACTCCGGTAGAGATCCTGGGATTGGGTACCGTGCCTCAGGTGGGCGATAACCTGAAGGCAGTGTCCAATGAAAGCCAGGCACAGAAACTGATCGAGAAAAGGCTGGCCGAGAAGCGCAAGGAGCCGAAGGCAGTTAATCTCAGTAATCTCTACGATCAGATCAGCACCGGCCGGGTGAAGGAACTTAATATCATCCTCAAGGTCGATGTTCAGGGCAGTATTGAACCGATAAAGGTCTCCCTGGAAGAACAGGGAACCGAACAGGTGAAGGTTAGAGTTATTCATAGCGGTACCGGTAACGTTACCGAAACCGATGTTATGCTGGCCACTGCCTCCAATGGAATAATCATTGGTTTTGGCATCAGTACCGGATCGCGGGCGCGGCGTCTGGCTGAGATAGAGGGGGTAAGCATCCGTTCCTATGATGTAATCTATGACCTGATAAGCGACGTCAGCAGTGCGCTTAAAGGCATGCTGGAGCCTTCTTATGTTGAGGTCATTGAGGGCCGGGCTGAGGTGCGGAACATCTTTACTGCCGGCAAAAAGGAAAAGGTGGCCGGAGCTTATGTGACTGAAGGCAAGGTTAGCCGTGGTGTTTCGGTGAGGCTGCGGCGTGGGGAACAGGTGGTATGCGAATCTACCGTCAGCAGTCTCAGACGCTTTAAGGATGATGTCAAGGAGGTAGCCGCGGGCTACGAATGCGGTCTGGGAATTAAAGACTTCAACAGTTTTCAAGTCGGCGACATGTTGGAGTTTTTTAAGACGGAAACCAGACGGTAACGGCCCTGAGCAGGAAATATTGTGACGCATCGTATCGAGCAAGTGAATAAACTCATGCGTCGTGAGCTCAGTGAATTACTGCAGCACCAGGTCAAAGACCCTCGTCTCGGTGCTCTTATTACGGTGACCGAAGTCTCTACTTCCCCCGACTTGAAATATGCCAAGGTGTTCGTCAGTAATATCGGTAGCGAGGAAGAAAACCGAGAAATACTGGGGGTACTGGCGGCCGCTTCGGGCTACCTGCGTAATGAGATGTCACAGCGTCTAAAGCTGCGGCGTATTCCTGAGCTCAGCTTCAGATGGGATGATTCTATCAAGCACGGGGATCACATCCTAAAGCTAATTGAACAGACTACCGGGGATAATACCGCTGAAAAGCATAGAGACTGATTGTGGATGGCATACTGAATATCAACAAGCCCCGGGGTATAACGTCATTCGATGTCGTCGCCCGAGTCAGGCGGCTGACCGGAGAGAAGCGGGTAGGACACGCCGGCACGCTTGACCCGGAGGCCAGCGGAGTCCTGCCGGTCTGTCTGGGCAAGGGGACCCGGATTGTTGAGTTTCTGGTAGACACCACCAAGGCTTATCGAGCTCAGATCGAACTGGGAGTGACTACTGATACCGGTGATGCCAGCGGTAAAATTACCCGGCAGGAGGACCCCTCTAAAATCAGCCGGGGACGTCTGGAATCTAAGCTTGACTCGTTCTGTGGTACTATAGAACAGATTCCGCCGATGTACAGTGCCGTTAAGTATCGGGGCAAGCGTCTCTATCAATTGGCACGAGCCGGCATCGAGATTGAAAGGAAAAGCAGGCCGGTTATTGTCCACAGCCTTAAGCTTGCCGGCTGGCAACCGCCGGTAGCCACGGTAGAAGTAATATGCGGCAAGGGCACCTACATTCGTTCACTGGCCCACGATTTAGGAAAGGCTCTGGGCTGCGGAGCTACCCTGAATAGTCTCTCCCGTTTAAGGTGCGGCATCTTCGATATCAAAGACTCGGTTTCTTTAGACCATCTTGATTCTGCCTGCCGCCACGGATACTGGCAGAGTTTCGTCTATCCCGTTGATACTGTACTTATAGACTGGGATGCTATTATCGTTGATGATGAGGCCAGTCAGCTCCTTAGAAACGGGCGTCCCGTGTTCTCAAGGAGCGGCTATAACGATAAAAAGGGAGGTCGCCCTTATCGGAGCTATTGCCGGGCCTATACCCTTGACGGCTCCTTCCTGGGCGTGTTACGCTTCAACCTGGAAAGAAACGAGTGGCAACCGGAAAAGGTCTTTGCTTAAGGCGAGTTTCCGGCTAATCCGGCAGCGAGGTGACGAAATGGGAGTACAACACGAAGCATACTGTCTTAAGTGTAGAACGAAGGTACAGGCGAAGAACCATCAACACGTTACTCTAAAGAACAGAAAACCGGCGGTAATGGGAGTATGCCCAAAGTGCGGTACCAGAGTTTTCAGAATCGGGCAGGGGTAAGCCGTAACTCAATCTGTAACGGCAGTGGACATTAGAGATACAACAGGCGGCAAGATGGTATGACCGCGTCGCCAAACCGGACATATTCTCTTGTCTTATTTCAGGCGTTAAAGAGACCTAATTATGGTAAGAAAGAAAGGAGAGGGGTTAAACCGTGGGGAACATAAACGTAGCGATAATAGGGGTGGGTAATTGTGCCTCATCCCTGGTGCAGGGTGTCCATTATTACAAGAAAGCGAAAGAAAACGAATTTGTGCCGGGGCTGATGCATGTTAATCTGGGTGGATACCGGATAAGTGACATAAACTTTGTCGCTGCCTTCGATATCAATAAGCTAAAGGTCGGTAAGGATCTGGCAGAAGCAATCTTCGCTCCACCGAACAATACCTTCAAGTTTACTGATGTGCCTGCGACAGGAGTTAAGGTAAGCAGGGGTATGACCCATGACGGTCTGGGTAAGTATCTTTCTGAAATAATAGAAAAGGCACCCGGCCCTACCGCTGATATTATCGGGATCCTCAAAGAAACGAAGACCCATGTGGTACTCAACTATCTACCCGTCGGCAGTGAGGAAGCAACCAAATGGTACGTCGAGCAGGTACTGTCGGCAGGCTGCGGCTTAATCAATTGTATTCCGGTCTTTATCGCCCGTGAGAAATACTGGCAGAAACGTTTTGAGGAGAAGGGCCTCCCGGTGATCGGAGATGATATAAAATCTCAGGTCGGAGCGACGATTGTCCACCGTGTTCTCACCCGTCTTTTCATGGACCGTGGCGTCAAGCTGCAGCGGACATATCAGTTGAATTTCGGCGGCAATACCGACTTCCTCAACATGTTGGAACGAGAACGCCTCGAGTCTAAGAAAATATCGAAAACCAATGCGGTTACCTCCCAGCTAGACTATAAGCTTGATCCTAACGATATTCACGTCGGCCCCAGTGATTATGTTCCCTGGCTTACCGACCGCAAGTTTTGCCACATCAGAATGGAGGGACAGACCTTCGGTGACGTCCCCTTAAATCTGGAGCTAAAACTGGAGGTATGGGATAGCCCTAATTCAGCAGGAGTAGTTATTGACGCCATAAGATGCTGCAAGCTTGCCCTAGATTGCGGATTGAAGGGGTCGCTGACATCTCCTTCCGCCTACTTCATGAAGTCACCGCCCGTTCAATACAGCGATGATGAAGCCCGCCAGATGGTGGAAGAGTATATTGCCAATTGCCAGCAGGCCGGGCAGAAGAAAAGTTCTTCTCAGTGACAATCAGAGCAAGGTGAGGAGGGGTTGCCCAATCATAAATGAAGATAGCGTTAGTCTCGCCATATGATTTCTCTCACCCGGGTGGTGTGGTTAATCATATCTGCTCGCTGGGTCACTACCTTACCGAGATGGGACATGAAGTAAGGTATATTGCTCCGGCTTCTCAGTCCGTCACCAACCTCGGCGACCGTTTTATTCCTATCGGCAAGCCCCGCTCTATACCCGCCAGTGGGTCTATTGCCCGTATTGCCATATCGCCGATGCTGTCGACGAGGGTAACCGACATACTCAACAAGGAGCAATTCGACATTATCCACCTCCATGAACCGTTGATGCCCATGATGTGCACCACCGTACTCCGTATGTCCTGTACCGCCAATGTAGGCACCTTTCACGCCTTCGATGGTAAGGGGTATTATGCTGCCAAGCCCTTCGGCAACCTGTTTTTCAAGAGGTGGTTTAGCAGACTGGATGGTAGAATCGCCGTATCCAAGCCGGCGGCTGAATTCGTCAATAGACACTTCCCGGAAGAGTACAATATTATTCCTAACGGCGTCGATACAGAGCATTTTCACCCTGATGTATTACCAATCGACAAGTTCTGTGACGGAAAGCTGAATATTCTCTTTGTCGGTCGTCTCGAGAAGCGAAAGGGAGCCGACCACCTGCTCAAGGCCTACCGGCGGGTGAAACAGGAGATACCCGACTCAAGGCTGATTATAGTAGGCCCCGGGACCAGTCTGCGCGGCAAGTATAATAGACTGGTCAAGAAAAACAATCTGAAGGATGTCGTTTTTGTCGGTTTCACCAGCTATGGTGAGCTACCCAGGTACTATAAGACGGCCGACATCTTCTGTGCGCCGGCAACCGGCTATGAGAGCTTCGGCATCGTTCTGCTTGAGGCAATGGCGGTGGGTAAACCGGTCGTCGCCTCGAACATAGCCGGCTATGCCAGCATACTGGCCGATGGTGTCGAGGGAATACTGGTACCGCCCAAAGATGATGAAAAACTGGCCCAGGCCCTAATCTCTCTGCTTAACGACGAGCCATTAAGACGCCGGATGGGGGCTAATGGGATACGCAAAGCGGCGGAGTATGACTGGAAGAAGATTGCTCGTAAGGTTCTGGACTTCTATGTCGAAGTGCTGAAAAACAAGCCGGACTATAGAGAGACCTTCTCACTAAGGAGGATCATCCTGGAAAAAATGAGCAGCCTTGTTGCGGAAAGAAGACGGAATGGAAAAAATAACCGGAGTTCGTAGATCCGCCTATCGCCTTACTGAACCGGCAGTGCAAATCCTGATGAGAACAGGTATCACCCCCAATAACTTAAGCTGGTTAGGCTTCTCAATAGCCGTTGGTGCCGCCGTCCTCATCGCTACCGGGCACCTCTTTATTGCCGGCTTCGTAGTGATTGCTGCCGGCTTCTTCGACATGCTGGATGGGTCGCTGGCGCGTCGTACGAACAGGGTTACATCATCCGGTGCCGTCCTTGACTCCACCCTGGACCGCGTATCTGAGGCAGTACTGCTGCTGGGCGTCCTGATATTCTACCTCCTCCCGGACAGCCGGCCCGCACTGGGGATTCTGTTTGTTTGCCTTGCTCTAATCGGCTCGCCGCTGACAAGCTACATCAGGGCGAAGGCGGAAGCAATAGGAATAGAGTGTAAAATTGGTTTGTTCACCAGACCGGAGCGGGTAATTGTGCTGGCGGTAGGTCTGCTGGCAAGCCCTCTTAACAATAACGCCCTGATCATCGCCCTGGCTGTCATAGCTACCTTAAGTTTTGTGACCGCCGGGCAGAGGCTGGTCTATTTACTCAAGCAGACCGGAAATCAGTGTGGGGGAAGGTGAGAATAACCGCCGCAGTTTAGTCGCCTTTAGCGATTCTGCTACCTGTTCTGGCTAAAACAACTACGATACTCTGATTAAACTTGAAAGGGGATACAATGTCGGTTATTGCTGTTATCGGAGCGCAATGGGGAGACGAAGGAAAGGGTAAGATAGTCGACCTTTTGGCTGAAAAAGCAAGAGTAGTGGTACGTTTTTCCGGTGGTGATAATGCCGGGCATACGGTAATCAACCAATACGGTGAATTCGGGTTGCATATTATCCCGTCCGGTATTTTCTATCCCGGGGTTACCTGCATCGTCGGCAACGGGGTAGTAATTAACCCGGAGGTACTCATTGGTGAGATTAGCCAGCTTGAGCAACGGGGTGTTGACACCGGTAGGCTATTTATCAGCGACCGGGCTCACCTGATTATGCCCTACCACACTCTGCTTGATGGTCTGGAAGAGGAATCAAGGGGAGGCAATGCCATCGGGACAACGCGCAAGGGCATCGGGCCCGCCTTTGCTGACAAGACGGCCAGGCTGGGGATCAGGGTCGGTGACCTTCTGGAGAAAGAAGCACTGCTGGAGCGCCTGCGCTTCATTCTGGAGAGCAAGAATGCTATTCTGACCCGGGTCTACGGGGTCGAACCCCTGTCAGTGGATGAAATCTACGGCCGCTACTGCCGGTATGGAGAACTACTGGCCCCTCGCATCCGGGAGACAGTAGTAATGCTTTCGGAAGCACTGGATGGAAACGAGCCGATTATGCTGGAGGGAGCCCAGGGAGCACTGCTTGATCCCGACTTCGGCACATACCCCTACACCACCTCATCCTCACCCCTGGCCGGCGGTAGTTGTCTGGGCAGCGGTATCGGACCAAAGCAGATTAAAAGCATACTGGGAGTAGTGAAGGCTTATTGCACCAGGGTAGGCAGTGGCCCCATGCCAACCGAGCTAACGGATGAGACCGGAGATGCTATTCGGGAACTGGCCCATGAATACGGTACGACTACCGGCAGGGCGCGCCGTTGCGGCTGGTTCGACGCCGTAGCGACCCGTTTTAGCGCGCAGGTTAACAGCTTGACCGGTATGGCCATTACCCGCCTCGATGTTCTCGATACCCTGCCCCGATTGAAGATATGTACCGGATATAGACTGGATGGAGAGATAATCAATTACTTCCCGGCCAGCATAGCTGCTCTGAGCAAGTGTCAACCCGTCTACGAGGAGTTGCCCGGCTGGCAGTCTCCTACCAGCCACATCCGGGACTATGAACAACTACCCGACGAAGCCAGACAATATGTCGCCAGGCTGGAAGAGCTTGCTGCCTGCCCGGCCAATATTATCTCGGTAGGTGCCGAACGAGAGCAGACCATTCACAAAATACCACTGTCATTCTAGGGGAAAGGCAAAAGCCGGATCACTTTCTGGATTACCTGTGCCTGGGCCCGATGAATCAGGCAGGACGCATCTTACCTGGGGGCACTAGCTTACCGGCAGGTCGATGTGGTAGTTTTTCAGAGTATCCCTGATAACGGCGGCCGTCTTTTCATCAGGTGCAGTAAGGGGCAACCGGGGATTACCGACCTGGAAACCAATATGGTTGAGGGCATACTTGGTCGGGATAGGGTTGGCGACAATAAAGAGGGCGTTAACCAGGGGCAGCAGATGGCGGTGGATGTCAGCCGCAACGACGGTATCACCAGCAATAAAGCTGTCAACCATTTTCTTAATCTGGTTGCCCACCAGGTGTGAGGCAACGCTGATAATGCCATAGCCACCCAGGGCCAGTATGGGTAGTGTATCGCTATCGTTGCCGCTCCAGACCAGGAAACCATCCCGTGCACCGTCGATAACCCGTGCCACCTGTTCCAGGTTGCCGCTGGCCTCTTTCAAGCCGATAATGTTATCGATGCGGCTCAACCGGATGACGGTATCGGCAGAAAGATTGACCACGGTACGTGACGGCACATTATACAGGATACAGGGTAGACTGGTACTCTCGGCAATCGTCCTGAAGTGCTGGTAGAGACCCTCCTGGGTAGGTTTATTATAATAGGGGACCACCAGGAGACAGGCATCAACTCCGATGCGCTCAGCCGCTTTGGTCGCCTCCACGGCTTCCGCAGTGCTGTTACTCCCCGTCCCAGCTACGACCGACCCGCGCTCGCCCACAGCCTCCTTTATCTCGGTAAAAATGCGTATTTCTTCATCCCTGACAAGGGTAGGTGACTCTCCAGTCGTGCCCACCACCACCAGGCCTTCGCTTCCCGAGTCAAGTAGAGCCAGTGCCAGCCTCTTTGCCTGCTGATAGTCAACCTCCCCTTTCTGATTAAAGGGGGTTACCATTGCCGTCAGCAACCTGCCTAGTTTTCTCATTTCCTACTCTCCGTCGGACTCAGCCATTCTCTCTGGACCATTTCCTCAGCAATCTGAACGGCATTTAAGGCTGCTCCCTTACGCAGATTATCGGCAACAACCCACATAACCAGACCGTTAGGGTGAGATGCATCCCGGCGGATACGCCCGACAAATACCTCATCGGTACCAGCGGACGGCCAGGATTGAGGATAAAGGCTGATGGAAGGATCGTCCAGCACCTTAACTCCCGGGGCCTGGGCAAGAATCCGCTCGGCATCATCAGGGAGCATCAGGTGAGAAAACTCCACACAGACTGCCTCGCTATGACCGGTAAATACCGGGACCCGCACACAGGTAGCCGACACAGCTATATCATCAGCATGCATTATCTTCCTTGTCTCTTCCACCATCTTCCACTCTTCTTTGGTATAGCCGTTATCCAGAAAAACATCTATCTCAGGCAGGACATTGAAGGCTATCTGATGCGGGTAGACATGGGGAATAACACTCTGCCCGTTCAAGACCTGCTTGACCTGTACTGTCAGCTCTTCTATGGCAGCGGAACCGGTACCCGAGACCGACTGGTAGGTATCGACGATAATTCGCTTGATAGGATTAACCTTGTGTAATGGGTACAGGGCGACTACCATCTGAATGGTGGAGCAGTTGGGGTTAGCGATAATCCCGTTATGCAGCTTGATATCCTCGGGATTCACCTCCGGTATCACCAGAGGAACCGTCGGCACCATTCTAAAAGCAGCGCTATTATCGATAACTACCGCCCCTGATTTGGCCGCTATCGGTGAGAAGTAGCGGCTGATTTCAGCACCGGCAGAAAATAGAGCGATATCTATTCCCTGGAAGGACTCGGCAGCAGTCTCCTGAACCTCGATTTCCTTACCGGCAAAGTATAATTTCTTACCTGCGGAGCGGTCGGAAGCAAAAAGCGCCATCGAGGCTACCGGGAAATCACGCTGCTCAAGGACCTTAATGAATTCCTGCCCGACCAATCCGGTTGCGCCAACAATAGCTACCTTGTATTTTTTCTTCAAGCCTTATCCTCCAGGCCAAGTAATTTATCTAGTCCGTAGATCAACCCTTTGTGTCCGACCACCTTCTTCACAGCCAGTATGACACCGGGCATAAAACACTCTCTACTGATTGTATCATGCCGTATGCTTAATGTCTGCCCCGGTCCGCCCAGGATGACTTCCTGGTGGGCCAGCAGTCCGGGCAGCCGCACGCTGTGAATAGCAATGCCATCCACCTGCTCCCCACGGCTGGCGTAAGCCCGCTTCTGCCCCGCAGAGAGAAAAGGTTTACCCTTGGCCGCTGCCATCGCCCGGGCAGTCGACAGGGCAGTTCCCGAAGGTGCATCAACCTTCAGGTGATGATGCAGTTCGACAATCTCGGCATAGTCTAAATACCTGGCGGCTATCCTGGCCAGGTGCATCATCAGTACCGCTCCCAGGGCAAAGTTAGGCGCTACCACCGCCCCCACCCCATTGGCCTGTGACAGCCGATCAATCTCATTAACCTCAGCCTCGGTCAGGCCTGTAGTCCCTATTATCAGATTGACACCTTTGGCAGCAGCGATACGCACCGCCGGCATAGTGGCTTGAGCGACTGTAAAATCTACCAGAACGTCAGGCTTACAACTGGTAATGATATGCTCAAGGTCAGAGGAAAGTGGAACATTACCACCTCCGTCAGGCAAGGGCAGGCTATCTCCCTGAGCCTGCAGTTCCACAGCGCCGACAACCTGCATCCCTTCCTCACGGCAGACGGCACTGATTACTTCTCGTCCCATCTTACCCAGAGCACCATGGACAACTACTCTGACCGGTTCCATAACTAGCCCCTTCGGTCAGGAGCATGCCTGGCAGGCCCGCCGGGCCTGTCCCGGTGAGCCGCAAACTGCTTTCTGGGTGGCCTTTCCGCAGATCTGGCTCCTCCTGATTCCCGTGGTGAGTCCTCAAATACCGCCCGACGCGACAGATTGATTCTACCCATACGGTCGATCTCGGTCACCTTAACCGTAATCTCATCACCCACCTTGACCACATCCTCAACATTAGCCACCCGGTAATCGGCCAGTTCGCTGATGTGGACCAGTCCCTCTTTACCGGGGAGGACCTCGACGAAAGCGCCGAAGTTCATCAGGCGCATCACCTTGCCGGTATAGATGGCACCAACCTCGACTTCCTTAGTCAAATTCTCGATCATCTCGATAGCCTTCTGGGCCGCTTCCTTATCCGATGAGCCGATAAGTACGGTACCATCGTCCTCAATGTCAATGGTCACCTTGGTCTCATCAGTAATGGCTCTGATCGTCTTGCCCTTGGGTCCGATGACGGTACCAATCTTTTCCGTATCGACCTTCATTTTGTAGATTCTGGGTGCGTAAGGGCTGACCTCGGACCTGCTGGTGCTGATAGTCTGCTGCATAACACCCAGGACAAAGAGGCGGGCCTCGCGGGCCTGATTCAGCGCCTCGTTAAGAATTTCCGTGCTGATGCCCTTCACCTTAATATCAAGTTGGAGAGCAGTTACCCCTTCGACGGTACCGGCAACCTTGAAGTCCATATCGCCGCAGGCATCTTCTATTCCTTCGATATCGGTTAAAATGGCATGATTGCCCTTACCATCGGTAACCACGCCCATGGCTATCCCGGCTACCGCCCTCTTTATCGGTATGCCGGCATCCATCAGGGACAGGCTTGAAGCGCAAACGCTGGCCATAGAAGTGCTGCCGTTAGAGCTCAAGACCTCCGATACCAGACGAATGGTATAGGGGAAGTCTTCGCTATCGGGAAGTATCGGTAAAAGGGCCCTTTCTGCCAGAGCACCGTGTCCAATCTCACGCCGTCCGGGCGAACTCAAACGCTTGACTTCCCCAACGGAGAAGGGGGTGAAGTTATAGTGGTGCATAAAGCGTTTCGTCTCCTCGATACCGAGCCCGTCAATCCGCTGCTCCTGTCTGGTAGAACCCAGAGTAGTGATGGTCAGCACCTGCGTCTGGCCCCGGGTGAATAAAGCCGAGCCGTGGGTGCGAGGCAGGATACCCAGTTCACAGCTCAGGGGGCGCACCTCGTTCAGACTACGGCCGCTGATGCGCTGTCCTTTATTGAGAATGTTAGCCCTGATTTCAGACTTGAGCTTTGCTTCAAAGACAGGGCCGATGTCCTCTTCCGGAAACGATTCCGCCAGAAGTTCGATACTGCCCTTCTTCATCTCATCAAGCATCTGGTTACGCTTAACCTTGTCCGGCTCAGTTAAGGCCCGGCCCAGACTATCGCCGAAAGACTCCGATAGCGCCGACTCCAGTTCCCGGGCCGCCGGAACAACAGGAATCTCCAGCTTTGGCTTGCCACAGGCCTGCCTGAACTGCTCCTGGAGCTCGATTATCGGCTGGTTAGCCTGGTGGCCGAATTCAATAGCCTGAAGAATAATATCTTCCGGGACCTCGCTGGCACCTGCCTCTACCATAACCACTGATTCCCGGGTGCTGGCGACCACAAGATCAAGCCGGCTGTCATCAAGCTGGGTCAGGGTCGGGTTTAGCACCATCTCATTATCGATATATCCCACGTTTACAGCACTAACCGGACCAGCAAATGGCACCTCGGACATTGACAGTACTGCCGAGCCACCGATGACCGCCAGTATATCGGGGTCGTTTTCCTGGTCGGCGGAAAGTACGGTGACGATTATCTGAATGTCACGCCGCCAGTCCTTGGGCAGGAGCGGACGTAGCGGGCGGTCAGCAAGCCGACAGGCCAGTATCGCCTCCTGACTGGGGCGCCCCTCCCTCCTGATGAAGCCGCCCGGAATCTTACCGGCGGCATATAGTCTTTCTTCGTAATCTACGGTCAGCGGGAGAAAGTCCGTCCCTTCTCGAGGCTCATCGCTGATGCAGATAGTGACCAGCGCCACGGTGTCCCCATAGCGGACGGTAATGGCACCATCGGCCTGCCTGGCCAGCTTCCCGGTCTCGATACTAAGCGTTCTCCCCGCTACTTCACATTGAAAAATTTGTCCGTTTATCAATCAACTATCCTCTTTCTTATTTACGCAGGCCGAGCTGTTCAATCAGGCTCCGGTAGCGGTCTTTGTCCTCCCGACTGAGGTAAGCCAGCAGCCTCCTTCTTTGACCCACCAGCTTGAGCAAGCCGCGCTGTGTGTGATAATCGTGCCGGTTAGCGGCCATATGCCCGGTCAGCTCGTTTATCCTCTGGGTCAGCAGCGCTATCTGCACCTCGGTCGAGCCAGTGTCAGTCTCGCTGCGTTTGTAGTTACCGATGATTTCCATCTTCTTCTCTTTGTACAAGTTATGCCCCCTTTTCCCTAGAGTAAGGACCCACCCACTCTAAATTATATTATTTTTTATTAACTAAAAACGATGAAATTATAGCATAGCCGCTCTTTTATGTAAATTTTACCGAAGATGAGCCGGTTCGAATAGACGGGTGACAAAATTTCCGGTTCAATAATCTCTAGCTATTAGCCGGGCCATTGACCTGGGGCACTTTCCCGGCTACAAAGAAAAGACGCAAATCTTGAAAGCGGAGCGGCATCTTTACGGAAGTATCTGGATAGAGACGGCAATATGTGTTAAGCTGGACTAAACCATCCCGATATCAGAGGTCCGCCACGCTATGAACGTCGGTATCTGCAAGATCAGCCTCCGCCTGCCGGAAAACAGCTCACTTAAGGGTAAGCGGCAGGTGGTAAAGTCGATTACCGGCCGGGTGAGCAACCGCTTTAATGTCGCCATAGCCGAGGTCGATAGCCACGACCTATGGCAGTCAATCACCCTGGGAATATGCTGCGTCAGCAACAGCAAGCAGCACTCTAACGAAGTCCTCTCCCGAGTGGTGAACTTTATTATCGAGAGCCGTTTCGAGGTGGAGATGCTTGATTACGAGATTGAGCTCATCTCCGTCTTCTAGAAGCTCTATCGTTGCTTGGTTCTTTTTATTCTGGCAAGGGAATAATGATGGATACTACCACCTTTCTCAACTATCTTACCGCCCAACCCGGCTACAGCGGTCAGATTGCTCACATCGAGCATATTCCGGCCCGCAAGGCAAGATATGGTGAAACGGACAAGCCCCTATCCGATCGGCTTCATGACTGTCTCAGCAAGCATGGGCTGTTGCCACTATATACTCATCAGGCCGAGGCGATAGACCATGCCCGGCAGGGCAGGAATGTTATGGTAGCAACCTCGAGCGCCAGCGGCAAGACCCTGTGTTATAACATCCCCGTAATGGAGAGCATATTGACCGAACGAGCCAGCCGTGCCCTCTATCTCTTTCCAACCAAGGCCCTGGCCCAGGACCAGTTACGTAACCTGCGCGCAACATACTGTCCCGATCTACTCCGGGCGGAGGAACTGGACACCTTTGACGGTGATACCCCCCGGGCAGAGCGGGCCGAGATCAGAAAAAGGGCCCGGATAATACTGACCAACCCCGATATGCTACACCTCGGCATCCTGCCCAACCACAGATACTGGTCGAGCCTGCTGCGACACCTCCTCTATGTGGTGATCGATGAAGCCCACAACTACCGCGGCGTTTTCGGCTCCCAGTTAGCCTGTGTGCTGCGCCGCCTGCGCCGTCTCTGCCGTCTCTACGGCTCAGACCCTCGGTTCATTTGCTGCTCGGCAACAATAGCCAACCCCGTCGAGCATATCGAGAAACTGGTCGGGGTTGACTTTAGCCTTGTCGACATTGACGGTTCGTCACATGGCGAGAAGGACTTCGTTTTCTGGAATCCTCCCCTAATAGATGAGTCAAGGAGTATACGGCGCAGCGCCAACAGCGAAGCAACCGAGCTGTTTACCAACCTGGTGAGCCAGCGTATCCGCAGCATCGCCTTCGCCCGTACCCGCCGGCTTACCGAGCTTATCTACGTCTACTCACAGAGACGTCTTGCCCAGAGCGACCACATCCTGAGTGAGAGAATCAAGCCATACCGCGCCGGCTATCTCCCCGAAGACCGCCGCCGTATAGAGCAGGACTTGTTCAACGGGGAACTGCTGGGCGTGGTCGCCACCAATGCTCTCGAGCTGGGGATAGATATCGGTGATCTGGAAGCTACCGTACTCACCGGCTACCCGGGCAGTATCGCCAGCACCTGGCAGCAGGCGGGCCGGAGCGGTCGAGGGGAGAGCAAATCATCGAGCTTTTTGATTGCTCTGAACAATCCCCTCGACCAGTACCTGATGCACCATCCCGCCCATTTTTTCGGGAAAAACTTTGAGAATGCCCTGGTCAACCCGGCCAACTCCTATATTCTTGGGGCCCATTTGCTCTGCGCTGCCTGGGAACTGCCGCTGGGTAAGAGTGACGAGCAGTTTTTCGGCGCCACATTCAGCCGGGAAAAGGAAGCTCTAGAGCGAGATGGCTTGCTCCGCGAGCGGAGCGGCAGGTGGTACCTCTCCCCGGCCATCAGCTATCCGGCCCAGGGTATCAACATCCGTTCCACCAGCGGCGAGAGCTTTGCCATTATCGACACCCAAACGGCTTCCCTGCTGGAGACGGTAGAGTCAAGCGTAGCCTTCTTCCAGATACACCCCGGCGCTATTTACCTTCACCAGGGAGAGTCCTATCTGGTGACCAGACTCGACCTTTCCGGACGTACCGCCTATGCTGAGCCGACTACCAGCGCCTATTATACCCAAACTAAAGAGACTACCGATTTACATATCACCAGGACAATTCGCAGTAGAAACTGCGGAAAGGTAAAGGTATTCCTGGGTGAGGTGGAGGTTACCACTACCGTAGTCGGTTTCAAAAAGAAGGCGCAGTTCACCGAGGAGTTAATCGGCGAAGAAATGCTCGAGCTACCGCCCCAGCGCTTTGCTACGATAGCGCTGTGGTTCGATCTGCCTCCGGGGGCCATGGCACGGCTGGAGAAGGAAGAGCTGGATCCGGCCGGTGGACTACATGCTGTTGAGCACGCTGCGGTCGGCATTTTGCCTCTTTTCGCCCTCTGCGACCGTAACGATATCGGCGGTGTTTCCACCCTGCTCCACCCCGATACCGGCAGAGCCCAGATATTCATCTACGACGCTCACCCCGGCGGCATTGGCATTGCCGAGAAGGGCTTTGACTTAACCGGAGAACTGTGGCAAACTACACTGAGGTTAATCACGGAGTGCCCTTGTCAGGAGGGTTGCCCCAGTTGTATTCAATCACCCAAGTGCGGTAACAATAACAAGCCGTTGGATAAGCGTGCCGCCGTGGTATTGCTGGAGAGTCTGACAGCAGGGCGCTAGCAACCGGGGATTTGCGGTAAAGGGACTAATTAGACAGGACTACCATATTAAAGGAAGAATATCAGCAGAATGATAAACATCAGCATCGACCCGGTTGCCTTTAGCATAGGCTCGCACGAAGTGAGGTGGTACGGTATCATCGTCGCCCTGGCGGTAGTCGCGATGATCCTCTGGGCATACAGCCGGATATCTAAGATAAAGGAGACTCTAACCGCCCCTCCCGATATTATGCTAGCTCCGGTCGGCATTGCTTCAGGAATGGCCGGCGCCAAGCTGGTCCACGTTATGGAGAGCTGGCAGTACTATCTAGAGCACCCGGCGGAGGCATTCAGCGGTGGCGGGCTGGCGATATACGGTGGCGTCATCGGTGCTACCCTGGGCATCTGGCTCTATCTGCGCTTCAGCAGCCTCGGCAAGGAAAAGATAAGGGATTTTTTCGCCGTCGCCGACCTGATAGCGCCGGGGATCATCCTGGCCCAGGCTATCGGCAGGGTGGGGTGCCTGGTAAACGGATGCTGCTGGGGTAAGGCGGCGGCAGAGTGGGTGCCCTGGAGCGTGGTCTATACCCACCCTAACAGCTACGCCCCGCTCAACATACCCCTCCATCCCACTCAGGCTTACGAAACCGTATTTGCCCTCGTCTGCTTCGTAATACTGCTCAAGCTCACGGGGCGGCTCAGGCCGGATGGTTCTGTCTTCATGGTCTATTTCATCATGTACTCAGCCTGGCGCATCGGTATCGGATTCCTGCGCGATGCGCATGCTTACTTTGTTTTCGGCTTAAGCCAGGCACAGATAATCTCGATAGTGGTACTTGCGGTAAGCGTATTCATACTCATCTACCGCAGGCGCCGCTTCCTAACAAGAGAAAAACCTCCACCTGAAGTATGATCAAAAAAAGGGGATACCTTATTTGGTATCCCCTTTTTTCTCTTTGAATGACAGCGATTTTGGTATCTTACCTGTTCACCGCTGTCATCGGCACATCGGGTAACAACCCACCGGTATGAAGCAATAACCGCCCACCGGTTAAAGCAACATCCGGGCCTGGCCCGGTATTGCTCTACCTGCCAATTCTCTTACGCTTGGCATTTTTTTTCGCCTTCAGGCGGGCAGCATCTCTCTTGGAGAGGAAATAGCGATGGGCCTTCGCCTCACGAAGGATACCACCCATCTGCACCATACGCTGAAAGCGCCTCAACAACGAGTCCTGGGTCTCGCCTTCACGCACCGATACTTCTAACGGCATAACACTCCAACACCTTCCAGGCACATACACCGGCCGGACCTTTCCAACCTGCGTATGCCATCAGGTTACGATAACTTTACTCCCTTACTTTGGTTTTGCTGTAGCAATCACTGCAGTAGACTGGTCTACCTTCGCGAGGCTCGAACGGTACTTCGGTGTCCTTGCCACACTCAGCGCATACCGCAGGGAACATCTGGCGCCGGGGCCGGTAACCGTAGTCACTATTCCCGTAGCGCTCCGCCTTTCTTGCCTGACGACAAGAAGGGCAGCGCTTGGGATCGTTGGTATAGCCTTTCGAAGCGAAGAATTCCTGTTCCTCGGCGCTGAAGGTAAAGGTAGCACCACAGTCGGAACACTGGATTGACTTGTCCTCAAAGCTCATTGGCTGACCTCCTCTCTTAGTTAGTTGGCTAGTTCTATGGTCACCCAGAGCATGAGGAAATACCGAGTAAACACAGCATAATTCAACAAAATAGGTGATAACCTAGACTAAAACCACCGGATGCATTGTACAATAAAAAAAAGTATTTTGCAAGAAGGTTATATCAACACCTTTCTCTTAGTGTCCCATCCCCGCCAAATCCTTAGAACAATCCCTAACTTTAGAAGAATGGGTAAAGTTTGAGGATTTCACGATACACATTGATAGTATTTTATTAACTTTATTGACTCAGTATTGACATCTCACCCGAGGTAACCTATAATAACTAGTATCATCCAATCTGTATTCGGGAGAGATATGGCAGGAAAAGACTACTACCAGACCCTGGGAGTCAAGCGGGATGCCACCGAAAAAGATATCAAACAGGCGTACCGCAAACTGGCGCGCAAGTACCATCCCGATGTTAACCCCGGCGATAAGTCGGCAGAGGCTAAATTCAAGGAGATAAATGAAGCCTTCGAGGTCCTCTCCGACAAAGAGAAAAGAAAGAAATACGACCGGTTCGGCGACCAGTGGCAGTATGCCGATCAGTTTGCTCAGGCAGGATACCAGGCAACACCCGAAGGCTTCAATCAGGGTGGTGCCGGTTTTCACTTTGAAGAAGCTGATCTGGGCAGCATCTTCGATGAGCTGTTCCGGGGCAACCGTAGGCAGACCTACCGCCGCCAGGCCCGACCGAGGCGGGGCCAGGATATCGACCACCCGGTAGAGGTCACTCTGGAAGAAGCCTATCACGGCTCGACTCGTATCCTGGGTATCGAGGCCAATGAACCCTGTTCAGGATGCCAGGGTAGCGGCCTGATACAGGGTGTTCCCTGCTCGGCATGCCGCGGCTCGGGAATGGTACCCCGACTGAAGCGTCTCGAGGTCAAGATTCCGCCCGGGGTCAGGGATGGGTCACGGGTACGCGTTACTGGTAAAGGAGGACAGGGTTACGGCGGTGCAGCTAACGGCGACCTTTATCTGGTGATATCCGTAAAACCGCATTCACAGTTTCAGCGCAGCGGCGATAACCTGCATGTAGAGGTCAGTGTTCCGCTAACCGTGGTGGTATTGGGGGGAGAGATCCAGGTGCCTACCCTAAAGGGCAAGCTGGCGCTGAAAATTCCCCCGGAGACTCAGAACGGCGGTACTTTTCGCCTGTCCGGACAGGGTATGCCCCATCTGGGTAGATTATCCCACGGCGACCTGATAGCCAAGGTAAACGTGATACTGCCAACCAGCCTATCGAACCGGGAGAAGGAGCTGTTTAATCAGCTAAGGGAAATCAGGCCGGATTAAGCAGTGAGGTTATTATGAATTCAGAGGACAACGAACCACGATACGGAATCGGTATTGCCGCTAAAATGATTGGCGTTAGAACCCATACGTTGCGTTATTACGAGAGAATTGGCATAATAGAGCCGCACCGGTCCCGTGGCAATATACGCCTCTATTCCAGCAGCGATATCGCAATAGTACGTCGGGCCAAGACTCTGATGGATGACCTGGGAGTTAACCTGGCCGGAATAGAGGTTATCCTGAAGATGCTTGAGCAGATATCCGAGTTGCAGGCCCGCCTGGATGATGCAGAGTCAGAACTGAGGAGCTTCAGGGAGGTAGATGGCACATGAGACAAGAAAAATTTACTGAACAGGCACAAGAAGCACTGGCTTTATCACAGGAGATAGTCCGGCAGTACCACCATAGCCAGTGGGACGTTGAACATATCCTGCTGGCCCTGCTCCGCCAGGAAGCTGGGCTGGTCGGTGAGATACTTACGGACCTGGGGGTAGACCTTGAGGCAGCTAGGCAACAGGTAGAAGCGGTACTGGAGCGGTCTCCCCGGGTTGCTTATGAAACTGGGCAGATATATGCCACACCACGGGTTGCCCAGCTGATAAACAAGGCCGGTGAGGAAGCGGCCAGGCTCAAGGACGAATTTATCGGAACCGAACACCTCTTCATTGCCATGGCTGCTGAGGAGAAGGGCGAAGCGTCGGTAATCCTGCACCGGCTGGGTATCGACCAGGAGAGGGTCTACGCCG
>JAQUOC010000003.1 GCA_028717305.1 Dehalococcoidales bacterium | reverse complement strand
GGGATTTATCTCCTTCAGTTTGAGGGCACACTTTATTGATTCGCTACAGCAAATTCGGCTGCAATAGGGTCTTTCTTTTTCTCTGGAGCCCACACACTGGATAATTACCACATTTTTACTTAGACACACCCGGGGATTACCCCGGGCAATCTCCTCCTCCAGCTCCAGTATGGTAAATACCCTGGAGTCTTTACCATAGAGGTACTCATCGGGTCGATAGACTTCAGCCCCGCTCGTGATTATGGCAACCCCGTGATTTATCTCCCGGGATTCCTTCTCAGAGCTTAGCAGCAGTTTAGTGGTGAAGTTACCTACGTAGCCGCTGACTTCCAGGATATCAGCCTCTTTATAGATGTTTATTAACGGCTCACTGGAGACCTTATTGATGAGGTCTCCGAGATAAGTCTGGACATCCAGGCCTTCAAGGGTGTGGTGTATCCTGTTGGCGATGCCACCGAGATGGGAGGTTCTTTCCACCAGGTGGACCTCAAATCCCTGCCCGGCCAGATTCAGGGCACTAACCATACCTGAAATGCCGCCGCCAATGATCAAAGCAGCGTGATGTACTCCAACCGGTATCTGCTTCAACGGCTCGATCAGCCGTGCCTTGGCTACCGACATTCTTATCAAGTCCTTGGCCTTAGCGGTAGCCTTATCCGGCTGGCGCATATGAACCCAGGAGCACTGGTCCCGAATATTTGTCATTTCAAAGAGGTGTTTATTTAGCCCGGCCTCCCTGAGCGTCTCCTGGAACAGTGGCTCATGAGTTCGAGGAGTACAGGAGGCCACCACTACTCGATTAAGATTGTATTCCCGTATTTTCTCCTTTATTCTCTGCTGAGTATCCTGCGAACAGGTGAATAGATTGTCGTCAGAGAAGACCACATTGGGTAAGGATCTGGCATATTCTTTTATTTCGGGGACGTTTACTACCCCCCCGATGTTGATGCCGCAGTAGCAGATGAAGACCCCGATTCGCGGCTTCTCTCCGGTGACGTCTCTCTCCGGCGGGTACTGCTTCTCCATGGTCAGCGTATGCCGGACTGTGGATAGCAAGCAGGAAACATCGCTAGCTGCAGCGCTTGCCTCAACTACTGTTTCCGGGATATCTCTCGGCCCGGTAAACGCGCCGGCAGCGAATATCCCGGGTTTAGAAGTGGCTACCGGCGAGAACTCCCCAACCTGGCAAAATCCGTATTGGTTAAGCCCGAGCCCGAGCCTTTCCGACAGATCTTTTGCCGCTGACGGCGGTTTAAGTCCTACCGAGAGAACCACCAGGTCGAATTTCTCCTCCTCTATCCCACCCGCCTCACTGGCGTACCTGATGAGAAGACCCCCATCATCATCTTGACGGATGGAGTGTATTCTTGATCTTATGAATCGAACACCGTGTTCCTCCTTTGCCCGCTCATAATAACGCTCGAAGTCTTTACCGTAGGTCCTGATATCCATAAAGAAGATGCTGGTTTCAAGGTGAACGGAACTATGTTCCTTGGCTACTACCGCTTCCTTTATAGCGTAGGTGCAACATACTGAGGAGCAGTAGCTGTTTTGAGCGATATTTATGTCTCTGGAGCCCACGCACTGAAGCCACGCAATCCTTTGTGGTGCCTCTCTGTCTGAGGGCCGGAGAAGCTGACCCTTAAAAGGACCGGAGGCGCTCAGAATCCTCTCGAACTCCATGCTGGTTATCACATTAGGGAAAATGCCGTAACCATAATTAGAGAAGACTCCGGCCTCGAATTTATCAAAGCCGGGGCACAATATAACGGAACCCACCTCAATTTCCAGGCTCTCTGTTTTCATCAGGTGATTGATAGCCTCAGCCTCGCAGGAGGCAACACACTGCATACACTCCGAGCAGACGCCGCAGTTTAAACACCGCCTGGCTTCCTGGATAGCCATCTCTTCAGTAAAACCCAGTTCAACTTCGTCGAAGCCCCCGCACCTTCTCTCCATATTGAGGACGGGCATCTTTACTCTCGGCTTGCGTTCCACTTTGGGGGGGAGCTCGGTCATGGTAGCGGGCTTTGTCTCCTCCGCTGTCCTGCCTGCTTCGATATCCTCACCCCTGAGGTATCTGTCAATAGAGATAGCTGCTCTCTTGCCGGCGGCTACAGCCTCAATAGCTAGACCGGGTCCGGTTTGGACGTCCCCGCCGGCAAAGATTCCCGGTCGGCTGGTAGCCAGGGTTAGCGGATCGGCAACAATAATTCCCCGTTTGTTAACCTCCAATCCCGAGTCGTCAATAAATGACAGGTCCGGAATCTGGCCTATGGCAGGTATTACTATATCCGCATCAATATTAAACTCCGAGCCTGATATGGGCATCGGGCTGCATCGGCCTGATGCATCCGGAGGCCCCAGTTCCATCCGGATGCACCTCAGTCCTACTACTGTGCCACTTTGAGAGAGAATCTCCACCGGAGCGACCAGGTGTTGAATATCAACTCCCTCAGCCAAAGCGGATTCTATTTCCTCATCACTTGCTGGCATCTCGGCGCGAGACCTTCGATAAAGGATGGAAACTTGGTCTGCTCTGAGCCGTAAGACGCTCCTGGCCGCATCTATCGCTACATTTCCACCCCCTATTATTGCCACCCGACCTTTAGGTTGAATTCTCTCTCCTAGATTCACGTTTCTCAGGAAGGTAACTCCATCGATAACTCCCTCGGACTCTTCGCCGGGAATACCCAACCTCTGACTCTTGTGAGCGCCGGCGGCAATGAATACGGCTTTGTATCCTTGTTCTGTGAGATCTGCCAGGGATAGCTTCTTGCCTACCGGAGTGTTAGTTCTAATCGCTACCCCCAGCTTCTTAATTCCCTCTATTTCTTCCTCTAACATACCTTTGGGGAGACGATACTCCGGAATACCTACATAGAGCATACCTCCGGCTACGGGAAGAGCTTCAAAAACTGTTACCTGATAACCCTCCTTAGCCAGATAATAGGCTGCGGTAAGCCCGGCCGGTCCTGAGCCGATTATTGCCACCTTATCGTCTTTTGTTTTTACGTCCGGCGGTAATTCATCACCGGCTCTATCGGCGACGAATCTTTTGAGAGCGGCGATAGCTAATGGCTCATCAACAGTGCCTCGTTTGCATTCAGCTTCACAGGGCCGAGGACAAACGCGACCCAGTACACCGGCTAGCGGAAGGTTCTCCTTTATTAAATCCAGCGCCTCTTTGTATTTTCCCTGGCTGATTAGGGCGATATAACCCTGTACATTTACATGCGCCGGACAAGCTGTTACACAGGGGGGTCTTTCCTTCTTATCAATGGTAAAGGCGGATGGATAGGCCTGAGCAAATGGTCTAAAAACTGCCTTCCGTTGACTCAACCCCTCGTCGAAGAGATTGGGTAACTCTACAGGGCATACTGATGTGCACTCCCCACAGCCGGTGCACCTGTCTATATCGATATATCTCGGTTTTTTCTCGATTACTGCCCTAAACCTGCCCGCCTCGCCACTGACTTCCTTTAATTCTGCGTTAGTTATTACATCGATGTTCAGGTGCCTGCCGCATTCCACAAGCTTCGGCGATAGTATACACATGGCGCAGTCGTTGCTGGGGAAGGTCTTATCCAGTTGAGACATGGTGCCACCAATGGCTGGGGATTTCTCCAGCAGGTAAACCCTATATCCCGACTCGGCAAGATCAAGTGATGCCTGAATTCCAGCTACGCCACCGCCAACAACCAGCACGCCTCCCACTTTCTGCATAATTACATTTTTCGTGGCTAACCCTTCCATGTTCTCACAGCCAAAGGTATTTGTTAGCGCTAATGAGGTTTCTCGTAACCGATCGGGACAGAACCCTCACTTAAGCTAAGAGCAATAACGGATCCCTGCCTGGTCGTTTCCAGATTAGATAAGTAGCAAATATTAGCGCCGATAGGTGGACCATGGTAGTAAAATAATACTCTAAACTTTGTCTTCTTGTTTTACCTGTTACTTTGCCTGATTGTGAGCAGTCGTAAAGATATGGCTTTCCCCGTCCTGCAAAACTAGACACAGCCGGTGGGACGGGGTAATCCGGCCACCTTACAGGCGCCTCTGCCTGGTCCGTTGGGGAATAGCTGATAAATATCTTTCAGTTTGAGCCCGGTTTGCTTGACCAGCATCCGGATCGGTGGTGCTACACCTTTATCAAGATAGTACTCTCTAAGATAGTTCACTATTTTCCAGGCATCTTCATTCATTGGGTGGGCATTTTCGGTCTTGGCCAACTCTTCAGCTATAGCCTGGTTCCACTCATCAGGATTCTTCATGAAACCATTTTCATCAACTTCGATTTCCATCTCACCGAGGGCTAGTTTTGGCATATCTTATCTATCCTCTCTTCAGTTTTACTTTCAGCGTTTCTACTTGCAGGTGGCTCTTGTCGGAGCCAGCTCCTTCACAGCTTCGATAGCGTGAAGGATGTCATACTCGGTATTCATTGGGCCAATACCAAACCGTACTGACCCTTCGGGAACTGTCCCCAATTGTTCGTGTGCTTTTGGGGCGCAATGCAGTCCGGTTCTGACGGCAATGTCATAATCACCATCGAGCAGTATCCCGGTGTCAAAAGCTTTGTATCCCTCGATATTAAGTGAGAGTACCGGCATCCGGTTCTGCAGCGATTTCGTACCATAAGTTGTAATATGATCGATCTCCGAGAGCCCCTGTTGAAATAGGTCCAGCAGTCTCATCTCTTCCTTATGGATGTTATTGAGGCCCCTTTTAGCAATGTACTTTTGTCCGGCGTTTAAGCCTGCGACACCCAGCAGATTTACCGTGCCAACCTCAAGCCGGTAAGGATATTCCGGTAGATGGAATGGATAGGCGGAACGCACGCCGGTGCCACCAGCCCGAGTCTGAGCAATCTCAACTCCATCCCGTACGTAGATTCCCCCAATGCCCGTGGGGCCGAGCAGAGATTTATGGCCGGTGAAAGCGACAATATCGATATTCATGGCCTCAATGTCAATGGGTATGATGCCGGCGGTTTGGGCTGCGTCTATGGCAAATATCACTGACCTCTCTCTACAGATCTTCCCGATCTCACCGACCGGCTGAACTGTACCGATTACGTTTGAAGCGTGACTGATAATCACCAGCTTGGTATTCTTCTTCATCTTTTTTCTTATATCATCCGGGTCGATATAACCCTCGTTATCAAAAGGGACATAGTCTACCTCAACTATTCCTTCACTATACAAGTGGTGGATAGGGCGTAGAACGGAATTGTGCTCCAGATTAGAAGTTATTACGTGATCCCCCGGCTCCAAGATACCATTGATAATAATATTCAGTGAATCCGAAGCATTATAGGTAAAGACAAGTCGGTTGGGGTCAGCTCCATTAAAGAGCTTGGTCAACATCTCCCTGGTCTCAAATACAAGCTCCCCAGCCTCTACACAAAGATCGTATCCCGAGCGACCGGGATTCACGCCCTTTTCACGGTAGAATTGGCACATGAAATCGATCACTTCTTTTGGCTTGGGATAGACCGTTGCTGTATTATCAAGATATACAATCTTTTCCACAGGTATCTCCTTCAAAAGCATTCCTTGCTTAGATCACCACTTGCTGGGTGTAATCTTCGTAATATTACTGCCGGCACAAAATCAAAATTAATCCAACTTCTTATTTCTTTTATATCATTAGCACTTCAGCATGATCGTTTTACAAAGACATTCCATTTTAACAAATAAACTACGCTAGTTTAATTTGTATTTCGTAACAAGTCAAGCTCCAATTGATGTAATAATTCGAAATACATAGTATGTTATACATATTATTATGTAAGTTAATTCGAGAAATATGAGAATAATGGTTAGGATAGGAATGTCTATCATACGATATGCGTAATTTATTCAGCCAGTTGATAATCAGTTGGAGAGATGGCTGAATATCAGGCCGGAAGAACTTTTTGGTTAAGTATTAGGTGCCCCCGGGACCGCAATCCAGAAAGGGTATTCGGTAGATGGTGTCTCTGACACACCAGTCAGTCACGGGTAATTGGAGAAGAGCTGAAATTCATAAAAAGACTTGCATTTCCCCGGAGCTAAATCACTCTTTATTCTGTATATTGGTCAATGCATAAGCCATGTATTTATGGCAAGGTGGATTCTTTCCGTTTTTCGTGATTCATTAAATGGTAGGGTACGTATTACAGATTGCTGTATATATCCCTATGCCGATTTGCTTATACCATTTTACTATAAGTTCCGGAATCTATTACTGTGAAGGACTTGACAAACTACGTTTTTCGTACTAAATTTACACCGAACTTAGAATATAGTTGTTGTGGCAATAGATAGAATAGTTGCTATGGTAATCGGCGGGAATAGTCAGTTCGCCTCTGGTAGGGTGCTAAAATACAATAAGATTGGTATGTGTATAATTATAAGGTTTTGTTGGTGATTTCGGTTTAACTGGCGCATTTATTATACTAAGTGAGTTCATGTTTCTCGGCAAAATAGAGTAAATAGGTTTCAGAGAGGAGGGAATATATAAACGTAAAAAAGAATATGAACTGGCAGGAAATAAACAAGGAGGGTTACACTTGAAAAGAAAGGAATTGCTAAAACTAGTTATTGGTTTGGGTTTGGTGGCGGTGCTGGCAGTCAGCATTCCTATAATGAGCGGCTGCACCGGTCCAACATCGACACCAGAACCAACGCCGACACCAGAACCGACGGCGACACCAGAACCGGAGTCACCAGCTGAAGTAACTGAACCCATCACTTGGAGGTTTCAGTCCTATTGCGACGCCGCCCTTACCGATAAGATTTTCCGGCCTTATCTAGAACAGCTGGAGCGAGCATCGGGTGGACGAATGAAGGTCGAGATATATATTGCCGATGAGCTGGTGGCTACTTCAGAACTGATTCCGGCACTGGCGGCCGGTACCGTTGATATAACCTGCCACCCCGATGAGTTTATGGCGGCTCCTATCGGCGGCTTGAGCAAGATTAGCAGTTGTCTTCCGTTTAATGCCGAGGAAGGTCTGGAAATAGACGCGCTGTGGAGAGAACTTGGGCTGGATGAAATCTGGGAGGCAGCCTACGATGATGTGCCCGGTGTTACCTATCTAAGCATTGGTAGCTGGGACACGAGTAATCTCATTACTACCAAGCCGATCCGGAAATTTGAAGACATGAATGGGCTGAAAATACACAGTATGGGCGCTATGGAGCCGACACTGGCACTGGCCGGCATTGCACCGGTAACGCTTCCCTGGGAAGATATCCAGATGGCGATTCAGACCGGTATGATAGACGGGCTCTGCTGGTGTGGCGCCACCGAGGGGTATACCTGCGGATGGATCGATGTGTGCGACTACTTCCTTACCAATGTGGTAGGCCGCTGGGCACTTGACTGGGTTGTTAGTACTGATTCCTGGGAGTCTTTACCTCCTGATCTTCAAGAGTTGTGGAGGTTGACGATCGACTCTGCCCAGTACAACAAGACGGTATGGTATTATTGGGGTGAAGCTCACTACCGCTTGGCTGGAGAAGGGGGAAAGAGTTTTATCCTTACCACATTACCCGATGAGGATTGGGCAAGGATGACCGATTTGAAGGAATCAATATGGGATGATATTGCTGCTATGGGCGCCAGGGAGGCCCAGGCAATACAGATCCTTCGAGACTATCAAGATCTTTTGGAAGCTGCCGGGACTCCCTACCGGTGTGCAGTACCAGATTAACATATAGAATTGATGTGGTCAGTAAGCCCTCCCTCTAGTATCTAGCTGGTTATTTAATAGAATAGGCTACGGAGGGCTTACTTCCAAAGTATCAACTTAAAGGGGTTGAAGTGCCTAAGGCAGCAATAACCTACGTTCGTTGTATTGATTCAATGAGCCGGGCAGTAGGCAAGATTGTGAAGTTCATCGTCATTGCGCTATTAGCTGTCCTGCTGATTGAGG
The DNA here is from genome assembly GCA_028717305.1 of Dehalococcoidales bacterium. Taxonomy (GTDB): domain Bacteria; phylum Chloroflexota; class Dehalococcoidia; order Dehalococcoidales; family UBA5760; genus UBA5760. The sequence continues at coordinate 24,338 of JAQUOC010000003.1, read as the reverse complement.
CGGTTTCCCGGGCTGGTTTTAATACTCCTTTACAGTGGTCGGTTGAGATGGGGGAGTATATTATGACCACCTTCTACATACTTGGCGGTGGCTATGTTCTGCTTACCGAGGGGCATGTTAGAATGGATGTCCTCTACCACAGGTGGTCGGCAAAAAGAAAAGCTACTGCTGACGCCATTACCTTTTCTCTCCTTGCTGTCTTTCTTGTGGTACTAATGTTAGGTGGTATTGAGAGTTCACTTTATGCCTGGGAGTATAAGCAAGTCAGCCGTACTCCATGGGGACCGTATCTATACCCGATAAAGTTCATTATGACAACCGGCATCATACTGATGCTCCTGCAGGCCATATCTTCATTCATCAAGGACCTGGCAGCAGCCAGAGGGAAGGCGATAACATGAGTATCCATCTTATTGCTGTCTTGATGTTCGGGTTGATGCTGGTTATGCTTCTGACCGGGCGGCACGTCTTTGCTATCGTCGGCGGTATCGCCACTATTTTCGCTCTGTTCCTATGGGGTAGTGGCGGTGAAGCTATGGCTTTCCATGCCGGCTTCAAACTGTTGAACTGGTATCCGCTCCTGACCCTGCCGTTATTCATCTTCATGGGTTATCTTCTATCACGATCAGGGATCGCGGATCAGCTTTACCACGCCCTGCATGTCTGGATGGGTCCAACCCGGGGCGGTCTAGCCATAGGAACAATCGGCCTGAGCGCTTTAATAGCCGCTATGAACGGACTGAGTGTCGCCGGTATGGTGATTACAAGTAGCCTGGCTTTGCCTGAAATGCTCAAGCGCAAGTACGACAAGCTAATGGTTACCGGAGTGATCCAGGCAGGTAGTTCACTGGGCATCCTTATTCCACCGAGTATAGTGCTTATTCTCTACGGAATGATCGCCAGGGTAGCAATCGGTAAGCTGTGGCTGGCCGGTATTATCCCCGGTATCATTATGGCCGTCGCCTTTATCATTTACATCGGAGTTAGATGCCGGATGCGCCCCGAACTGGGTCCGCCTTTATCCGCAGAAGAGCGAGAGGTTAGCTGGGGAAAGAAATTCCGGCTGCTAGGGGCCGGCCTGCCGGTGGTAATCATCATTTTTGTGATGCTGGGGCTATTCTTCATGGGGGTGGTCAGTCTGGTCGAGAGCGCAGCAGTGGGTGCAATATCAGCTATCATTGCCGCTGCCATCAACCGGCGGCTGACCTGGAAGGTATTCAACGATGCTCTGGAAGATACCCTGAGCGTCAGCTGCATGTTCATGTGGATCGTGTTAGCGGCAATTGCATTCGGGGCAGTATTTGACGGCCTTGGCGCCGTAAATGCAATAGAGAGCATTTTTATGCGCTCCGGTATCCCCCCCTTGGGAATAATAATAATGATGCAGGCCTCCTTTATTTTGATGGGTATGGTCCTGGATGATACGGCTATGCTCCTTATCGTTGCTCCTCTTTATATCCCACTGGTAGGTAAGCTGGGCTTCGATCTGATTTGGTACGGTGTTCTCTATACCATAACCTGTCAGATTGCTTACCTGACGCCTCCATTTGGATATAACCTTTTTCTTATGAAGGCGATGGCTCCTAAAGAGATAACTTTGACAGATATCTACCGTTCGGTCATACCTTTTGTGTTTATCATGGTTGCTTGTTTAGCTCTTCTGATGGCGTTTCCGCAACTGGTCACCTGGTTACCCAATTTAGGCTCATAAAGAAAGTTGGTTATGTCTATAGTGAAGTTACCGCGGGTTGATTTAGGCTATTGGCCCACTCCTTTACATGAGTTAACACGACTGTCGGACGTCCTGAGCGGACCACGAATATTTGTTAAGCGTGATGACTTGAGCGGGCTGGCCTTAGGCGGCAATAAGTTTCGTAAGCTGGAGTATGTACTGGCTGATGCCAGGCAAAGAGGGATTGATACTGTTGTAACCGTTGGGAGTTCGCAGTCCAATTCTGCCCTGGAGGTAGCTGCCGCCAGCCGTAAGTTAGGGTTGGAGCCCTACTTACTATTATTTAAAGGTGTTCATCCGGAAAAACAGGGTAATCTCTTACTGGCTAACATACTGAATACAACAATGGAACTTTTTGAAGTAGCTGACCCACGTGAAATGTTCACCACCATGCTTAAGAAGGCGAGTAGTTTGGCTGATAGGCTGCGTGGTCAGGGTCGTAACCCGTTGATATTACCGGTTGGTGTTACCATGCCCCTCGGAGTTGTTGGCTGGGTTAGCGCTGCTGAGGAGATTGTTCAACAGCTGAAGAAGCTGGAGATAGAAACCCGGCATTTGATTTTGGCCAATGGCTCGGGGGGAACCCAGGCGGGCTTGGTATTGGGGTTCAAATATCTTAAATCTACCATGAATGTCGTTGGTATCAGTGTTGTTAACCACAGAAATGAGGCTACCGCTGTCGTTGTTGACCAAGCTAACGCCGCGGCTGAGCTACTCGGTCTGGATATAATCATAAAGCCGGAAGAGGTAACTATTTACGACGACTATCTAGGGCAAGGCTACGGGATACCAACTCGGGAGGGTATCGAAGCTATCAGATTAGTGGCGCAGACCGAAGCGATATTCCTTGACCCCGTATATACCGGCAAAGCAATGGCTGGACTTATAGATCTCATCAATAAAGGGGTGTTTACCAAGGCAGATACCATGCTCTTTGTCCATACTGGGGGGGTGGCTGCTGACTTCGCTTACAATCAAGAATTGAGTGATTAGCTGGTCAGCGGAGTTAGTGTTTAAGGGGGTCGATAACCAGTCGAGTTTGGGCAGAGACAATAGATGCAAGGGTCGTGATTATATCCGGTCTGCGTGGGGCATGATTTCTTGACGCGGTTGGCGTGCGTATTAGGAGTGAACAGGAGGATTAATTCTATGTCCACGATTTTGTTAGATAGAAGTGCTATTCGAAGTCTCATCAATATGTCGGAAGTCATAAATGTAGTCGAAGAAGCTTTTAAAGCGTGGGCCGAAGGTAAAGCCAACATGCCGCCAAAGGCATATTTGACTGTTGAACGCGGGGACTTCAGGGCCATGCCGGCTGCCTTACCTGGTTTCGCCGGAGTAAAATGGGTAAATTCTCACCCTTTTAATCGTTCCCACTCTCTCCCCGCAGTCATGGCAGTATTAATCTGCAATGATCCGGAAACGGGATTTCCTCTGGCAGTGATGGATGGTACCGAGATTACATACTGTCGTACAGGAGCTATAGCGGCCATAGCCTCTAAATATCTGGCTCGGCGGAATTCGAATACCCTTGGGATAGTAGGCGCTGGTTGTCAAGCTTATACTCAGATAATAGCGCACGCTGAATTATTCGAACTGACTTCGATAAACGCTTTTGATATTGCTACGGAAAATATGGATAAACTAATCAGTTCGTTGCCTGAGTACCCGATAAGGAAATGTTCGTTGGAGGAGGCAGTATCTTCGGATATTGTCTGTACTCTAACGCCATCTCGTGAACCCATAATTAAGAGAAGGTGGGTCGCTGATGGAACGCATATAAATGCGGTCGGAGCAGATGGGGCAGGTAAAGAGGAGCTGGAGCCATCTATACTGAGAGATGCTATGGTGGTCGTAGACGAAGTAGTACAGGCAAGTCATGGCGGGGAGATCAACATGCCGATAAGCAAAGGTCTTTTTACCGTCGATGAAATTTATGCAACTCTGGCTGAAGTACTTACCGGTAAGAAGAAAGGGAGAACAGATAGTAAGGCAATAACTGTTTTTGATTCTACCGGTGTGGCTATACAGGACTTGGCTGTTGCAAAGCTAATATTCGGTAAGGCACAAGAGAGAGGCGGTTACCCGGTTTTAGGTCTGGTTTAAACGCGGAAGCACAGCATTATAGCCTCGGAGAAGAATTGTTGAACCCTATTGACCTTTACTAAAGCGTAAATACAGGCTCAGCGTTTAGTCGTGTATTCGCCTTACCGCTTGACAAAGCGTCGCTTTTGGCCGGAGGATAGTGTAGAATCTTTCCGGAGTTTTCGTTGAATGAGTCTGGATAAGCCGGTATTCATCTCGGCGGTACTCCTTGCGGCTGGAGAATCAAGCCGTATGGGAGAGCCTAAACAACTGCTACCATTCGGGCGGAGCACTTTTATTGAGCAGGCGGTGGATACCCTGTTGGCTTCGGCGGTAGCTGAGGTTATTGTGGTGGTGGGGCACCGGGCGGAAGCAGTGGTTGAGAGGATCGGCTCCAGAGCGGTTAGGATAGCGCAAAACCCGGAATACAGGCAAGGTATGATCACATCTATCATTGCCGGGCTTAAGCTGGTTGCTCCTGAAGCTGGGGCGATAATGCTTGCCCTAAGCGACCAGCCGCTATTAAATAGCCGGACGATAGATAATCTGATCAGAGGCTTCTTGAGCGGGGATAAAGGCATAGCCATCCCAACCTGCCGGGGCATCAGGGGACACCCCGTCATCTTTGCCCCCAAATACATCCAGGAGCTGATGAGAGTTAAGGGTGATATCGGCGGGCGTCAGATTATTGATTCCCATCCCGAAGACGTTCTTGAGGTAGATGTCGCCTCCGAGGGTATTATTGTAGATATTGATAACAGGGATGATTATCGACACTATCTTGGCTAACGGAGATTGACAAAGGGGTTATGTCGGTAGTAATATATCACCGGTTTATTACGGAAGAGCTATTCGTAGTCCAGCAGTGTGGGCGTTCTGGAATTTGGGCAAGGAAGCTACGTTGGTTTTCCCATGATTTGTAGACTAAGTTTCGGGAGTTCTTATAGTTAGCACGCGGTTAGGAAAGGAAAATTTTTTTGAAAAGCGGTATATTTTATACAAGATAACCATCAACAATCAGTCATCAATCTGGATTTGTGTCCGACCAACCGATAACTAAATGAATGGAGGGGAAAATAATGAGAAAACGGCTTTTGTTGCTTCTTGCGGGCTTGCTGGTTCTGCTACCGGTGGGGGGTTGTGCGGATAAAGAAGAGTCGGCATCCATCGGGATGGCGGTGGAGTTTATGGATCATGCTGCCTGTGCCTATATCAGTCAGGATCAGGGGTGGTACGAAGATGAAGGGTTGCATCTGTCTTCATATGAGAGCTATGCAACCGGCATGGCGTTGGCTGCGGCTCTGGCCCGTGATGATATTCAGGTTGCCTATCTATGTCTAGTACCGGCGATAAATGTTTACGCCAACGCCGGTGTACCGATCAGAATCGTGGCCGGTACTCACAGGTATGGTTACGGTCTGGTGGTTGACCCGCACAGGATTAAGACGGTCGAGGACTTGGAGCAGGAAGGCATCCGCCTTGGCTGTGTCAGAGAGGGCGGAGCAGTTGATGCGCTGATGCACAAGGCGATAGATAAATACGGCCTTGACGAAGCCAAAATAATGGCTAACGTTCAACGGATGAATCCTCAAAAGCTGGCCCTGGCGATTAAGATGGGGCAACTGGATGCTGCTTTTATGCCGGAGCAGTGGGCTACTATGGCTGAAGAGCTTGGCTTTGAAATGATGCTCATGAGTCAGGACATCTGGCCTGATATGGAGGGTAGTGTGCTGGTGGTTAAGCAAAGTCTTCTGGACGATAACCCGGATGTAGTTGAGAAGCTGGTACAAGTAACACAAAAGGCAACCGACTGGAGTAATGAGAACCCCGAGGAAGTAGCGGTGATCATGGCCCGGCAGTTAGGCGGCGTTGGCAGTAGTCTTCAGCCGGTTGAAGTAGCCGATGTGGTCGCTCAGCTGGAAATCACTCCTCAGGTGTTGCTGCGGTCTATGGAGAGACTTGACTATACCACCGACATTGATCCTGATGTAGTTCAGGAGACCATAGACTATTTAGTCAGACTGGGGTATATAAAAGACAGCTTCGATGCCATGGAGATTCTGGATCTAAGGTATCTCTATGAATAGACTGAGCTGGATTAAACCAGGCTGGGGAATACTCCCCGTAATTGTATTCCTGGTAGTATGGGAACTGGTTGCCCGGTTTAATCTGGCTCCGGGCCAGTTCCTATTTCCGCCTTTCTCGGCAGTGGTGACAGAGTTCTATCACCTTGTCGTTAATGGAGTGCTGGGGAGAAATTTCCTGAGCAGTCTAAGCCGGGTGCTTATCGGTCTTTCTGCAGGGTCTATCGCCGGTATTGCCATGGGTATCCTGATGGGCTGGAAGGAGATCGCCAATAAGGCACTTAATCCAATATTCAGTCTGTTCTATCCTATACCTGCCCTCGGTTGGTTGCCGCTCTTGATGCTATGGCTTGGTATCAACGAGGCTCTGCCCATCACTATCATATTCATTTGCAGTTTCTTCCCTGTCATGTATAATACAATCACCGGGGTCAAGAATGTAAACCAGGGTTACGTGAAGACGGCGCGGGCACTGGGAGCGTCGGACCGGCGGATTCTGACTACGGTGGTCATCCCCCTCGCCATTCCCAACATCTTCACTGGGTTGAGGCTTGAGGCCGGGATGGCCTGGAGAGTAATAATCGCTGCTGAGATGGTAGCCATACCCACCGGTATCGGCGCTTTAATGATGAAAGCCGAGAGCCTGATTCGTATAGATATTATTATCGTTTGTTTGATAGTATTGGCTGTGATGTGCTTATCCTTTGAGAAGTTCTTCGCCTATATAGAAATGAGATTAACCAGACAGTGGAAATAATATGCCGTCTATCGAATTCCGTAACATTTGTAAATACGTCTGTAGTAATGTAAATTTTACAGTTCCCGACAAAGATCTGCTGGTACTGCTGGGTCATAATGGTGCTGGAAAAACCACACTGCTGAATATTGTGGCCGGTTTTGTTGATTACAATGGCTCGGTGCTCCTCGACGGCATGCCGATAGACAGGGTTCCGGCTAATAAAAGGGGCATCGGCTACGTGTCTCAGGATCTAAGCTTGTTTCCCCATCTTACCGTTGTCGATAACATAGCCTATGGTCTGAAGGCATCAAAGCATTATAACGGGTGTGAGGTTGCTGACCGGGTAAACGAACTCATGGATATGATGAGGATACCCCATCTTGCCTCCCGTTACCCGGCAGGCTTAAGTGGTGGTGAAAAGCAGAGGGTGGCTCTGGCTCGGGCAATGGCACCGTCACCCCGGGTACTGCTTCTCGATGAGCCGCTGGGTGGGCTTGATACACAGACGTCAAAATACCTCAGGGTTGAGCTCCGGCGGATTCAGCGTAAACTCGGGATTACTACAATGTATGTTACTCATGATCTGACCGAGGCCGAGGAAATGGCCGACCGGATTGTGGTTATTGATAAGGGTCATATTGAGCAATTAGGTCGGCCGGAGGAGGTATTTTTCTATCCTGCCAGCAAGATTGTCTCCGATTTCGTTGGCATGCCGAATATTTTGGACTGTGCCTATTGCCATAACCTGGGCAACGGGGTTGTTGAGGTTGGTTGTGGTGGCCTGCCGGTTATTGTGCCACACGATGGCAACTCCGTTAAACGAATTGCTCTTTTCCCCAGAGATATATATATCTCCGATACCTTACCACCTGGCCCGGGGGTGAACCGTTTTACGGGGCTTGTCACTTCTATCGAAGATACCAGGGAGATGGTGCGTTTAGAAGTAGCAGCGGGTGACAATAAGCTGGTGGCCGAGTTGCCCCACCATATATTTGAAGACATGGATTTAGCTGTGGGTAAGAATGTCTACCTAATACTAAAACTGAGAAGGATAAAGGTTCATGAAGCCAAACATTTATGACTCTCTCAGGGAGAAATTCATTGCCAGCATCAAGGAGAACAACCTCGAGTCGGATGAGATTATCATCAGGGCTGCTCCACTGTCTGCTGAGGAAGCTATCGGCAGACCTAAGGATCGCGATTACCCGTTGATAGTGGGGCGTGAGCGTCTGATGCAGGCCGAGTTCCAGAGCTGCTATGGGCAGGCATTTACCGATATGTATGATAACTATAACGGGTGTCTTTTGGATGTCGCCTCGATGGCACTCAGTGATAATTTCCAGCGGGCTGTCTTCATTGCCAGCCTTAATGCGGTAATGCGGTATCTGAGGAAGACGGCCGGAACGGTTCACTGCCGGGATGAAGAACCCCGGCAGTGTGCTAATGAGCTTGCGGATTATATCGAGCAAACCTACGGACACCCCCGAGTCGCGTTTATCGGCTTTCAGCCACGAATGATTGAGGCCTTGTCATCGAAATTCGAGATAATGGTGACGGACCTGGATGAAAAAAATATCGGTGCTGAGAAGTTTGGGGTCATCGTTTGTGGTCCGGAGAAAACAGAAGAGAATCTTAACTGGTGTGATATTGCCTTGGTAACCGGTACCACGATAGTGAACGGCACTATTGAGCCGATGCTGAAGATGGTAGAAGGTAAAGAGGCTATCTTCTACGGCACCACTATCTCCGGAACGGCGGAGCTGCTGGGATTGAAGAGATTCTGCCGTTGTGGACATTAGGAGGTCAGAATGAAGCTGTTGGATGATTTAATCGCTACACTGAAGGGTAACAGCATGATTCGTGAGGTCTACTCGTGCGCCTTCTGGACGGCGGTCGTCAGCAAAAACTGCGGGCTTTCCTCCACCTTCCGCGGTGACCATCCCCATCATGGCATGGTACGGGAGGCAGGAGCACTGCGTGGTAAACCGGCTCTGGAGATTGCACGGTATGCTCAATCAGATAATCTCCTTGAGGCGTCGATCGGTATGGCGGCTGTTAACTCGCTGATCGATGTTGACGAAGCCAGGTGCGTTACGGAAAATGCTCTGGATATGCTGATGGCAAGAGGGCAGGGGAAGAATATTGCTGTGGTGGGCCACTTCCCCTGGGTTCCGAAATTAAAAGACGTTGCCAGGGAACTCTGGGTCCTTGAGCAAAGGCCCCGGGACGATGACTTTCCTGCCGCGGCGGCAGACAAGTTTCTTCCTCAGGCTGACGTGGTTGCCATTACCGGGACATCATTCATAAATCACACCCTGGAAAGGTTGCTTGCGTTGAGCCAGGATAGTTTCATCATACTGGTAGGGCCGACCAGCCCGTTGTCCCCGCTCCTTTTCGACTGGGGAGTGGACGTCATTAGCGGGGCGATAGTCGATGAACCGGAGTCGGTTATCCGTTCCATCAGCGAGGGTGCCATCTTCCGGCAGGTGAGGGGAGTGAGGCTGGTTAATATGGTAAAGGAAAGGCAGAGATGAACCTTAACAAATTGGTGGTACTGATCAAGGGTGGAGGCGAGGTGGCCAGCGGTGTAGCGCACCGTCTATTCCAGGCTCATCTCCGGGTCTGTTTAATGGAGATACCCCATCCCCAGGCGGTGAGTCGGGGGGTTACCTTCTCCGAAGCGGTGTATGACAACGAAAAAGAAATCGAGGACGTGACTGGCGTACTGGTAAATTCATTGTCTGGGATACATAGGGCATGGTCAGGTAACCGGATACCGGTTATTGTTGATCCTGATGCTAAGATAAAGGATGCCCTTAATCCCGACGTGTTTGTTGATGCTGTCATGGCTAAGAAGAACCTGGGGACGAAGATAAGCGACGCCCCTCTGGTTATCGGGCTGGGCCCCGGTTTCAGGGTGGGTCGCGACGTGCACATGGTTGTGGAGACTAACAATACGGAGCAGCTGGGCCGGGTAATCCTTGATGGAGAGGCGGAGTCGAATACCGGTATCCCGATTGCCGTGGGTGGACTGACCTCGGAGCGGGTGATACACTCAAACGTGAGCGGTCTGTTCCGGGCGGTGAAGGAGATGGGTGACACGGTCTCGTCCGGTGAGTTAGTCGGCTCGGTTGGGGAGCAGGAGATTAAAGCCCCGCTCGGGGGCGTCATCCGGGCCCTCATTCGGGACGGAGTCCCGGTAGAAGTGGGGACCAAACTGCTTGAAATCGATCCTGTGGCGGGTGAGGACATCTGTTATTGCATCCGGGCCCGGATACGGGCGATATCCGGTGGTGTACTTGAAGCAATATTGAGGCGATTTAACGTTTAGCCGTGAAACTAGAAGAAGCTTTGCAGATAAGACCCGGTGAGGTGATCAGCCTGGTGGGGGGTGGGGGTAAAACAAGTATCATGTTTGCCCTGGCTGAGGAGTTGGCTCTGGCTGGTGGCTGTGTTGTTACCACGACCACAACCAAAATATTTGAGCCGTTATTGACCGAATCACCGCTGGTCATCGTGGAAAAAGATGAAACAGAGCTACTAAGCCGGTTCCTTCGGAGTGTATCCTATTGCTGCCATGTTACCCTGGCTTCGGAGCGGCTTGCTTCGGGGAAGCTGGCTGGTATTCGTCCGGGGCTGGTAGAAAAGCTGATTGGGATAAAGACGGTGTCTCATGTTATTGTGGAGGCAGACGGGGCAGCCCGGCGTCCACTTAAGGCACCGAATGATGCTGAGCCGGTAATTCCGGATAGAACCTCTCTGGTCGTTGCTGTGGTGGGTGTTGATGCGGTAGGTAGTTCTTTGAATGAGAAGGAGGTCTTTAGAGCCGGCATTGCTGCCAGACTACTGGGACTGCCGCTTGGTGCAGCACTGTCGAATACGGCTATTGCCACACTCGTAACCCACCGGCAAGGGATAACCAAAGGAAGTCCGGAAAATGCCCGGATTGTCCCCTTTATCAATAAAGTAGACCGAGACGGCGGGTTGTCGCAGGGGCGGGAACTGGCGCGGGAGATTCTAGCGGTGGGGCACCCCGGTATTAGGCATGTCTTACTGGGGCAGGTCTGTTTGGCAGAGCCAGTGGTAGAGATCATATCAGAAGGGGGGTAGGGATGACGGATACGGATATTTACAAAGAGATGGTTAAAACCATGGAGGATGGGGAAGAGGCGGCGCTGATTACGATTGTCTCAACTTCAGGTTCTACGCCGCGTGAGGAAGGCACCAAGATGCTGTTGAAGGCTGATGGGAGTATTGTTGGTTCCATCGGCGGTGGTGGTCTGGAGGCTAGGGTATGCGAGCTGGCTGCTCAGGTCATGAGGAAGGGTAAACCGGATCGGTTTCAACTTAGCCTGACTGAAGAGGAAGGTAAAGGGATGGGGATGATTTGCGGCGGTAATCTGGAGGTCTTTATTGAACCTGTGGCGTCTTCACCCATACTTTATCTCTTCGGTGGTGGCCATATGTCGCTCCCAGTGGCTAAAATCGGCAAGCTCTTAAACTTCCGAATTGCAGTGATTGATGACCGCGAGGAGTTCGCTAATCCGCAGCGTTTCCCGGAGGCGGATGCCATATTCATCGAAGGCTTCGATAAGGTTTTCCCTAAATTAAATATAACGAAAACAGGCATTATCATCGTTATTACCCGGGAGCACAAGTATGACGAGGTAGTGCTGGAGCAAGCCTTAACCACATCAGCGGGATATATCGGTATGCTGGGCAGTAAGACCAAGAATAAGGCCTTATTCGCAAACTTGCTGGCCAAGGGAATATCCCAGAAACAACTGGACAGGGTTCATGCTCCTATCGGGCTGGAAATCAACGCCAAAACCCCAGAAGAGATTGCGGTTAGCATCTTGGCGGAGATAATAAAGTTTAGAAGATCATAAATCGCCAATCGCCTTGAAGTGCCAGGTCTTCACCGGAGTATCATTGAACACCCGGACATGCGGTAAATATGTCAGTGTCGAGCAACTCCGTCTCTCCGCTTCCTGTTAAACAATTTGATACATCCGTTCTCACAGCAAATGGTCGATTCTATCAATAATATTTTCACTGCAACCCGATTCCGCCACTCCGGCAAAAATTTAGAGGCGACGACCGGATTCGAACCGGTGAATAGCGGTTTTGCAGACCGCCGCCTTATCCTCTTGGCTACGTCGCCCCACAGCTCTATTCTATTGGAGCGGAAGACGAGATTCGAACTCGCGACCTCTTCCTTGGCAAGGAAGCATTCTACCGCTGAACTACTTCCGCATATTAAAAATGTACCGGAGCCCTTTCCCCCTTCTCTTTTTCCCGGTAGGCTGAGCCGGGTTCCTGGTGCCAAGGGGGAGATTTGAACTCCCACGAGCTTGCGCTCACTAGCCCCTCAAGCTAGCGCGTCTGCCAATTCCGCCACCTCGGCCCAAATCTGGCAGGAGTGGGAGGACTCGAACCCCCGACCGGCGGTTTTGGAGACCGCTGCTCTCCCAACTGAGCTACACTCCTACACAGTCCCTATTTTAACATAACTCAGCACAAAAATTAACCTCCGTGTCTCCGGTGACCGCAGCCGTTATTCTATTATCGGACGTTCTGGAAGCGGCTTGCAGTTCACATCCGAGCCGACCCCTGGCAAGGGTGCTACCGGTTCGGTCAGCAGGAAATCCCTCTTCAGTATCCATTCCTTGAGGGTATCGGCGATCTCTACCGCTCTCGAGTAGCTGGACAGCGAGGCGGTCGGTACCTTCTTTCCCCGGATTACTATCGTGCCGCTTTTTAGCTGGGCGTAACTGACCTCGGCCAGGATGTCCGGCTTCAGGTTTGGGTATGCCTCTGAGTAGTCCACTACAGGGGCGAAGATTTCCTCATCACTCACTGCCGTGTAGCGCAGGATTTCCTCGGAGAGTATCGGGATGGGCACTCCTATCCCCACCGTTAAGTTACAGCCGTACCCCATCATGCTTGTCCCGACCAGCCAGCGCGGATTCATCTGCTTCAGATCGCCGATCACAGCCAGGGCGCCGGCCCCTCTTCTCGGAGTTCCATTGTCCGAGCGGAGTACATTGGGGTTGTGCTGGGTGCCCTGCCAGGCGATAAAGCCGGTGCCTCCACCCAAGAATATCCTGGTACCGATGCCGATGGTTTTGTAGTACGGGTCGTTGAGCAGCGGGGAGAGCTGTCCGGCACTGCAAAAGTTAGCGTTAGCCAGGTTGGGTTTCAGAACCCCCATATAGGTATAAATAGTTTTGTCCGAGAGGTTAACCGCCACATTATAGTTCTGGTAGGCGTTGCGGATATTGAACAGTACGACTTCGTTAAGGTCCTTGATGTTGATCCAGGTCTCCAGCTTTTTCCGGGGGTAGCAGTCCGTACCGTAGGCGGTGGCTATCAGTTTGATGTCCTTACCGGCTACCAGTTCTTCGATGACATGCCCGCCGCCGTAGTTGAAATCACCGGGATAGGACCTGTTCCTGGGGTCGTCATCAGGAATAGCGTTAGCCCCGATATAAAGGTCTGCCGCAGCCAACCCGGTATAAGCCGGAACCTCGTTAAGGTAGGTCCGCCCGCCGCCCAGCTTTATCCTCGGTTTAGAGTGCCCGATATTAATGAAGGCTCCGGAGGAACACATCGGACCGAAGGTCCCGGTAGTAACCACATCTACCTCCTCCGCTGCCTTTCTGGTACCCTTCTCCTTAACGATATCGATTATCTCTTCAGCGGTAACCACTACCGCCTTACCATCTCTTATCTTGTCGTTTATCTCTGCGATTGTCTTTATCATAATATTAAGATGATAATGTTAAAGGCCGAATTTGTCAATTTGGGCCGTTTGGGGGAGTGAGCTATCAGTATGTTGAAATCGATCGGTAACCCTGGGTCTTGATATAAGAGTGGGGAGGGAATAAAATGTCGAAGTAATATATTATACGTTTGGTGCTGTTATGGAAACCGGTGATTCAAGGTACTTCTGGCGAGATGCTGACCCGCTATGGTATAAGGACGCTATCATCTACGAACTGCATGTCCGCGCCTTTTACGACAGTAACGGGGATGGCATTGGTGATTTCCCGGGGCTAACCGAGAAAATCGACTATCTTCAGGACCTGGGAGTCACTGCTATCTGGCTTCTTCCGTTCTACCCGTCTCCGTTCAAGGACGATGGCTACGATGTATCGGACTATACTGATATCCACCCTAACTACGGCTCACTTCGTGATTTCAGGATACTGCTCAGAGAAGCCAATTATCGCGGTCTGCGCATTATTAACGAACTGGTCCTTAACCACTCTTCAGACCGGCACCCGTGGTTCCAGCGGGCCCGCAAGGCGGCACCGGGCAGCGAAAAGCGTGATTTCTATGTTTGGAGCGATACCTGGAACAGATATAAGGATGCCCGAATCATATTCAAGGATTTCGAGTCATCGAACTGGGCCTGGGATCCGGTGGCAGAAGCCTACTACTGGCATCGTTTCTACTCACACCAGCCGGACCTCAACTATGATAATCCCCTGGTGCGACAGGCCATGTTCAAGGCGATTGACTTCTGGCTCAACCTGGGGGTCTCCGGAATTCGTTTGGATGCGGTGCCGTATCTGTACGAACGGGAAGGAACTAATTGCGAGAATCTGCCGGAGACGCATGCTTTCCTTAAAGAATTGCGTCAGCAAATAGACCGAAAGCACGCAAACCGAATGTTGCTGGCTGAGGCGAATCAGTGGGCGGAGGATGCCGTTGCCTACTTCGGTGAGGGGGATGAGTGCCATATGGCCTACCATTTTCCTCTCATGCCCCGGATGTTCATGGCCATTCGTATGGAAGACCGTTTCCCTATTGTTGATATTCTTCAAAATACGCCGTCTGTTCCCGAGAACTGCCAGTGGGCTCTTTTTCTCCGTAATCACGATGAGCTGACTCTGGAGATGGTTACCGACGAAGAGAGAGACTATATGTATCGGGTTTATGCCTACGATACCCAGGCCCGGATTAACCTCGGTATTCGTCGCCGTCTGGCGCCACTGCTCAACAACGACCGTAAGAAAATAGAGCTGATGAACGGCCTTCTCTTTTCCCTGCCCGGTGCGCCGATTATTTATTATGGTGATGAAATCGGCATGGGTGATAATTTCTACCTGGGTGATCGGGACGGCGTCCGTACTCCGATGCAGTGGAGCGCAGACCGGAACGCCGGTTTCTCCCGCACCAATCCGCAACGGCTGTATCTTCCGGTCAACATTGATCCTGAATATCATTACGAAGCTATCAATGTGGAGGCACAGCAAAATAACCAGGACTCTCTACTGTGGTGGATGAAGCGGTTGATCGCCCTGCGAAAGCGATTCAGGGCTTTCAGCCGGGGTAACCTGCAGTTCCTGCAGCCGGAAAATCGTAGAGTGCTGGCCTTTCTCCGCTGTTACGGAGATGAGACTATTCTGGTGGTGGCAAATCTCTCCCGGTTGTCGCAGCATACCGGGCTTAATCTCTCCGAGTTCATTGGCAAAGTACCTACCGAGATGTTCGGGCAAACGGAATTCCCCGTAATTGGAGAAGCCTTGTATCCGATTACCTTAAGCCCGTACGCCTTCTACTGGTTTTCTCTGCGGTCGGTTCGCCCTGAGCAGATTGATCTGGGCGCTTCAAGAGAAGGGGTTCCGGTGACGACGCTTACCTTGAGCAGGGATTTTTCGGAGCTGTATAAAAGCGGGCAGCAGGTACCTTTAGAAGCAGCTTTATTACGCTATGTCAGGCAGCGCCATTGGTTTGCTGGCAAATCCCGCTACGCCCGGTCGGGACAAATACAGGATGTGATTAAGGTACCTGGGAGAACTACCACGGGGTACTGCTTTATTTTCCAGATAGAGTACTACGAGGGAGAACCCGAGACCTATTTTCTTCCCGTTGTCCTGGCTTGGGGGGAAAATGCCAGCAAAGTGGTTGCCGAATTTCCTCAGGCCTTAGTGGCTCAGTTAAAACGTAAGGAGAAAGAGTTCGAAGAAAAAGGGGTCATTTACGATGCTTTAATTAACCCTGATTTTCGTGACGCCTTGCTGAATGCAGTGGACTGGCGCCGTCGGTTCAAAAGTGATAGGGGGGAGGTTATCGCCTTTCGTACTCCAAAAGTATTTCGAAGGATACGCGGGGCGCCAGAGACAGTTCTGGAGTCACGCTTGATCAAGGGAGAGCATGCTAACACATCGGTAGTTTATGGCGAACGACTCAAGCTTAAGATGTTTCGGCGTCTGGAAGAAGGCGTTAGTCCTGAACTGGAGCTAGGGCGCTTTCTTACCGAGATAGAGCGTTTTGATAACACTCCGCCAGTTGCCGGCTTTATCGAGTACCATACCAGTCGTGGTAAACCGGTCACATTGGGGGTGTTTCATAGATACGTCACTAACGAGGGTGATGCTTGGCAGTACACTATGGATTCTCTGGGGCGTTACTTCGAGGCGGCTCTCTTACACCCGGATGGGGAAATACCGGTACTCCCCGGAGGCTCTCTGCTGGATATTACCGGCCAAGAGATACCTTCCTTGATCACCGATACAATCGGGGCTTATCTGGTTTCGGCACAACTGCTCGGCCAGCGTACTGCCGAGCTTCACCTGACGCTGGCTTCCGCCCTGGAAAATCAGGACTTCGTCCCCGAACCTTTCTCTCTAACCTACCAGCGCTCTCTGTACCATGGTATGAGGGGTTTTGCCAAGAAAGTATTGTGGCTGTTGTCCCGGCGCCTTCAGTCTCTTCCTGAAGAGAAAAAGCTGGATGCTGAGAGGGTTCTCCGGCTGGAGAATGCCATTATCGGTCGTTTCAAGGAAATTACCAGGCATAAGATTGATGGTATGCGAATCCGCTGTCATGGCAACTACCATTTGGGACATGTGCTGTATACCGGTGATGATTTTATTATTGTCGATTTTGGGGGTGAGTCGGCTCGGCGCCTGGGAGAGCGCAAAATAAAACGATCTCCTCTCCGTGATGTTGCCGGGATGGTGCGTTCCTTTCACTACGCTGCTTACGTTGCCCTGCAGGGTCAGGCATCGACAGTGGTCAGGCCTGAAGATATCCCGCTGCTGGAGCAGTGGGCGTATGCCTGGTACCTGTGCGTATCGGCGACGTATGTAAAGTCCTACCTCGACCTGATGGCGGATACGTTGATAATACCCCAAAATCGTGAGGATATGAAAGTAATAATGGATACCTATCTTCTGGATAAGACTATTTATGAGCTCAATTACGAGTTGAACAATCGTCCGCAATGGGTGGGCTTACCGCTGCGGGGTATATTGCAGATGTTAGCGCCAATCGATGAATCAATTGCGCCAGAGAGGAATACTCCTAAAGAATGAACTTCTCCTCTGGTAGTCGATCACTGCACCATCTCGCCAGTCTACACGGTATACAGTCGGCTTATTATGATGTGAAACGCCGCCGGCAGCATGCGCCTGTGGAATCCCTGCTAACGGTGCTTCAGTCTCTGGGGGCGCCTATCACCGGACTACAGGATGTTCCGTTTGCGCTGCGACAGCGATGTCAGGAGCTCTGGCAGATGATAGTAGAGCCGGTCTTAATAGCCTGGGATGATATTCCGTTCTCAATCCGGGTCAGGCTTCCCTCGTCTCTCTCGGAGGCACTTCTTGGTTGTCATATAGAGATGGAGGGGGGTGAGGAAATGAACTGGCGCCAGCCTGGAACCGAGATGCCCGTGCTGGAGCACTCGGAGATAGAGGGGATCGGTTATGTTGTCAAACAGCTCGGTGTGCCGGTAAGGCTACCCTGGGGATACCACCGGTTCACGATATGTCTGGAGGGCAATCACGCTGAGTCCTTGATAGTTTCGGCACCCCGCCGGGCCTATGTACCTGGAGGCAAGGAGAATGCCGGGATGTGGGGAGCCTTCCTGCCTCTTTATGCTCTGCATAGGGAGGGAAGTTGGGGAGGGGGTGATTACTCCGATTTGGAAGCACTTGTAGAATGGCTGGCTGAAACGGGGGGGGATGTCGTAGCAACTTTGCCTCTTTTAGCCACGTTTCTGGATGGTATTTGCGAACCCAGTCCTTATCTTCCTGCCAGCCGGCAGCTATGGAATGAATTCTATCTGGATGTCAACAGGATACCTGATCTCCCCAAGTGTTCATCGGCACAGGCGATACTAAAGTCGGCTGCGTTTGAGAAAGAAGTTGCCGCCCTGCGCAGGCTGCCACTGGTTGACTACCGCCGCCAGATGGCGCTTAAGCGCGTTGTACTGGAGGAACTCTGCCGCTTCTTTTTTGCCGAGTCATCCGGTCGCCTCGGTGATTTTCAGCACTTCGTAGATACCAACCCGGTAGTCGAAAACTATGCCCGGTTTCGTGCTGCTA
Source organism: Dehalococcoidales bacterium (assembly GCA_028717305.1). Classification (GTDB taxonomy): domain Bacteria; phylum Chloroflexota; class Dehalococcoidia; order Dehalococcoidales; family UBA5760; genus UBA5760. The sequence continues at coordinate 6,359 of JAQUOC010000003.1, read as the reverse complement.
TGGAGAGACAGGGCACTTCGTGGCGATTTTGGCCGGAACCAATGCGCAGCGGTATTATCAGAGATAATGACTACGACGAAGAAAACAGACGTTATCATCTTTATGTGCAATGGCTGGCCCATCAGCAGATTCAACATATTGCAGAGGAGATCGAAGATAGAAACATGAAGCTTTATCTGGACCTCCCTCTTGGGGTCCATCCCGACAGCTATGATGTGTGGCATAACCAGGACGCTTTCGTTTCAGGTGTCTCGGTTGGAGCACCTCCGGACAACGTTTTTACCAACGGGCAGGACTGGGGGTTCCCTCCCCTGCACCCGCAGAGGATTCGGGAAGAGGGTTACCGCTATATAGTAGCCTGTCTGCGCCATAACCTCAGGTATGCCGGTGTCCTTCGTATCGACCATGTGATGGGTTTGCATCGGCTTTTCTGTATCCCACATGGTATAGGGCCTGGGCAGGGGGTATATGTACGTTACCGGGCTGAAGAGTTCTATGCAATACTATCACTGGAATCGCATCGAAACCGGGCAACCATCGTCGGTGAAGACCTGGGTACGGTGCCCTCATATATCCGGCCTGCTATGGGTCGGCACAACTTCTCCCGCATGTATATATTACATTACGAGCTTGCTGCTGACTCGCCGAAAGGGCTTCACCCGGTTTCCTCCAGCGCGGTAGCCAGCCTTAATACGCATGATATGCCGCCATTTGCCTCACTGTGGCAGGGTCTGGATATCGAAGAACGAAGTAAACTCGGTCTGCTGGACAGCGCAGGTGTAAAATCGGAGCAGGACAAGCTACTGCGTATGAAAGAGGCCCTGGTTTCTATTTTGAAGGATAGCGGGTGGCTTTGCGGGTCGGATGATGATATCCACGCCATTATCAAGTCCAGTCTGTCGTTTTTAGCCGCCAGTAAGGCCCGGATAGTTGTTGTCAATCTGGAAGACCTTTGGCTCGAGATACAACAACAGAACATACCGGGCACCACGGTAGAGTATCCGAACTGGCGCCACAGATCACGATACGCTCTCGGGCAATTTTGCCAATTGTCTCAGGTAGTTGATACACTACTAACCGTAGACCAGATCCGTAAGCGGAGGAAGTACCGGTAATGGCGAAGAAAGAGGCATCATACAGCAGTAAATCGGATCAGAAGCCTGACATGAAACCGGGGATTCCACTTAAGTCCCCACAGATAACACTCCTCACAGAAGATGACCTCTATCTTTTCAATGAGGGTAACCACTTTCGGCTGTATCATAAGATGGGGGCATATCCCCTCAACCTTAATGAGCAAAAAGGAATCTATTTTTCGGTGTGGGCTCCCGATGCCAGAGAGGTATCTGTAGTCGGTGACTTCAATGGCTGGGACGGCGCAGCTAATCCGTTATGGCCGCGGGGCCAGTCAGGCATATGGGAGGCGTTTATTCCCGGCATCGGCAAAGGTACCCTGTATAAGTACCATATTATCCCTCGTTACGGTGGGCGCAGTAGAGAAAAGGCCGATCCTTTCGCCTTCTATAATGAAATAGCTCCCAAAACGGCGTCCGTAGTCTGGGATCTTGAATACGGCTGGGGCGACGCTGAATGGATGGCGCATCGTGGTAATCGTAATGCGCTCGACAGCCCAATGGCTATCTATGAGGTACACCTGGGTTCCTGGAAAAGGGTACCCGAAGAAGGTTATCGCTCCCTTTCCTATCGGGAGCTGGCGGTTCAGCTTACCGACTATGTTCGGCAAATGGGCTTCACTCACGTTGAGTTTCTGCCGGTTATGGAGCACCCTTTCTTCGGTTCCTGGGGATACCAGACGACCGGTTATTTCGCTCCCTCCAGCCGTTATGGCACACCGCAGGACTTTATGTACCTTGTTGATTACCTCCATCAAAACGGTATCGGGGTAATTCTGGACTGGGTCCCTTCGCATTTTCCTACTGATGAGCATGGACTGGGACTCTTTGATGGAACTCACCTTTACGAGCATGCAGACCCGAGAAAGGGGTTCCATCATGACTGGACAAGCTGCATCTTCAACTACGGACGTGCTGAAGTGCGGAGTTTTCTCATTAGCAGCGCTCTGTTCTGGCTGGATAAATATCATGTTGATGGCTTGCGTGTCGATGCGGTTGCTTCGATGCTCTACCTGGATTATTCTCGGAAGGAAGGAGAATGGATTCCCAATAAATATGGAGGCCGGGAGAACCTCGAAGCGATTGCCTTCCTGCGCAGGTTGAATGAGGAGGTGTACGCGAATTATCCCGATGTGCAGACAATTGCTGAGGATTCTACCGCCTGGCCGATGGTATCGCGTCCGACCTATCTGGGGGGCCTGGGATTCGGCCTGAAGTGGGATATGGGCTGGATGCACGATACGCTCGAATATATGTCGAGAGACCCGATCCACCGGAAATACCACCACAATACTTTAACCTTTCGCATGATTTATGCTTTTAACGAGAACTTCGTCCTGCCTTTATCCCATGACGAAGTGGTTCACGGTAAGGGGTCTCTGGTTGGGAAGATGCCCGGTGACGACTGGCAGAAGTTAGCCAATCTGAGATTGCTGCTGGCATATATGTACGGACAGCCGGGTAAGAAGCTGCTCTTTATGGGAGCAGAGCTGGGACAATGGCGGGAATGGGATCATGACGGCAGTATCGACTGGCATTTCCTTGATTACCGGCGCCATGGTGGTATCCAGAGCTGGGTGAAGGCGTTAAATGGATTATACCGGGCTGAGCCCGCACTGTACGAATCGGACTGCGATCCGGCCGGCTTTGAGTGGGTCGATTCCAGCGCTGCTCTGCAGAGTGTCATCAGTTTTGTACGCAAGGGAAAATCGACTGATGATATATTGCTGGTGGTCGGTAATTTTACTCCGGTGACATATCAGGATTACCAGGTGGGTGTGCCGCGCGGCGGCTTTTGGGATGAGTTATTGAACAGCGATAGCAGCGAGTACGGCGGTAGCGGTCAGGGTAATCCGAAGAGCTTGAGAGCACATCGGTCTTCAGTTCATGGCCGCCCCTATTCTATCGGGATCACGTTGCCGCCGCTGGCTATGGTCTACTTCAAGAGTAGTAAGTCAGCGAATCAAGATAAATGATTACTGGAATCTGTTTGGGGGCCACCTAGTCCCTGGGGTACTTCTTTCCTCGGGAGAGAGTTATTATGGATCGCTATATCTGTATTCACGGCCACTTCTACCAGCCGCCGCGAGAGAATGCCTGGCTGGAATATGTGGAAATGCAGGATTCCGCCTATCCCTACCATGATTGGAACGAAAAGGTTACGGCAGAGTGCTATGCACCCAATGCTGTCTCGCGCATTCTGGATAAGGACAAGTACATCACTCAGATGGTGAATAACTACGCTAAAATCAGCTTTGACTTCGGTCCGACCTTACTGATGTGGATGCAGTCAAACGCTCCGGATACATATCAGGCCATTTTGGATGCCGACTGGGAGAGTCAAAGCGCCTTTTCCGGACATGGATCAGCTATCGCTCAAGCCTATAACCATATGATTATGCCCTTGGCCAACCGTCGTGATAAGATCACGCAGGTAATCTGGGGAATCAGGGACTTCGAGCATCGTTTCGGAAGACGACCTGAGGGGATGTGGCTTCCGGAAACCGCTGTCGACCTGGAAACGCTGGATATCCTGACTGAACAGGGGATCATCTTTACTATCCTGGCTCCCCATCAGGCCAGTCGCGTGCGCCATATTGGTACCGATGCCTGGCATCAGGTCGATGATTCCGGCATCGACCCCACGATGCCTTATCAGCTTAACCTGCCCTCGGGGCGGAGTCTGTGCATTTTCTTCTATGATGGTCCGATTGCCCGTAGCGTTGCCTTTGAGGATCTCCTTAAAAGCGGCGACAGTTTTGCGTCTCGTCTTACCGGTTCCTTTCGTGAAGGGTGTAGCCGGCCTCAGCTAGTTCACATTGCTACCGATGGAGAGACTTATGGTCACCATCACCGCTTCGGTGATATGGCGTTGGCTTATGCTTTACACCATATTGAAGGTAGTGGCCTTGCCCGTATCACCAACTATGGTGAATACCTGGAGAAATGCCCGCCTGCTGATGAGGTTGAGATTAGTGAGAATACTTCCTGGAGCTGCGTGCATGGAGTGGAACGTTGGCGTAGCGACTGCGGGTGTAACGCAGGGAGAAATCCGGGGTGGAAGCAGTCCTGGCGGGCTCCGCTACGTGAGGCAATGGACTGGTTACGTGATACGCTGGCTCCTAAATATGAAGAGAGGGCACGGGAATTTTTGAAAGACCCCTGGGCAGCCCGTGATGCCTATATCGAGGTAGTCCTCAACCGCTCAGAGGACAACGTCCGCAGCTTTCTGGAGCGGCATGGCACACGCAGGCTGGACGATACGGAGTCGGTAACGGTTCTCAAAATGCTCGAGCTTCAACGCCATGCTATGCTCATGTACACCAGCTGCGGATGGTTCTTTGACGAACTGTCCGGTATCGAGACGGTACAGGTGGTCCAATACGCCGGACGGGCGGTTCAACTGGCGGAAGAACTGTTTGGTGATCATACCGAGCAGGATTTTCTAGCGCATCTGGAACTGGCCAGGAGCAACGTCCCCAGATATGGTAACGGCCGCCTGATCTACGACAAGTTAGTGAAAACGGCAATGGTGGACCTTACCAAGGTTGGTGCTCATTATGCCATCAGCTCACTGTTCGAGGATTATGGAAATCACGCCAGGATCTACTGCTACGATGTAGACAGGGAAGACTATCAGACTACCGATTGCGGTAAAACCCGGCTGGCAGCAGGAAGGGTAGCGATAAGTTCTGTGATCAGCAAGGAGACTAAACTGCTTACGTTCGGTGTTCTTCACCTTGGCGGGCATAATATCAATGCCGGCATCCGGGATTATCAAGGAGAGGAGGCTTATCGGGTCATGATCCGGGAGATAACCGAGACCTGTGCTACTACCGATTTCTCCGCAGTCGTCCGTCTCCTGGACAAGCACTTCGGAGGATCAACCTACTCTATAAAATCACTCTTCCGTGACGAGCAGCGCTGCGTATTGGATCGTGTTCTGGAGGACATGCTGGCTGACGTTGAAGCATCGTATCGCCAACTGCATGAAACCTACTACCCGTTAATGCGCTTCTTGGCTGATCTCGGCAATCCGATGCCCGAGGCCCTTCGTACCACATCCGGGTTCATACTGAATACCGATCTGCGCCAGGCTCTGTCCAACGATACCATCGATGTGGAACGTGTCAGTTTTCTTCTGGATGATAGCCAGCTATGGGAAATTGATCTCGATAAGGAGGGGCTGTCCCGTCTGTTCGAGCAGAACCTGGTGAAAACGATGACTCACCTGGTGTCCGAGCCCGACGATACGGCGAGACTGGAGAATCTAAAGGCGGTGCTGGATCTTTCCCGATCATTTCCCTTTGAAACAAACCTTTGGCAGGTTCAGAACCTGTACCATAAAATGCTCCGTGATGCCTACCCTGCATTTCAGAAAAGATCATCTCAGGGAGACGGGAAAGCTAAGATATGGGCCGACCTGTTTATCTCTATCGGGCAGCAGCTATCGATAAGGGTTACCTAGAGATTGACGACCTGGGCATAATTATCCCCGAAGCCGTCGGGTAGTTTTCTTAAAAAGTGAGATTAACCTCGTCTCTACTCATGGGACGTCCCGTTTGGTAAGCATTACCGAGGCGCTGAACATCCTGCTAACGGATGCCTAGCGTGGTTTTGCGCCTATCATTGACTGAAAAGCCGGCTTATACATCCGGTCGGCATATTCCTTGATCATCCGCCGGGTGCAAAAAGCGGGTACGGTAGAGCTAACGGACTTCTTAACCATGTGTATCCAGCCCCTGGGGATGCCTTTAGAATCCCGGGAGTAGTAGAGAGGTACTATTTCTGTTTCCAGGAGATGATAGAACGCCTCGGCATCCATGGCATCCTCCTCATTCGGCTCCGGTCTTGCCGTACTGTCACCAAGCACCCATCCGTTAGAACCGTTGTACCCCTCGTGCCACCAGCCATCGGCAACGCTCAGATTAAGCACCCCGTTCAACGCCGCCTTCATCCCGCTGGTACCGGAGGCCTCTCGCAACCGGCGCGGGGTATTCAACCAGACATCTACCCCCTGTACCAGATAGTGGGCCATGTGCATATCATAGTCTTCCACAAAGGCAATTCGACCCTCAAAATCCCTTTCCGTAGCTACAGTATAAACCTGATGCAGAAGGTGCTTGGATGGTAAATCAGCCGGGTGGGACTTGCCGGCGAATACAATCTGAACGGGAAAAAGTCTGTTGTTAATCAGTCGCTTTAACCGTTCGATGTCCCGGAAGA
>JAQUOC010000002.1 GCA_028717305.1 Dehalococcoidales bacterium | reverse complement strand
TGTTTATCTGATGCTCAATAAGCCCAAGGGGATCGTTTCCAGTACCAGCGATGACCGAGGGAGGAAAACGGTAGTCGACATCCTCCCGGAGAAATACCGGAACATCCGGATTTACCCGGTTGGCCGCTTGGACAAAGACTCTACAGGTCTGATTCTCTTGACTAATGATGGCAATCTTACTCTCCGGTTGACCCATCCCCGCTTCGAGCAAGAAAAAGAGTACCTGGTTCAAATCGATGGAGAACTAAAGCCGGAAGAAATAGCCGAGCTAGAAAAAGGGATTTATCTGGATGATGGTAAGACCCACCCGGCTAAGGTCAAAATATCCAGATATCTACCCTTCGACTACTCTGTAGCCATTCACGAAGGTAAGAAACATCAGGTGCGCCGGATGTTTGCCGCTCTGGGACACAACGTGCTGGAGTTGAAAAGGATACGCCTGGGTATTCTGAGGCTAAATAGACTCCCGGAAGGAAAAGCTCGCGAACTCAGTCCCGCAGAGGTTGAATCACTCAGCACGGGAGCAATGAAGCAAAAAGCACGATAATGTTGACGGATAAATCGAGGCTCGAACCTACTGCCGCCTTAGTCATGCAATGGGCGCTAGAACTCTATACTGAAGACCCCGCTTTTCAGTATGTGAGCCAACTCGACCTGTCTTCAGGAGAGCCACTTCTCAAAGAGTGTAATTCCGTTTGTGATTGGTACCATGAGGTCATTCTTAACAGAAAAAGCTTCATAAAGCATTTGATAGAGCAGGAATTGAGCGCCGCAAAACAGGAATTCCAGTTGATTTTCCTTGCTGCTGGCAAGTCCCCATTGCCCATAGAAATACTGTCCAAGAATCCTCGCAAAATTCACCGTATTTTCGAGGTTGATTCATCGGGAATGGAAGACAAAAAGAGACTATACCTTCAGGTATGCCCGGAATTAACGGATAAACTACGGTGTGTAACAGCTGATATTACCTCACCCGATATTTTAAGCGTGCTAGAAATACCAATAAATGGATACTGTCATGATATGCAATCTCTGATTGTTATGGAAGGTATCAGCTACTACCTGCATAAAAATGATTTACAGAACATTATCACCCGATTTCGTGCTGATAGAGAAAACATTTTCATCATTGAATACATGATACCCTACCGATATGTTAACCCGGCAAGAAGGCAGATACCCGGAGATATCTTCAAGATAATTCAGGATTGTTGCGGCTTAAGCGCGGTGACTTCATACACGAAAAACGAATTAGGAACGCTCTTCCGGAAAAACAGCGGAGATTTAATCGCCAGCTATTCCATGGCGGACATGGAGTTAAATAGGACTGGCGCCAACATATATTTTGAGAAGCCAGACGACGGTTGGATTGAATGCGCCATCGGCAGAACAGGCACTCAGCCACTATGATACAGAGTACCGTATTTTATATGAGGGACTTCAGGAGAGAAAGATCACTTTCCGCTCGGCTCTTCGATAATAAAGGTCACCTTCATCTGTACCCGATACTCAGATATCTGTCCTCTGTTATCGAGCATAATTTCCTGGTTCTCAATCCATGCCGACCGGACGTTTCTAATAGTCTTCTGGACACGAGCAATTCCCAGCTTGATCGCATCATCAAAACTTTTTTCAGAAGATGACTTGATTTCCGTCACACGTGTAACTGTCATTTGCGCCTCCTTTCCAGTCCTTCTTAACTTTCGGATAGATTACAGTATACACCAAAATCACCATTAGTCAACCGTTTTCTTTAGACCCATTTGGTGAATTTGGGTTCCCCCCAGTACTTTCATAGTTGGTAATGGTTTTAAGGCTAATCCGTTGGGTGTGAATGTGATATCATAATAGTCAAAAACACGCATGTATCGATTATGAAGAATAGTATAACCGACCGTGATCTATACTTGAAAGCGGACAGAAAAGGGCGTTTAACGATACCACCTTATTTAGCCTCCAAATATGGTATCAAGCCCGGAACCAAGGTCTATGCCAATGAGTTAAGCAACGGCCTTTATCTACTTCGTCCTGCTACGCAACTGGCTAAGCTATATCTAGAACCAACCAGCCGGTGCAACCTACATTGCCGTACCTGTATTCGGAACGTATGGAACGAGCCTATGGGTAACATGAGCGACATCGTCTTCGACCGTGTCATTGAGGGCTTACGTAGATTTACCCCTACTCCCAAAGTCTTCTTCGGGGGTCTGGGGGGGCCCCTGATCCACCCAAAGATTATTCAGATGGTAACCAGGGCAAAAGAACTCGATACCTCTGTAGAGCTAATCACCAACGGAATATTGCTCAGTCCAGATCTGCTGGACGAATTAGTATCAATCGGACTAGACGTATTATGGGTCTCCATTGATGGGGCCAAACCAGAGAGCTACGCCGATGTTCGACTAGGAGCAGCACTGCCCAAAATACTGAATAACCTCGGTCATTTCAGGAAGGCCAAATCACATCGTGCTGTACCATTTTCAGGCACTTCCGAGACTCAACTCGGCATCGTATTCGTTGCCATGAGGCGTAATGTCGCAGATCTACCCGCGGTATGTGAGCTTGCCTGGCAATTAGGCGCCAAGCGTTTTATGGTAACCAATGTAATACCATATACCAAAGAATTAAGTAATGAGGTACTGTATCCCTACAAAATGGAAAAAATGGACATGGTCGCCCCAGAGATAGCAGGCTGGAGACGCTCTTTCCTGTCCCCTCATGTCTACATGCCCAGAATAGAAATAAACGAAAAAACCAGCGCCCCGGTTCGTTCTATGGTATCCCGAGACGTCAATATCACCTGGGCCGATGGTATTTTCCGGGGCGCCCGGGATAGTTGCCCGTTTATAGAAAGCGGGGCCGGTGCTATCAGATGGGATGGTAGTTTGAGCCCCTGTCTACCACTTTTGCACGAATGCGTTATGTATCTTGGTGATCTTGAACGTCACCTACACAGCTTTACAATCGGCAATGTTATGGAAAAAGATCTGGACGAACTATGGCATGCACCGGAACACATCGCTTTCCGCGAGAGAGTGCAAGCATTCAGCTTTTCACCATGTTCAATTTGTGGAGGATGCAGTTTTCTGGACAGCAACCAGGAAGACTGCTTAAAAAACGGCTTCCCCACCTGTGGTGGCTGCCTGTGGGCACAAGGAGTAATCCAATGCCCATGAGAACCCGGACTGGAACATCTCCAAACAATTCTTCACAATTCTTGAATCCCATTGAAAATGAACCCCCGATTAATTGCCCGTTATGTTTGAAATCTAAGTAACCTAACCTATCACGCTTACCGCTTGAGAACGCAACCCTTAGTGTGCCCAACCTTCTTATGCGATCCACCATGTCAACCAGGGAGCAACAGCATCGCAATAACTTCACCCATAAAGTTTAGAATTCAATAAGAGGATCATCAGGGATTATGTGATAGTTTGAACGAATCAAACAGTATGATTATTGCCTTTTCCAGCCGCTCAACGGCTTTGACAGAATAATATGAATATGAGATCATAATGATTGCTCCAAGTGGTTGAGCTTAGTGCAGTTCGATAGAAGGGAAACAACCGGCCACCGTAAGGTCAAGGTAGGATTCAGTCGAAGAGCTGCAAGAAAGCGAGATTACTTGGGGCATTTCTTTATACTTTTCCGGTGATTCTAATGATCCGCTATTAATGGTTACTATAGCTACGCGATGCGTCAGCACCGGTAAACCATGCGGTTTTAGCATTTACACCTCCAGGTACTTACTCTCACCATTTACCCAAGACAGATATAGATCTATGCCGTCTACGTTCTTTATGAAAACTACGGAATTCATTCCCCCTGGTTTACCGAAGGTACTCACAAAACCGCAGTAAGCCTGAAAGCTTCTGTTATCGCTCCCTCTCAACCTGCTGAAGGAATGGACCAGCATCAAGGCATTGGGAGCGTTAAATCTTCTTGCTTCTAACAGCGCCGATGCAGTCCTTCGCAAAAAGCGGCACCTGATGTATTCCATATCAGTCTGAGTGCGTTCCAATTCATCACTTAAGAACTTCAGTCTGATTTGTTTATTGCCCATATCAGTCGGCTGCCAATCAGCAATAGGCCCATCAAAGGGTTCATCTACCTCACCTTCCACCATGATGGAGATCAGCTGTCCCTTCCCGGCCCTGGCCAGGGCCAAAATATCATTTTGAGATGAACGCGATGTGTATGGCTTCAAGGCCGCCCTGTATTCAGGAAAGGCTATAATTAGCTTTATCTCACGAAATAATTCGATACCCGAATCACTAAACACCTTTTTTATTGAACCGGGGAACCCGCCTGCTTCCAGCCAACAATAAGCGAGTGTTCTTGCCGAACAGCCTGTCTGCCAGTGTTTTTCCGGATCAGTGAGCAACCGCTTCCAATCTTCGGGGCCACTTGCAGGAATAAAGATTTTACTCACGCCGTACCTCCTCTGTGCCTATCTAGAATTTGAGTTTAGTACTGCACCCGGATTGTGTCAAGAGACCATATGTCGTGAATTAACCGCTAGGATAAGACGGGCTGTTGATACAGGTAGATATAAAGGGATAGAATAGGACTCAACAGAAACCGAAGTTTATTCGGGCTCTTCGGAAGGTAATGATGTCCAATATGACCAACCATTTTAACTACGAGCCGAATACTGACCCTGATACCCGGCTAATTAAACATACCGGACGATCCGAACGATATCTAGTCAGCTTCCCCCCTGCAGGCACCAATCCCGATGAAAGTAAAAACGCGTTATACGGCGAATATCTGAGACCATATGGCAACAATCTACCTCTGGCCATACTGGTTCATGGGCTGGGTGACCGGAGCGTCATTCCGATGAAGCTCCTGGCCCGTGAACTGGCAGACCAGGGAATCGCCTCTTTTATTCTCTACCTCATTACGCATTCCAGCCGCACATTACCGGTTGACCGTCCGCTTTCGGATGACGAATGGTTCGAGAACTATCGCACCTCGGTCATTGACGTACGCCACGTACTCGACTGGATGGAGACCCGGGAAGAGGTGGCTAAGGGAAAGGCCGGCATCGTCGGGCTGAGCTTCGGGGGTTTTATCTCCGCTATTGCCATGGGGATAGACCACCGCATCAACAGCGGCGTGCTGATTATCAGCGGTGGGAATCTGGAAAAGATAGGAATGAGAAGCCGGGTACTGTCACGCAAGTGGGACTTCCACCGTAGCGAAGCCGAGTTTGCCACCCAGCAACAGCGATACCACCGATATCTTGACGAGGTGGTAGAGAAGGGTTGGGAGCAGGTTGCCCCGCCTGAGCGCAGCTTTCTCGTGGATGCTATGACCTACGCGCATTATCTCCGCAACCGTCCTCTCCTTATGATAAACGGACGCTGGGATGAGATCATCCCGAAAGAAGCCACGCTGGACTTCTGGGAGTCTGCCGGCAGACCACCCATCACATGGTTCCCCAGCGGCCATTCCAGCATATGGCTTTGCTATCCTTTCATCAGCTGGAAAATCAAGCGTTTTTTCCGATCAAGCCTCGAGTAGAGAGAGTCTGGGGAATTCTCAAACGATAACGATTTGTAATCTGTAATCGTACGCTATTTTCTAAAGCCATGCTACTAAAAACCTGAACCTACCCCTCTTTGTATTGAAAATACGGTAACCTTTTATTGTAGTGCGCGCCAAGCTGTTTGTGAATTCTTTAATATTCATGTACTATTACCCTATAACATAGGGATTCGGCTGTCAGCCTCTAGCATCTGAATTCGGGGTGGCAGCAACACACGAAGGAAGCTGTAGGAGGCTGTAATGAAGCCAAGAGCAGGGATTACCGGGAAACTTTTAATGTCCCTCCTAACCATAACGATGCTCTTTTCAATGATGGGGCTAAGCACCATTTTACCCGCAAAGACAGCGCTGGCCTATACATCAGCACCGAGCGACTCACAGGAAGCAACCATCAAACATGTTCTGGCGGAGGCAGGTGCCGAGTTCGGCTGGGACCAGAGCTTTTGTTTCTATGGTACGCCTGCTTACGAGGGTGCCGAAGCCCCCTACTATTGTCCTGAGATTTGGGGACCGAGGGCACAATATGGATCACAAGGGGGTGAATTAAAGATAATAGAAGGCGTGGCTGCCTATGGTCTGGATGTTCCAATATCTGAACAAGGGACGGTTTGGCAGTCGCTGCCGATGAAAATCCAGGCGTTCACCACCGAAGCAGCGGCAGAGGCTTCGATAGCTAAGAGTATTGCGACAGTCTCATCCTCATCCATGGCCGGTTTCGAGGTAACAACGTTTCACAACCATCCCGCTATTGTTAGCGATATCAGTTCTCTGGGTGGTACCGATATAGACTGGCAAGCAGGTCGCTTCCTCTTTTACGCAGGACTCAGTGTCGATATAGGTATTTCTCACGAGGAGATAGCCGAGGCCTTATATGCCAAAGCGGTGAAGTATGGCCTGGTAACCGACGAAGGGGGAACCGTTCTGATTCAAGACTCGGACGGAGACGGAGTTACCGATGACATAGACCAGTGCCCGGGTACACCGACTGGTGTTACCGTGGATAGCAGCGGGTGTCCGCTTGAGGAAGGGATAAGCTTAAGTCTTACCACCGATAAGAAGGCCTATTCTGCGGGAGAAACGGTAGTTATTCAGGGCGCTGTTTCTGATGTACAGGGTAAGCTGGCCGGTGCGGCTGTGGCCGTCGATGTCAGCGGCACCCAGTTTTCAGCAACCACTGACTCATCCGGTAATTACCGCTGTGAATTCCCCATACCCGCGGATGCTACACAGGCTGTTTACACTGTTTCAGCAACGGCATCCTATTCCGGTTATCCCAGTGTAAGCAACAGCACCACCTTCATCGTTGGGGATATTGGTCTTCTGGTAGAAATAAATCCCGCCACGGGAGAGTCATTCATCGGCGTTACCGCAGATGGAGTCAGCTCTCTGGGTATGTCTATTTCACTACCCGGGTTTAGCGACGTCAAAATCAGCCAGCCGGATCTCGGCAGGCTGGAAGGGAATGCCATAGGTGCCACCGGTAACATAACCCTGGATTCCGCCGGCATGGCCGAAATCACCTATTATCCGCCGGATTATCTCACCACGAGCCAACTTACTCGAGAAGAAGTAGGCGTGCATCAATCAGGCTCCAGGGTATGGGCGGCTGAGGTCCCCCTAACCTTAACCTATACCGATACCAGTGATCAGGAGGGAAAGATAGAGGCCGAAATCCTGGTCTGCCGCCCTCCGGTTATGCTGGTGCACGGATTTCTCGGCGCTACGGCTACATGGGGCAAGATGTCCAGTTACCTACAGGGAGAGAAGTTCGATACCTACCTGGGTAATTACGGTGCTACCGACCAGTCTATCGAAGGTCTGGCAGTGATATTAAAGAATGACATCAGAAAACAAAAATCCGACTACGCCAACTCAAACATCAAGATTACCAAAGTGGATGCCGTCGGGCACAGCATGGGGGGGCTCATCTCCCGCTACTACTCTCACGGCCTCACGAATTACGACGGTGACTTAAGGAAACTGATAATGGTCGGCACACCCAATCACGGCGTTTCCTGGACCAAGAAGATAACCGGAAATGTCGGAGCCGGGTGGTACCAGACCCATCGGATCCCCGCCGAGCAGCTGTACTCCGAAAGTCCCTTTATGAAAGCGCTCAACAGCGGTGAGGCAGCCGGCGCGCAGCTTAATCCCGATATACAGTACGGCAACATATACGGGTTTCCTGATGACTGGGTGGTCAGTTCGGCCTCAGCCTACCTGAACGGAGTAGCCAGCGTAACCGAAGCTGACGTGAAACACTCCCCGGACATCCCCGGCGTACCGTACGTAGCCATTACCGAGTACCTTAACGTCTGGGGCCAGGTAAACACCTGGCTAACCAGCGACATCTACCGGCCACCGCTTAAGGGCTCGCATGTCGAAGTCTTTAAATACTGGGGGGACGTTTACCAGGTAACTTACGACGCTTCCGGTGGTCACGAAACCAAGATTACCGCCGTCCCTACACGGATAGACACCTTCCAGAGCCTACGCACCGGCCCGGACTCGAAGGCAATCTTACATCTGACCATAAATGACACCCCATGGGGAGTTATCTTCCTGGATCCGGACAGCGAGATATTCCTGGGTTACATATCCCCCCAACTGGTGGAGGTACGTCTCTGGCAAGGGAGTGCCAGCTTCCGCAGCAAGGAGGACGGCCACTTCACGGTACCTGTCAACATCAAGCGGTCGCAGGATGGAGAATGGTGGACATATAGTCCGAACGCGGTGGTTACCGGGCTGAATACCGAGTTTGCCGTTGCTGCCGGAGACAATATCGAGATCCACTGCCTGGAAGGTGAGCTTGTCGTGGACACTCCCGAATCAACCGGGGCAGGCACTACCGTATCCGCGGATAATTCGGTAGCTGTTAACGGGGAATCAGTATCTGCAATCAACCCTGCGGCGGAAGACGACTTCTGGTGGTCTACTGAAGATGACGACTTCCTGGATTCCGCTCCAGGAGGCAGCTGGTTCGACAAATTTAAGAGCCTTTGGGATTCCTTTATCAACTGGGTCAAGTCCCTCTTTTCCTAAGGCTGATTAGTGGTTATTAAACCAGTTGATACTCTTGATGAATGCCGCCGGTAATATCAGTTAGTAGTTAGAACGAGGGCCAGACAATGAAGGCGATGATTCTTCGGAAGGTTTCACAGATCGACGCCATGCCCCTGGAGCTCCAGGACTGGCCACTCCCTCAGGTTGGTCCCAATCAGGTCTTAGTAAAAGTCTCGACCTGTGGTGTATGCCATACCGAAATTGATGAAATCGAAGGAAGGCGCCAAACAAAGCTGCCGGTAATACCAGGCCATGAAATCGTAGGCAGAGTGGAAAAACTGGGTTCAGCGGCAACCAGGTTCAGATTGGGAGACCGGGTCGGGATTTCCTGGATCTATTCGAGCTGCGGGAAGTGCTCTCTCTGCCAGCGGGGAGACGAAAACCTGTGCGACCGATTCCAGGGGACAGGGTGCGATGCCGACGGCGGTTACGCTGAATATACTGCGGTTTCGGAGGATTGCGCCTATCCCATTCCGACCAGATTCACCGACCTTGAATCTGCCCCCCTGTTGTGTGCCGGTGCCATCGGCTATCGGGCTTTAAAACTGACCGGAGTCCAGGACGGTCAAACCATCGGGCTGTACGGCTTTGGGGCCTCCGCCCATCTGGTTATTCAGATCGCTAAATATAAGTTCCCGAAATCCCGGGTTTTTGTCTTCACGCGGAAAAGGGGCGATGCCCCGAGCCAGTTAGCCAGGGAGAAGGGAGCCGACTGGGTGGGAATAACCGGACAAGCATCACCCATGAAACTTGACTGCGCCATCGATACCACCCCGATAGGAATGTCGGTGCGTGAGGCGTTAAGGAATCTGAACAAGGGAGGAAAACTGGTTATCAATGCCATCCGAAAAGAGACTCCCATTCCTGAGTTAGACTATACCGAACACCTCTGGCAGGAAAAGGAAGTGAAGAGTGTAGCAAATATCACCAGGAGAGATGTCGAAGAATTTCTTCCTCTGGCTGCCGAAATCCCGATAAGACCGGAAATCACTGAGTTTAGTCTGGAAGAAGCAAATCAGGCTTTGCTTGCGTTGAAGCAGGGAAAATACCGGGGGGCGGGAGTGCTAAGGATCTCTGGTTAAATCTAACCCAGACCCCCATGAACCCTCAAACCTAATCGGCGTCTTATACCTCAGCAATATGTAATGTACTCAGTGCTCTACTCAGTATAAATGCGTAACCGAAACAACCTTTCAGCATTTGCGGTAGTTATCTCAGCGACCTCGGTTTCATCCATTCCTTTTTTTACAGCAACACCCCTCAGACTCCGGTAAATATCGGCAGGCCTGGATTCAAACGCGGATTCCCGACCCTGCCCGTAGACCACAGGGGAGTCCGTCTCCAGGAGCAACTGCTCCAGAGGAGTCTCTTTTATCACCCTCCGGTGTTCCTCGTGATACTCAACAGCCGGCGTTGCCGAAAGAAAATAGCCCCGGTCTATTATTTCACGCAGCACGCTTGAGGTCCCGGTATACCAGTGAAACACTGCCTCCTCAATACCTGCTTCAGTGACCAAAGTGAAGGCGTCCCGCCAGGCATAGCGCGAGTGAACGGACACCGGCTTGTGATATTTGACGGCGATACCGAGCGTTTCTCTGAATACACTCTGCTGCAGGTCTTTGTCAGCAAGCGTCCTGATCTTTTTATGGTAGTCGAGCCCTATTTCACCGATACATACGGCCCGGTCTATCTTAGCCTCGATGAATTCCAGGGTGCGGTCAAGCTCTGCCTTTTCGATGCGGGAAGGATGCAGACCCAAGGCCGGATAAACAAATCCCTCATGTTCTTCCGCTATCTGTAAGACCTGCTGATTGGATTTGTAATCGGAGCCAACGGCAATGATGGCTATTACTCCGGACAGCCGGGCCTCCTCGATAACCTTTTTCAGGGCACCTATTTCTTCCAGGTGAGCGTGTGTATCAATCAGCCGGAACATAAACTTTCCACCATTTTATACGACCAACCTTTTCATTGCGGATCTTATTATATCAAACCTAAGCTCTTATCTCTCCATTCCCATGCATAATCAATCTCGAGATTTTCTGATCAACAATACCGTTATGATATTTTGAGCCCAATTTCGTGGCAAAGTTGTTGCAAATTACAGATTATGTGATACAATACATACCCTGTGAACCGGTTGATTGCTAAACAATTAGAAAACAGCGAGGTAATTCGCAAATGGCCTATGTCGAAATGAAGATTGATTCGGTAAGGCTTGCCAAGTACAGAGACGAATGGCTGATAATGCTGAAAGAAAAGGACGGACAACGCTATTTGCCGGTATATGTGGACAAGTCCTCTGCCGACACAGTCAACAAGGTACTGAGAGGAGATCGCTCCGACCAGATTGTGGATGATGGCGTACGGGCGATGCTGGCCGGAGGCGACGAGGTAGCACTGGTGATCGACGGCGTCAACAAAGGAATCTTTAACGCCGAGTGCATTATGGGGTGGCGAGGGGGGACATCATCCGTTAAGTACTCGATCGGACAGATTCTGGCAATCTGCATGAGAACGAGCGGCCATATCCTTGTAGAAGAGAATGTTCTCGATAAGGCCGGGATTGATATCCCGGTTAACTAATTGCCGCACTACAAAACCACACCAGACCACATTTCCCCAAGCCTGCATTGATTAACCGGACAATCTTGTATTATAGCACCTGTCTTGCTATGATAACGAGAGGAACCACTATCAGAGGCACTCGAACCTGACGGTCTTTCCTTAATATAACATGGAGCCCCGATGATGACAGTGAGAGCTTTTCTGCGTAAACGCGTACATGCAATGGCAGTGGTAATACTTTGCCTGGTGACAATGCTACCGACTGTAATTATGCCCCCATCTGCTGTTATGGCAGAAGGCGGCACATTCCCGGACGAACCGTTCAATGGAATGCAGATAAACTATGACATTTCAGGAGCTACCGTTACGGATACTAGCGATGAATGGGGTTTCACAACTAGCCGTACTTTAAGCGGCACATTGGGTACAGGACAACTGACTGTTTCGGGTTCTGCTAAAATGGGGAACGGCTATGATGCAGACGTAAGCGCAACCGTATCGTGTGGCGGCGAAACCGATCAGTTCACCACAAACATCCCGAGCGGCTTCCCTGGTTTCAATGAAGAATCATTCACCATTTCTGTGCCGATCCCCGCGGGTGCTACTGGTGGCAGCTTCTCAATCAGTATGACAGGTCATTACAATGCCGGCGATAGAGGGCTGGTTGTCAGCGGTACGTTTGGTGCGGATTCAGAAACAAGCGTGCCATCCCCAACACCGCCGCAAACAACAGAGGACCCGCCGCCAGGTCCGCTAATTGATAGCCTTCCCGCTGTTGACTTTACCAAGGGCGGTATAATGTACATTACCAAGGTCGAGGGTAATCCGATATACATTTCAGCAGACTCGCCTTCGCTCCCACCATCACAAAGAAACTGGGTCAAAATAATGCCCGGCGAGTATTCTACAACTTCCGGAAACAGTCTTTTTATTGGTGAGCATTGGACGGTAAGGACCCCTTCCGGAGCTGAAACTGTCATGAGAACAAACACTGGCGCTGTGTATAGACAGAAGGAAAGAAGCTGGTTTGAAACCCTGCCTCCCACAAGAGACTCTCTGACATTTCTGGAAGCTGCAGGCAGAGTGATCGAGGGGGCTGGCAACTTCTATTTTCCTAGAGGAGAGGCCGGCGCCAAGAAGTATGAAATTTCTCTAAATAGGGCGATTGTCGGTATCAAAGGCACTAATTTTGTCGTTGAGGTTACCGAAGATTCGGATACGGTTAAGGTTATTGAAGGATCGGTCGAATTCACCGCTTATGATTATGATGAAACGGTAACGTTAGAAGCAGGCAAGCAGGCAACCGCCACCGACGCCGGAATCAGCGCCGTATCGAGTTTCGACGTTGATGAAGAAAAATCCTATTGGCAGAGTTTCTATGAGGACCTTGAAGATGATAACTCTTCAGATCCTGATTCAAGGAATAGCTGGGTCGATCAACTTACCAGTCTTTGGGAATCCTTCATTAACTGGTTCAGATCTCTATTTTAGTACCACTGGTAAGCGTTCATAACTTGTATTATAGCGCTTGGCTGGTTACGTTTTCCGTTCAGGCCGGGTTTTACGAGATGTCTCTAAACATGTCATAATTCCTAGACATGCTTGACTTACTGACTATTCTACCCATCGCTTTCGCACTCTCAGCCGACTGTTTCGCAGTGTCGGTAATTACAGGAATTTCCCTGAAGCAGATCTCGATCCAACAAATGCTCCGGATGTCTTTGTCATTTGGAGCATTTCAGGCATTAATGCCATTCCTGGGGTGGCTGGCGGGACAGAGAATATTGGCAGTCATCTCTGACTATGACCACTGGGTAGCTTTTGGTCTACTGCTTTTCGTAGGTTGCAGAATGATTTGGGAATCAGTCCATCGTAAGAATAATGGCATGCCCGGAACTGATAATACTAAAGGCTTCACGCTGCTAATGCTATCATTAGCTACCAGCCTGGATGCTCTCGCCGTCGGATTCAGCTTTAGCTTCGCCGATATCAGCATTTCAGCAGGCAGTATGATTATCGGAGTAGTATCATTCGCAGTAACCATTTTCGGTCTGCTTCTTGGCGGAAAACTGGGCAAGCTGGCCGCCAGGAGAGCAGAGATCATCGGTGGAGTAATCCTGATAGTGATCGGCATCAGGATTTTGATACTTCATATGATGTGACACAATTAACGAGAGGCTGAGTAATTATTGAGACTATCAAAAATATTCGTAATAGTGCTGCTAAGCATTACTCTATTTTCTACAATTGCCTGTGAGTCCAACCTTCCGGAAGGATGTAAAGCAGGGGATATGAAGGTCGGCATGCTTTCGGACGCAGCCGGCCTGGATGACGCCGGCTTCAACGCCAGTACCTGGGCAGGGCTGCAAAAAGCCGACACGAATTTGGCGGTCTGTACCAGTTTCGTCGAAGGCCAAGATGAGGCCGACTATGAGCGGAATATCGTCGATTTCGTCAATCAGGGCTATGACATGATCGTCACAGTGGGCTTTTTGCTAATCGACGCCACCCGGAAGATGGCAGAGCAGTATCCAGACGTTAAGTTTGCCATCATCGACTACACCTATGATCCTCCGATACCCAATGTTGCCGGTATCACCTTTAATATAGACGAAGCAGCCTTCCCCGCCGGCTACCTGGCAGCGGGATGGGCTGTCCTTCAAGATCCGGATGACCCACAGGTTGGCTACGTAGGCGGTATGAAGATTCCACCAGTAGAGCAGTTCATTGTAGCCTATGAAGCCGGGGTAGCTTACTACAACACACAAAAGAGTAAGAATGTCGGGATCAAGGGGACCTACATCGGCGACTTTGAGGACTTCGACCAGGGCAGGATTCAGGGGAACTCGCTCATCGACGAAGGGGTAGATGTCCTCTTTGCTGTGGGCGGTAAGACCGGCAACGGTTGTCTGGCCGCAGTCAAGGAGCGTAACAAGTGGGGCATCGGTGCGGACGTCGACCAGTATTTCACTCTACCCAGCGAGAAGGATATTTTAATCACTTCATGCATGAAACGTCTCGATAATGCCGTTTACTCGGTGGTCGAATCCACTGCCAATGGTGCGTTTCCCGGCGGCGGCATCTACCTCGGAACACTACAAAACGACGGCGTCGGCCTGGCCCCTTATCATGACTATGAGGGCCGCATCCCTGCCGGGTTGAAAGCAGAAGTTGATGCGATTGTCGAGAGTATCAAGGCTGGTGAGATCGACACCGGTTGGTAAAAGCCGTAAAAGTTTTATTGGAAAAACAGTAATCTTGCATTGCAGTAATTAATTAGGCAACGCCAATTACCTATAATTTGTCGGCAGACCACAAAAAGCTAACCGATGATGAATTCCATCGTTATACTATTAGGTCGCCACAAGGTAAAATACATAGATAATACTCGCATTTTTTTATAGCAGCGACCGGGCATTGACTAAAAGCTTACGATCCCTTAAGAAAGTTCTAAGCAACCATAATACCTGCTAATGCATATAACAGCTATAGTTCATGCCGCGGCATCTGAAAAAGGGTGGCATAATTCTGTCGACAAGCACGGCTTTCTGAGAATCAGGATAAACTAATGACATGAAAATAATAAAATTGACTAAACAGCACCCCGTATTCGTCGCCGTCCTTGTTTTTGTGGTGGCTCAGATACTCACCATCTCGATTGCATCTCAGGAAACCTCCTTTTTAGAAGCCAACAACATATATATGCCCGCCCAACCCGAGCAGACGATATCCGTATGGCCCGGTCCGGCAACGTCACCTTCGGGTGAGGTCACTCAAGTACCTGCCTATTCATCACTGGGTCCGGTAATAATCTACTTCCTCATCGCAACGGCAGTGATCGTGATAATTTTGCTACGGGTTCCGCTGTCAACCCTAATATTAGCCCTGCGAATACTTTTTGCTTTTCTTTTCGCCTGGGGATCATTTATCGCCTGTGTCTTCTGGATGCCGTTTGGGGGAGCACTCGGCATAGCCTCTGCGGTAGCCATCATCTGGTTCCTGATACCACGGGTGTGGTTTCACAATCTAGCTCTGATTCTGGCATTGGCCAGTGTGGGGGCCGTTTTCGGCCACTTCATCACACCCTGGACGGTTATGGCTATCATGGGAGCACTGGCAATCTACGACTTCATTGCGGTACGTCGAGGCTTAATGCTCTGGTTAACCGGCAAGCTGTCTAAGGTAGGAGTGTTGCCGGCATTCATCATTCCCAAGAGTCCTTCGCACTGGGGAGCCGACTTGAGACAAGGAGCTATCACCAATGTAGTCGACCAGGAGCCTGACGAACGAGAATATTCCCTGCTCGGTGGAGGCGACATAGCCTTCCCCTGCCTGCTCACAGCTTCGGTCTATTTCGCCCACGGCCTGGCTACGGCCACCATCACCGCAGCCTTCGCTCTCTCGGGACTGGCGCTGGCCTACTTAATCCAGGCCGTTTTCCTCAAAGGGAGGGCAGTGCCTGCCCTGCCGCCCATTGCTGCTCTGGCTTTAGTGGGGCTGCTGATTATTCGATAGTCCTTTGACCAACCATACATAGGCAGTCAAGGAAGCAGTTCAAAGCTAGATGCAATTTCATTCAGAGTCGGTTCGAGCTCCCCAAAAGAATCAGGGGAAGTCCACATGTTGATAATCCAGCCGGTCTGCCCATCTAGCAAATATATATGGATAAATGCAATATCACTAAGAGTGAAGATGTGTTTGACCGCCGGAACACCATTAATGATTTCTTCTCCCTCAGAGACGAAGACATAGCTGCCATCGGCCTGGGTTTCAATGGCCTCTTGTGAAGCCTGGTAGTAGACATTAACATCTTCCATCGATACTTGCTCGCTGGTAACACTAAGATAAGTTGGAATATCGTCTTCCTGAGTGATATCCCAAAAAGCAATGAGTTCTCTTCCGGTCAACAAATCCTGAGGAACACTTTGCCAGTTTTGGGGATATGAAATAGCAAACCCATTAGTTTCATCAGTGTAGGTGACAAATTCAGGAGAGGGTATTTCCGAGGGTGTGCTCGGTTCTGAACTGCCGGACAAACGGAAACTGGCAGCGATATCATTAAAGGTAGGTTCGACCGAGTCGAAAGCTTCCGGAACACTCATGAAATTGATTATCCAAACGGTTTGCCCCTCAATCAGGTATACCTGCATCATTTTGGTGTCGATGCCGTCAGCACTAAATGTATAATAGTGTTTCAGCGCCCGCTCACCATTCACACTGAACTCCTCGCTGGAGATAAATGCTAGACCGGCCTCTATTGTGCCGGCCTGTTGCGCCAGAGTGGAATAAGTATCCAAGCTCATTTCTTCCGCTAATTGCTCATTCTTGATACTCATATAGGGCGGGAACCCCTTACCTTCTTCGTAGTCCCAAAAGGCAACCAATTCCCCGAAGCCCAGTGACTCTTGCGGAACCCTTTCCCATCCGCTGGGATAAGAGATTGAGAACCCGGTAACATTATCGGTATAAGTTGTAAACGCCGGCTCAATCTCCTGGGACGGTGTCTCTTCAGGAATATCGGTCGTGGATCCTGCTGATGGATTTACAACCGTTATACAACCTGAAACCATGGTGACTATAACGACCGGTACTAACAATCTAACGATCGACAAACATTTTGCTTTCTTCATATTATCTACTCCTCCAACGATTATTCTCACACGGTTTATATACAAAACACGTCCGCGCATATTATGTAAAGCACCACCATGGTAAGCGGGTTACCAAGGGCATGGTCAGCTGAGGTGTATTGGGAAGGTTATTCTTTCACATAGACTCTTTCTGTTTCTCTTCCTTCACCTTCTTATCGGCCCTATTTATTAAAACAGCGCCAACTATTATCATTGCAATAGCCAGCAACAAACGCCAGGTAATCAAAGCTGGTGTGTGCCCCACCGATCCAAAACCATATAGTATAGATCCCAGATTTACGCAGTTAACAATAGCCAGAATCCAACCAACAACCTTTAATGCCCGCCACTGCTTCATCTCTCGTGTCATTTGCTTATCCTACCATATGATCAAATTAGTGTATACCCGGTACATACACCGCGCTACCACTTTCTAGATTCACCATATCTTAATTTGCGCCGCAATACGAAGAGCGCTTTACTGATACCTTACTGCTTTTTCGCAAAAGTGTGTATTGAAAAACACCAACCTGATTCATAATGATTGCCAGACAGCGCTATTTATTGGATAATGCAGGGATAAGACGATTAATGACAGCGAACCATATAGGAGGGCT
Organism: Dehalococcoidales bacterium; assembly: GCA_028717305.1. Lineage (GTDB taxonomy): Bacteria > Chloroflexota > Dehalococcoidia > Dehalococcoidales > UBA5760 > UBA5760. The sequence goes on along the minus strand of JAQUOC010000002.1, from coordinate 21,590 downwards.
TATTAATTGCTTCCCCTGAAAATCGCCACCAGGTTTCTGAAATCAGGCAAGGGACAGACGGCCCTGATTGTATTCGGCATAGCTATCGCCGTCTCGGTGCAGATATTTGTCGGTTTGCTGATAATCGGCTTACAGCTTAGCCTGGTCAACAGCACGATAGGAAATCAGCCGCAGATAACAATACGTCCGGCCGGAGATAACAATACTATTAAGAACTGGGAGATTATCGTCAATCAAGTCCGTAATGTCGACGGCCTGGATAAGATATCCGTTACGGCTGCCGGCAACGCCTCGGTACCTGATGACAACGGTATATTACCAATACTGGTACAGGGGTTTGACTTTCAAAGCGCAGACCGGATCTACGGCATATCCGAGTCGATATACCAGGGGAAGCAAATACAGTCTCTGAAACAGGTACTGATCGGGAGAAGTCTGGAAGAGGAACTGGAGGTTGAAATAGGAGACAAGCTCCCCATCCTTACTCCCGACGGCGGAGTTAACCTCTTCGAGATAGCCGGATTCTACGACCTGGGCATCGAGAGTATCAACAGATCCTGGGTAATCACCAACCTGGTCGCGGCGCAGCGCCTTTTCGGCTACCGGGACAGGGTAACTGAGATAATAATGACCGTCGATCAGGACAGGCTCTTCGATGCCGATAGAATCGCTGCCAGAATACAACAAGCAGTCAATAGCGAAGACATCGAGGTAACGAACTGGAAGGACCAAAACGAGGAGCTCCTGAGCGGACTGGAAGGCCAATCGATATCCAGCGGCGTTATTCAGGGTGTCGTCCTGGCCTCAGTAGTGGTAGCTATTTCCAGCGTTCTTTCCATTACGGTACTGCAAAAATCCCGGCAATTGGGCATTCTAAAAGCTATGGGAATTACGGACCGCGACGCCAGTCTCATCTTCGTTTTTCAAGGTTTGCTGATTGGCTTGATAGGGGCCACAGTGGGCATTGCAATGGGCCTCGGCCTGCTCTATGCTTTTAATACCTTTACATCAAGCGCTGAGGGTACAGCTCTGATTGAAATCTATATTGACTATAACTTTATCATTCGCTCATGGGTGATAGCGATATCGTCATCAACACTGGCCGGCTTAATTCCGGCAAGACGGTCCCTGAAACTGAACCCGGTCGATGTGATCAGAGAGGGTTAAAAATGATTACCCTGGAGCTATCAGGAGTTAACAAAATATATTCCGGGGCCTACCAGACTCAGGTATTATTCGATATCAACCTCAGTTTCGAAGCAAAGACCTGCTCGGCAATAGTCGGCGAGTCCGGCAGCGGCAAAAGTACCCTGATGAATATCATGGGCATTCTGGATACGCCAACCAGCGGCGAGGTAACCATTGCCAGCAACCTCGTATCCAGAATGAACAGAAAACAGATGGCCGAAATTAGAAACAGGACCATCGGATTCGTGTTCCAGTTTCACTATCTGCTGCCGGAGTTCACCGTTCTGGAAAACGTATTGATACCGCATTTAATACACAACAGAAGTCAATCCGGGCAGGTATTGAATAGAGCCAGAAATCTCCTCGATATAGTGGGTATAGCAAAGCTTGAGAAGAGACTACCGACACAGATTTCGGGAGGAGAACAGCAGCGAACGGCGATTGCGCGGGCACTGATGAACAACCCCAGTATCATACTGGCCGATGAGCCCACCGGTAATCTGGATTCAGTAACCACACAGAACGTCTGCCGGTTATTTGGCGAAATAAAGAAGGAGTTCAATACCACCTTCATCGTGGTCACTCATGACAGGACAGTAGCTTCACACACCGACCGCATCGTCGAAGTCCGTGACGGCAGAATAATCAGCGACAAACTAAACACTAAAACCGTACCGGAAACAGAGTAATCTTGCATTGTTGCAGCAGGGAAGAAAAGCTTAACTGACTCAACCCATGTTTCGATTAACACCCAGCCTTGAGCGGATACGCACCAGCACATTAGAATCCATTCTCTTTTACTTTCCCTAATTCCGCTACCTAAACGTTTGTTTAGAGTATTGAACTGGTGAGTAAAGGCAACTATAATCAGGATAAGTAGTGTCAGGTATTATCACGACCGGGAGCGTGGCATGGGGGATGTCCAGCGAATTCACCAGAAGATTATCGCCGGTATACCGGCCTACAACCAGGAGCACAAAGTAGGTGAGGTAATTCGTAAAGCCTCAAAGTATGTCGACGAGGTTATCGTTGCCGACGACGGCTCGGCAGACGATACCGCCCGGGTTGCCGAAGCCGCCGGGGCGATTGTGATAAGAAGCGAGTTCAACCAGGGTGCAGGGCAGGCAACCCGAACCTGCTTTACGGCAGCTAAAGAAAGGGGTGCCGACGTATTGGTTACGCTCGATAGCGACGGACAGCATAATGCGGAGGAGATTCCCGCGGTGACAGCACCCGTTGTTGAGGGGAAGGCCGACCTTGTTATCGGATCGAGGTTCCTTAATGATAATTACAATATTCCCCGCTACCGGAGATTTGGCATCAATATCATAACATCCCTGTTTAATATCGGTTCAAAACTAAAGGTGAGCGATGCCCAAAGCTGCTTCCGCTGCTACGGCAGAAAAGCACTGAGCTGCCTCAATATTACCGAAAGGGGGTTTGCCTTCAGCATCGAACTACTGGTACAGGCGCGCCGAGAAGGACTTAGCATTGCTGAAGTGCCCATCTCATGCGTTTACGACTCCGCCAGCCACAGCCGCAACCCGGTTAAGCACGGCGTAGAGGTAGCCCTTGCCGTGGTCAGGCTGAGGCTGAAGAGCAAAAAAGGTGTTATTGATGCACGTGGGTAGCTGCTCTGCAAATGAAAGTTTTTCCGTCGCATATCACATGGGAAATCTGAGAGCTGGATTATGAATATTCTTTTTGTACACGAGGTCGACTGGCTTAAGAAGGTGGTGCTTGAGTTCCACAACCTCTCCGAGGCCCTATCGCTCCTCAACCACCACGTCTATGCCATCGATTACGAGAGCATGTGGCAAAGGAACGGCTATGTAGGCCCGGGTAGTCTCAAGACAAAGGAGATTAACGGATGCTCCCGGGCAATTCCGGGAGCATCCGTTACCCTGAGACGTCCCGGTTTCATCCGGATTCCCGGTCTGAGCCGTTTATCGGCCGGCATCACCCACTACAGAGAAATCCAGCGGACAATAAAAGAAAAGGGCATCGATGTTATCGTACTCTATTCCGTACCTACCAACGGGCTACAGACGATACACCTAGCCGGAAAATTCGGCATCCCGGTCGTCTTCCGGTCGATAGATATCCTGCATCGTTTGGTACCCAACACCGCGCTGTGCCCGCTGACCAGAACCATGGAGAGGAAGGTCTATTCAAGGGCCGACCTGGTCCTCCCCAACACTCCCCGGTATTTGCAGTACGTTCTGGGCATGGGGGCTGTCGAGTCAAGGGTTAAGCTGATTCTCATGCCAATCGATACCAGTATTTTCCACCCCTCTATCGACTGCTCCGAAATACGCCGGAAGTGGGGATTCACTGAGCAAGACCGGATAATCTTGTTCATCGGGACCCTGTTTCAGTTCAGCGGGCTCGATGGCTTCATCCGCAGCTTTGCCAGGGTTATCGAAAATGCACCGGATGCCAGGCTAATCATCGTCGGCGACGGTCCACAACAACCCTATCTCGAGAAAATAATCATCGAACTCGGTCTGGAGGGACGGATTATCATCACCGGTTTCCAACCCTACCCGACGATGCCCCAGTTCATCAACCTGGCCGACGTATGCATCAACACTTTTCTTAACACGGATGCCACCAGGGATATCTTCCCGGGTAAGATTGTCCAGTATATAGCCTGCGGCAGGCCGGTAGTGGCTACACCCCTGCCGGGCATAACGACGCTGCTTCCCGGTGAATCTCACGGGGTTGTTTATGCCGATAGCAGCGACGATATGGCTAAAGAAGTGGTCGGACTGCTGAGGTCTCCTGAGCGCAGGCAGCGGATGGGACAGGCAGGAGTTTCTTATGTACAGCAAGCACACGAGCAGCAGAAGATAGCCCGCCAGCTGGAAGCAGAATTGGAAGAAGTGATCGAAAGGAAACGTAGAGTAAGATAATCACGAAACGAATAAGTAACAGTTAGGGAGGAGTATTGAAGGTATTACTCTTAGGTGCTACCGGCATGTTAGGGCACAAATTATATCAGGTTCTTACCAAAACATTTGAAGTGACCGGCACAATCAGAGGACCTTATTCAGATATCGCCAAGTATAATTTCTTTGAGCCGATTCGAATAATACCTCATGTTGACATGCGAGAAATATCTCGTGTGGAAAGAGTAATCAAAGAGGTTATTCCAGAAGTCGTAATAAACTGCGTGGGCATAGTGAAATCGCTGGAAAAGGAAAAAGGTGTGTTACTTAGCATCTGGTTGAATTCACTCTTTCCGCACCAGTTGTACCAGATCTGTAAATCCAAAGGGACACGCCTCATTCACGTCAGCACTGACTGTGTTTTCTCTGGTGAAAGAGGTCACTACCGGGAGGAGGACCTTTCAGATGCCAAGGATATATACGGAAAAACAAAATATCTCGGTGAAGTGAATGAACCAGAGGCACTGACGATACGTACTTCATTTATCGGTAGGGAATTATCAAGCGGAAATGGTTTGTTGGAGTGGTTTTTGGCTAATGAAGGGGGTAACATTAGAGGGTATACCAATGCCATATTTAGTGGCTTTACATCCCTTCACCTTGCCATGATTATCTCTGATATAATTACCAAACACCAGAACCTGAGCGGCGTTTATCATATATCCTCAGAACCGATCAGCAAGTTCGAGCTTCTTAGCTTGATAAAAAAGTCCATGGGAATCAATATCTCAATTAAGCCATACCCTGATTTTTACTGCAATAGGAGTTTGGATTCGACCAAGTATCGTCATACAACTGGTTTTACTCCGCCACCCTGGAATGAAATGGTTAATGAACTAGTGCAGGATGCCAGGCAATACCTGAAATGGAGGGAAGATGATTTTTCAAGATAAGAGAATATTGATTACCGGAGGCACCGGCTCCTTAGGCAAGAATCTGGTCCATAGTATTATGACAGGTAAATTTGGTACTCCCAAACATGTTATTGTCTTTTCAAGGGATGAGGATAAGCAATATGCTATGGAGATTGAATGGAAGAAGGTGAGATCAGCCACCGATGACATATTTTACTATGGGGACGATGTTCTCAATTTTTGCATCGGGGATGTCAGAGACTACGAGTCAGTGGTCAGAGTCGTAAAAAAAGCTGACGTGATAATAAACGCCGCGGCATTAAAACAGGTTCCAATAGGAGAGTACTTCCCCTTCGAGTCGGTCAAAACGAATATTCTGGGTGCGCAGAATATCATCAGGGCTATTCTGGAAACAGAAAACAACGTTGAGACCATGCTGGCTGTTTCCACAGACAAGGCATGTAAACCAGTCAATACCTACGGAATGTGCAAGGCGATACAAGAACGGCTGGTTGTGGAAGCTAATCTTATCTGTCCGAAGACCAGGTTTATCTGCGTAAGATACGGAAACGTTATCGCCTCCAGGGGCTCGGTAATTCCACTATTTCAAGAGCAAATAAGATCTGGCGGCCCAGTCACCATCACCAGTAAAGAAATGTCCAGATTCATGATTACCATGGATAATGCTATCAATCTCATTATTGAGACGATCCGTTCGGCAGAAGCCGGTGATATATACGTACCGATACTCTCTTCAGCCAATATGTTGGACCTAGCCGAAGTTATGATCGGCGACAAGAAGATTAATATCAGAGTGATAGGAGTACGACCGGGCGAGAAAATACACGAGATACTGGTTTCCGAAGAGGAGATACCACGAACGATCAAGCGCGGGGACTACTACGTAATCTGTCCGGTACTGCCCAAGATTCGTAAGGTAAAGATAAAAAGACCGGTACTGGCTAAAGAGCTCTCATCTGCTGATAACACTATGACCAAGGATAAACTGAAAGGGTTTTTACAGGTAGGCGGCTATCTTAACTTGTGAGGTAGGAAAAATGAAGGTTATGACCATCCTAGGCACCAGGCCGGAAATCATCAGATTAAGCCTGACTATAAATAAGCTGGACAAGTACTGCGACCATATTTTAGTACATACCGGCCAGAATTTTACGGACAGTTTGAGCACAGTATTCTTTCGTGACCTGGGTCTAAGAGAACCTAATTATCGTCTGGGAGTTGAATCACAGAGTTTCGCAGAACAGATCGGCTTGATATTCAGTAAGATTGGACCAATACTCCGCACTGAGAAACCGGATGCCATCTTGATTCTAGGGGATACAAACAGCGGGTTAGTGAGTATCATAGCCAGAAGAATGAATATCTCGGTCTTTCACATGGAGGCAGGTAACCGCTGTTTTGATTATCGTGTCCCCGAGGAGATCAACCGGAGGGTTATTGACCACTCAAGCACCATACTTCTCCCCTATACTCACCGGAGCAAGGAAAATCTTCTTAACGAGGGGTTGCCCATTGATAAGATCTTCGTTATCGGTAACCCGATATATGAAGTCATCGAATACTATAGCAAAAAGATAGAACATAGTCGGATACTGGATAAATTGGGATTAGAGAAAGGTGGATACTTCTTAGTCACAATGCACCGGGCTGAGAACGTCGACGATGAAAACAGGCTCAAGAACCTACTTCAAAGCCTGGATAACTTAGAAAAGAAATACCAAATGCCGATTATCTGTAGCCTACACCCAAGAACAAAAAACAGAATGACTCAGTTCGGACTGAAAGAATGCGACCAGAATATCCGATTTATCGAACCGTTTGGCTTTTTTAATTTCATTACACTGGAGAAAAACGCGTACTGCGTTATCACCGACAGCGGCACAGTTCAAGAAGAATGCTGCATCTTCAAGGTTCCCAATACCACCATTAGGGATGTTACCGAAAGACCGGAAACCTTGGAGAGCGGGAGCAACATACTAGCTAGTGTTACACCAGACACAGTATTAAGAGCGGTAGAGATTGCACTGGACGAAAATACTAACTGGGAACCCCCGTTAGAATATTTGACTCGCAATGTTTCCGCGAAGGTGATCAAGATTATCCTGGGATATTTTAAGACATGAAAATTCTACAAGTGATTCACTTTTTTTCCCCAATACATGGAGGAGGCTCTATTGAGGCTGCCTATCAGCTCGCAAAAGCATTAACACAAAGAGGGCATGAAGTTACCATATATTCTAGCGATTTCGAGATGGACCATAAATTCACCAACTCATTGAAATCTGTTAGGGTTTATCACTTCCATAGTATCCTACCGAGACAACTCCACGGCCTTATTATTACACCAGGTATGATCTGCCAACTACGACGAAAAATCAAGGATTTTGATGTACTTCATTTGCATAATTATATAACGTTTCAAAATGCTGTCGCCTGCTACTATGCTAGAAAGTACGAAGTTCCTTATGTATTCCAAGCTCATGGTGGACTAGCAAGGGTACTAGGGAAAAAATGGGTTAATAAAATTTCAGATAGGCTAATCGGTTTCAAAATCATAAGAAACGCATCTAGAGTGATAGCACTCTCAAGCAGCGAAATAGAAGAATATGAACGGATGGGTGTTCCAAAAGATAAAATAGACATGATCCCAAACGGGCTTGATATTGAATCATTCAATAATCTTCCAAAACCAGGGCAATTCAAGAAGATAAACAACATAAATGGTAAGAAGATGATCCTATTCCTAGGACGTATTCACAAGATAAAGGGGCTGGATTTTTTAATCAAATCATTTGCTGAGTTAACAAAAGAGTTACATAATGCCGTACTGGTTATTGCCGGACCAGATGATGGCTATGAAGATGAAATCAGAAAGATGTCTAAAACTCAACCTTACCGTGACAAGATAATTTTCACAGGATATTTAGCAGGAAAGGAAAAACTCTCTGCCTATGTTGATGCTGATGTTTTAGTGGTTCCTTCAATATACGAAGTATTTGGGTTGGTGCCATTCGAAGTGATAATGTGTGGTACTCCGGTTATAGTAACTGACAAATGCGGATGTAGTGAGTGGATTCGGAAAAGCGGCGCCGGTTACTTGGTGGAATATAACAACGTCGATGGATTAAAGAAAAGAATGATAAAGTGTCTGACTTGCACCGCTGAAGTACGTAGTATGGCACAAGAAGGGAGGGAATACATCAATAATAATCTACAATGGCCACAGATAGCATGCCAAGTAGAGAACACATACAAGACATGTCAATCACAAAAATGAGGGGTACTCAATTCTGTGATAAATCGAAATGGAATAAGATCTATTGATTAACTACGCAGAGATATCTACTTATATCAATATGGAATATTATGTTCGAGGCACCAAATGAATATCCTCTTTATAGGTTCATTGAATTATCCCCCTACCTCACCTCTCGCACTTGATGGTGGTGTAAGGAGAATGTTACCTCTTTTAAAACACGTCCAAAAAATGGGACATATGATCATAATGATGCTCCCGACATTAAAATCCAGCGATAAATACGAGTTATATGAAGGTTTCCATATTTACAAAATGGGCCCGAATAGTAATGTTTTACTAAAGTCACTCCCATACGTCCCTGGCAGTTCTTTAATCCTCAGGACTACTAACAAGTTAAGGCAATTGGTCAAGAATCACGATATAGACATCATTCATGTCTTCAATCCAACTTTGACTTGTGGATTACCAGGGTGGTTTGTCGCAAGATTATGCCGCAAGCCTTTAGTGTTAGAATTTAGCGACCTTGTAATGCATTTTGGGATTGATACTGGACAAATGAACCTGGATTCACCTATTACGAGATTAGGTTTATTTGTTCAGAATACAATGCCGTTACGGGCTGATATGGTCATAGCCACTAATTTAACAGGCAAAATGCTGATATCGAAAGGTATGTCACCAGAGAAAATATCGATAATACCCTGCGGGGCAAGCGCCAGTATTTTCCATCCTGACATAGAAGCAAGGACAGTAAGGAAGAAATACGGCCTTGAAGATTCTGTAGTCATCTTATACCAAGGTCTAGTTTGTAAAGCATACGGCATCAATATTTTGTTGGAGGCTATGTCCAAGGTTTCCGCCACAAATGAGAAGGCAAAACTAATGATTGTAGGATTTCACAGAGACAGGGAAAGAACGGAGTTCGAACAAGATAGCGAAATCATGGCCTTCAAAAATAGAGTTGCCCAACTGGGGATAGAGGACAAAGTCATATTTAGTGGCCCGCAGTCTCCCGATGCTATACCAAATTTTATCGCTGCTTCAGATATATGTGTAAATCCCATGCCATACACTCTCACCTGCAGAGCGGGTAGCCCCATCAAGATATTTGAATATATGGCTATGGCAAAACCTATAGTGGCTACTCAATTAGATAGTATTGATGGTGTAATAATACATGAAGAAACCGGCTTACTTGCAAAGCCAGAAGCAGATGATATAGCTCAAAAGATTTCGCTGCTTATTGAAAATCCTAATATCAGAGATAATATAGGCAGAAATGCGCGAGAGAAGTTCATCGCCGAATACGAATGGGAAAAATTGGGCGACAAGCTAATTGATGCATATAAGCAGCTACTGGAAAACCATGCAAAACGACACTGTAAGAAGAAACGATAGTAAATGCAATTTATTTGTCGGGAGTAATACTAAGATGGGGTCTGAAATATACAGAAAGTTGGTTGTGGCCCTAGGCGATTATGGTGCTGGGAAAACAACCTTTTCCAAATGGTATGCCAAGAATAATGACGGGGAATACTTAGATTTCGAATTATTGTACTTTGAGGATAATAGAAATAATGTCAGCAGATTTGACACTTTTGTGGAAAGACTAACTTCAATAATTCAAAGAAGAACGAAAAATCTATTTGTAATGGATGGATACCAAGTACCAATATACGGACAAGAACGAGTTATTGACCCACCCTTTGCATATTTAAGAGAAAAAACTAATTGCAACATTCAGTTATGCCTTTGCTTTGCAGCCCCTCATGTGATTCACAACAGGCAAGAGAGTAAGGCGCATAAAAGACACATAACATCGTATCATGAAGAGAGCGAAATTAAACAGGTCACACAATCTCTATTCGAAACTGTTGTTACAACAGATAACCCTCTATTTGTAGACACAACGAACGGTTTCCAGTTCATTTCAAAAGATGACTGGAATCAGCGTTGGCGAGAACTACTATTTTTTTCATACCTCGATAAAATGCCCCACGACAAATACTATCAGGAAATTGAGTTACCATCCGGGCTGCAAATACCCGGGTACTCTGATAGTAATAAGACATGGGAACGGCTTAATTCCATCATTGACTTCAGGGGTAAGGACGTTTTGGATCTTGCCTGCTTTCATGGATTCTTCAGTTTTATGGTTGAGGAAACAGGTGCGCAAAACGTAGTTGGAGTTGAAATAAACGAAAATGCTATTGAGATCTGCCGTCGGATTGCTTGGATTAAAAATTCAAAAGCGCGTTTCCACCAAGAAGATATCGTTAATCTTACTGCCAAACATATCTACGATATAGTTTTAGTATTAAACGTATTGCACCATATTTCGGATATACCGAAAGCACTGGAAAATATATTTAGGGCTGGCAGACTAATCGTATTTGAAATACCATTGACTCAGGAAACTATCATTACACAATATGCAGATCGATTCAATTTCAAGATTACCGCAGAGACGAATTCTCACCGTGAAGGAAGAAAAATAATAATCTTTTCTAACCCACAGAACACCGTTGGGATATCCAAAGTAATTCCGGACGCTTATCAATACACTTACCGTAGGGCAAGTGCGAAGAAATCAATAAAGAACGCTTTGGTAAAAACGGTCATCAAACTCAGACTTAGACGCCCCCTTCTTTGGGTTATAAGCAAATTGAGAAAGCCAGTCTCTGGTTATCATAGCTAGATAAATACCATTACCGGAAGGCTAGAAATATGTCAGATTCGAAATCCCTATGGGGAAAGAGTTACTACAAGATTCTATTCTACAAAGAACGAGCAACGTTGAAAATAAAAACACTCCTCGTTAAGAAAAGAGCCCAATTTTATGGAAAATGACAAATCCCCGCTAATACTGAGCACGTTCTTTAGAAATATGGTTAGATACCTGCCCTCTAGAATCTTTCCTCCGGTAATAGGTCTTATAGCTATCCCAATTATTACTAGACTATTTGAGCCAGATGTTTACGGTAACTACATTCTTGTACTAGCAACCGTAAGCGGCTTATCACTTATTCCCACAACGCTATTGGGTACAGCCGCGCTAAGGTTTTTCCCACAATATGAAAAGGAAAATAGTCTAGAAACCTTTCGAGGCACTTTCATAAAAGGAACGTTTCTTTGTGTCACAGGAATAGCCGTAGGATTCTTTATCTCTCTTCAAATAATAAAACCCACTATTCCCGTGGATTTATATTCTTTAATGTCCATCGGAATCATACTTTTTGTAGCTATCTCAATCTTCAGTACCCTGACATATTTACTAATCGCTAGACAAAAGGCAACCGAATACAGTCGCTTCACCACCTGGCATGCCGGAGCGGGATTACTATTCGGTTTGGCAATCGTATTTTGGGGAAATAGAGGTACAGATGGATTGGTTTGGGGTTCCGCCGCAGCCCTAACAATTGCAATACCATTTCTTTATCGTACCGCCTTTAACAGACTGCCAAGCGGAAGAAGCACATTTTCCAAAACCATGGCTGTAGAGATGGCAAAATACAGCGCACCATTAATAATCGCGACTTTGGCAGCTTGGATCATGAACTTCTCCGACCGGTATGTAATAGAGTTGTATCGTGGAAGTTACGAGATGGGATTATATTCTGCAAGTTACAGCATTAGTTATCAGGCTTTGAGTATGTTTGGAGTCCTATTCACTTTAGCGGGCTATCCTCTTATAGTAAACATGTGGGAGAACGAAGGGAAAACGCTTACACAGCAGCTTGTTGGCAGGCTGACGCGTTACTATATCCTCCTCGTTATTCCAGCGGCTGTAGGCTTGACTGTTTTGTCAAAGCCAATTATTACTGTGTTTACCGACTCTGCGTACCATGAGGGATACTTAATTATCCCATTGATTGCTTTTGGTACTTTATTACTTGGACTTCAATGGTGGGCACAATTAGGACTTAATCTGTATAAAAAAACCAACATTTCAGCATATTGTGTTCTAAGTGCTGGGTTATTGAATATAGGACTTAATCTATGGTTAGTCCCTAAATACGGATATATTGCTGCTGCTGTAACTACATTAGTTTCTTATGCTTTCCTTCTAGTAGCCACTGCCTTTGCCTCAAAGCGTTTCTTCACGTGGGAATTCCCCTTTAAGTCTTTAGCAAGGATCGTAGTTGCTTCTGCAGTGATGGGATGGGTAGTATACCACGTGGCCGACAGCTTAACTTCATCTAGTATAATAAACCTAGCTGCAGGCATACTTCTAGGAATAGTGATAAACTGTGCGATGCTTATATTATTAAGAGAACTGAAGTGGAACAGCGTGTGGTTAGTAATCAAACAGATAGCCCAAGAAACTAGAAATCTTAATCGTAAAGGCTGACATAGTATTGACGAGTAAGATGTTCAAACTGCTGTCGCAGCTATAGTACCATAATCAGCCCGGCATATCTCACCAGGGTCAAAATATAGAATAAAGGGCTACCATATTACCAAATATTACCTGTATATTCCTTGATAGACATATTCTTCTCCTGATTGTAGACAATGATAGATTATCTCAGCCAGCTTACCCATGGTGCTCACTAGTGCTTTCTTTCGTGGTTTGCCACGTGCTACCTGACGCAGATAAAAATCTCTGAAATCACTGTCGCGGCTATGTGATGAGGCGCTGCCAAGGCATATTTGAAAAAGAACACGTCGGCCGTGCCTACTCCCCTCTTTCCCCTGTTTAGCCTTTCCCTTCCGGTTGCCTGATTGTGATATTCTACCATAGACACCAAGAGCTTTCTTGAGCTTCTGTTTGGTCGGCCATTTTTCTATGTCTTGTACAATACTGATTAGAGTGGCGGCACTGACCTCTCCAATTTGTGGGAACGACAATAGAATGTGGCCATAGGGGTGCCCCAATAATTCGTCTTTTATCACCGAGTCTACAAAATCACATTGTTCTAAGCACTCTTTTCTTTGTGCAATAAGTGCCCTTATTACACGCTCATATGTCTTACCGGGGACACCTACTGTTTTGCTAGCAAGTGCCAATATTGACTCCTTATTTGCTTTACGTAGTCTTTTGATTTCCTTAAGTCCATCACTGTTTAAGATGTGCTCGGGAGTTGGGTATCTATCAGCAATTCTTATCAGTTGTCTAAAATACTTTGCCTCCCCTTCAGGGAAAACGGCCAGTAGGAAGTTATGTAGTCTGTTCGTTGCCTGCAAAGCCATCTTAATATACCGTTGCCTCTCCAATATGAGAGAGCGAAAAAGGGCAGCCGTCGAATTCAGTTGTGGTGATACTGGTACGATACGAAATGATATCTCGTGTGTATCTCTAAGATAAAGTATATATGCAGCACCAATAGCATCAATATTATCGGTTTTGTTCACTTGATCGAGGAATCGTTCTCTTATGGCCTTGACCGCTTTTGTTTCTAAATAACATACCCGATAGCCTTGCTCGACTAAGAAGTGGATAATAGGCTCCGAATAGTGACCCCCTGTATGATCAACAGCAATAGCTACATTCTCATGACTTGGTGCATATGCCTTGATGGCAGCATCAAGGTATTGGTAATCTTCAATCGTATTCTCAATAATGAAGGTTTCTGCATTTTGCCACGCCGTGCCTTCATGCTCCAATAGAGTACTAGTAATGATACCTACAATGTGTTTCCTACTATGAATGTCGATACCGACGTAGACCATCTGATCAACGTTTACCACATCAAAGAACTCCTATTAGCGGGGCAGACATCCTGGACAGTGCGACCATTATACAGCAAGGCCTTGAATGAGGCTAACCAGAAGATTGGTCTCTTACCACTGTCTCGGTCTCTTCTCCACTATTTAGATTGGCCTTCCCCCCGTTTGCATAGGTAGTATTAGCATGCTCATGGGCTTTGACCATAAATGTTTCCGGAGTCAGTCTGCCCCGCCGACTCGCTTCGGTAATAATTCTACTGAGTCGTTTCCCTAGACACTGATTCTTTATTTAACAATTCATCGGGAGATGACTTACCTACTAATAGCAACTACGAGCGTGACTCGATTCACCACCGCCGCCTTGCCGGAACTAAACCCAGGGTTATATTGTAAGTGCACAAGCTAGTTGAAAGTTTCTGTCTATCGCACAGTAGCGCCCCACCGGTTTAGCTTCAAAGTGTTCAATATAAAGTCAGCTTCTTGCCATCAACATCAAAGCCGATTACATTCAAGTGTTTGGAGAACGCTTCCGCCAGGGGCAGGCCGACATAACCCAGACCAATTACGCATACAGTAGTATTAGTGTCCGTCATGAAACCACCAGTTGCCTCTTCTTTCCCATATCAGAGAGCCGGTTTGCCGGCGACCATGGCCGAATAGACCACTGATAGACATTTTACTACCGCGCTATCCTGATATCTACTGTTTTTCCGGTTATTTTAAGGTTGTTTAGGAAACGTTTAGGCGGAGGGGACCACGGTGTCAGTTGAGAGCTTCCTGAGACTCGCTGCCGGTTGAATCCGGAATACTAATCATATATAATACAAATCAAGAGCGAGGCTGGAGGGATGGGATTTTCCCGGCGGAACAAAACAGGAAAGACCTCTTGCTTTAGTAAATTTCCGTCCGGATTTGAGGACAAGTCAGCTGCAATTTCGGGCGGTTAGCTCAGCGGTTAGAGCGCTTGCTTCACACGCAAGAGGTCACCGGTTCAAATCCAGTACCGCCCACCATGCCGAAGTGGCGGAATGGCAGACGCGCTACGTTCAGGGCGTAGTGTCCCAAAAGGGCGTGTGAGTTCAAATCTCACCTTCGGCATTTATTGATTAAGCGCTTGTAGCTCAGTTGGATAGAGCGCAGCCCTGCGGAGGCTGAGGCCGTGGGTTCGAGCCCCGCCAAGCGCGCTATTTATGGGCGGTTAGCTCAGCTGGTTAGAGCGCCTGCTTTACACGCAGGAGGTCAGAGGTTCGAGTCCTCTACTGCCCACCACTGATTTGGCTCTCGATTGCTTGCATAATTCTACGAATACTCTAAAAGTCCCTCACCTACGGCGTCACCTCAGGAATGACCAGGTCAAGACCCTGCTCCGAAGGTATCACAATTACCTTAATATCTTCACCAAGTCTGTCGAGAAAGATATACTGTAACACTTCGGGTGATAGAGACTCGGCAATAGCGGCATTGGCAGCAACCTGGGCATCGGTGACAATGCGAATGTACTCGGCTTCGCCTTCAGCCTTCGCTATCCGCGCGGCGGCTTCTCCCATTGCCTGGGCCTCTGCCTGTTCAGCCTCAACCTTCACCCGTTCTAACTTGTTCCTCGCCTCCCGCACCGCCTGCTCTGCAGCCACTTTAGCTTCGATAGCAGCAACGAAAGTATCGCTAAACTGGAACTCCGTTATCGATACTGCCTCACTGATGATACCTCTCTGCAGCAGCCGGGTCGACAGGCTCTGCTCAATCGCAGACTTAACCTCATCACGCCTCAAGATGAGGTCCTCCGCATTGTATTTAGCGGTTACCTGCTTTACAGTTTCCTGGACAGCAGGAGCAGCGATTCTATCGATGTAGCCCAACCCCAGTGTCCGGTAAATTTCAGCAGTCGCCTCCGGCTGCAGGCGCCAGTTAAGGGCAATAGTCGTTCTCACGTCCTGAAGGTCAAGGGACGCGGCAGCGGCACCAGCCTCATATTTCTCGGTCTGTACCGACATTTTGATTACCGACTCGATAAACGGCAGTTTCGCCTGTAAGCCTTCTTCCAGGATCGTGCCGGTAACGGCACCAAATCTGGTCACTACACCACGATGACCGGCCGGCACAGTCACCAGTGAGCTGCCGATAATACTGGAAATGATAATAACAAGCCCGATAATACTGGCAATTTTGCCCCTGTGCTGGTTATCAAAATCAACTCCGCGTCTTCTCCAGAAATACAGACCGACAGAAGCAACAATAATACCGATAACAAGCAGTGCAATCATCTTTCCATCTCCTTTTAATCAGGTAACGGGAATTTCCCCTTCAGAACCAATTGATCGTGCTGCCACCTTAACACATACTTCGTTCTATAATCAAGCCAGATCCCAACAGTTATGTTTTCCCGTTATTTCAGCACATCGCGACACCTACGAAATGCTTGACAAGCTCAAAATATCAGCGTAGTATTACTCCCCAAACATAGCTTCTGTTATCGATTCTTAGCTGTGAAAGTGTCTCTTAAGTATTGAGGGAATAGCTATAATTTGATTAAGGTGAGCCAAAATGTCAAGACTGATTAAGAAAACATCCCAAAAGGCGGGACTTCCCCCGGGCACTCTGGTGCATATCGGCGAAAGAAAGATCGGCAAGGTCCGCATCAACATAATCGACTACGACGAGTTTAATTTAGAAGAGACCGAAGCAAGTACAGTCGAGGAATGCCTTCCCTACAAAGATAAGCCAACCACCACCTGGATCAACATAGATGGCATCCACGAGACAGAGGTTATCGAGAAAATAGGCCAGCAGTTCAACCTGCACCCCCTTTTGCTGGAAGACATCGTCAACACAGGACAGCGACCGAAGATGGAAGACTTCGGCGACTGTCTTTTTCTGGTCCTGAAGATGCTGAGCTATGCTGATGAGGACCACAAAATAGAAGCAGAACAGGTCAGCCTGATTCTCGGTCCGAACTTCGTGATATCTTTCCAGGAGCGTGAGGGCGACATATTCGGCACGATTAGAGAGAGAATCAGAAAGGGAAAGGGACGTATCAGAAAAGCCGGCGCCGATTATCTCGCCTACATGCTGATTGATGCCATAGTTGACAATTATTTCATAGTACTGGAGACCCTCGGGGAGGAGATAGAGGATATAGAAGCAGAGCTGGCAAGCAACCCTACCACGAAAATGCTACACAAAATACGCACCCTGAAGAACGAAATGCTGTTCCTGCGCAAGTCATTATGGCCGTTGAGAGAAGTCGTCAGCGGCCTGCAAAGGGGAGAATCAAGCCTGATACAGCAATCCACACAATTATACCTCAGAGATGTTTACGACCATACCATTCAGATTATCGATACCGTAGAGACCCTCCGGGACATGCTATCCGGCATGCTGGATATTTACCTCTCCAGCGTAAGCAATAAAATGAATGAGGTAATGAAGGTGCTGACCATCTTCGCCTCGATATTCATACCGCTGACCTTCGTGGCTGGCATTTACGGGATGAACTTTGAATTCATGCCGGAGCTTAAATGGCATTGGGGTTACCCCCTGGTTTTAATCGTAATGGCTGCTATCGCCACCGCTCTGGCATTCTATTTCAAGAGAAAGAAGTGGTTATAGGGCGCCAATCTCTTGAAGAAGGCCTAGCTTCTTTGGCAGGGATATCCTCGTATATCGTGGCCTGTACACATTAGTGAAGCTCCTTTAGGTTAGGGACACGATTAAGACAGCCTTAACTTCCGGCAGGCAAAGGAATAGACGGCGACCATGGCAACAGATCGACTTCTCCGGGTATAATCTGACAGTCAAAACCACCCAGGTGCCCGTAGGCACCTCCGTATTCAAATATGCCGGTGATCCTAACTTTACCGTAGCGTTCTTCCGGTCCCATCATATCCTGACGGTAGAGTTGATCGTAGACTTCGATCGGCAGACCACCCTCAACCCAGACGTATCTGCCATCAGGTATTAGATGACCATCGGCGTAACCGGAATACTTCATTCCCTCGGCTATCACCATTGTTTCGAAACCGGCAAAGTAATAGCCATCTAAAACGACTTCTTTTTCATCGTACTGTGACGGACTGGTGAAAAGATCATCAAAGGTTACCTCCCCGATCACATCGGTCTTATCGATGTGGCAACCCGTTAACAGCACCAGAGTCGTTATGAATATCGTGCAGACCAATACAAAGCTTCTTTTCATTTACCCGTCTCTACTATCCGGACAACACTAACCTATTCTACCAACAGATATTTTCTGACCGCCTCTGGCAGCAGAAAAGACCTTCGGATCACCGGTAAGCTTACCAAATACGTTCACGGCACTGGCTGCTCTAATTTCGCTACCATTGCGGCTGGCTGGCGTAGGACCGAAGAAAATACAGAACGCTCTTCCCGGAGGCCAGTATGCAATATCTCCGGCATCCACTACTTCCCGGCCATTCTCAGAAGCGACCGATACCGGAATAAAGAAATAGACTTCATCTCCCCAGATATTAACTTCACCATCTATCGGCAGCGCTTCCCAGATCGCGTTAGCAGTCGCATTTTCAATTAGTTCAGCTTCCGCTGTAATAGAACCGGTTCGAATTATAATTCGTCTGGCCATTTTCACTTCCTGATACTATCAATACTATTTCAACAGAATTACTCTAACCTATTATACAACAAGCTATTGAATGAGCATTCGAACTGGGAAACATTCACTACTTAATCAAGATACTCACTGCCAGTTTTACCTGTATATGTGGTCTATTATCGCCTGTTTGACAGAATCCTAATAATAGTATTAAGATTTATTATCGATTATGATACAAAGAGCGACCAGACAGAGAGAAGCCATATTACAGGTACTCAGGCGTGCCGGCTCACACCCTACGGCTGATTGGATATACGAGGAAGTCAAGAAGAGTATACCCAATATCAGCAAAGGAACGATATACCGCAATCTCAAGGTGCTGAAAGATATGGGGGAGATTGCGGAACTGAATCTCAGCGGTACGGTATGCAGATACGAAGGCAGACAGGATAATCACTATCACTTCAGGTGCACAGAATGCGGTCAGATCTTTGATCTTGATGAACCGGTCCACAAAGAACTGAATGAAACAATAGCCAGGAAAACCGGCTTCATGGTCTCGTCTCACCAGCTTGAGTTCCGCGGCATCTGTAAGACCTGTCAGCACAAATAGTCACGAAAGTAAAGGAGGAATAAAATTGGTCAAATCAATTAAAGGAACACAGACGGAGAAAAACCTTTTGAAGGCGTTTGCCGGTGAATCCCAGGCAAGGAATCGCTATACATTTTTCGCCAGCGTCGCCCGCAAGGAGGGTTACGAGCAAATCGCCAACATCTTTACCGAGACGGCCGGAAACGAGAAAGAACACGCGGAGGTTTTCTTCAAATACCTCGAGGGTGGTGACCTGGAGATCACGGCCGCCTACCCGGCAGGGATTATCGGAGATACGCTGACAAACCTGAAAGCTGCCGCCGATGGCGAGAAGCTGGAATGGAGTACCATCTACGCCGGATTTGAAAAAACCGCCCGAGAAGAGGGATATAATGATATAGCCACTTCCTTCAAGGAGATTGCGGAAGTAGAGGAATTTCACGAAGGCCGCTACCGCAAGCTGGCCAAAAACGTGGCCGGAGGAGAGGTATTCAAAAAGAAGGTTACGGTGAAATGGCACTGCACCAACTGCGGATACGTCCACGAAGGCCCCGAGGCACCGAAGGAATGCCCGGCCTGTAAGCACGCTCAGTCATACTACGAGTTACTGGCGGAAAACTACTAAAGTATTTTGCAGGCTATACATGTAATCTCCGGAAAGCAGTGAGGAGGTAAAATTATGAATGAAGAGAACAAGTGCCCGGTAACGGGTAAAGTGAGCAAGTCCACCAGCGGCAGCGGCATGTCGATCCGGGACTGGTGGCCGAACCAGTTAAACCTCAAGATTCTCTCCCAGAACTCCAGCTTGAGCAATCCGATGGGCGAGGAGTTCAACTATGCCAGCGAATTCAAGAAGCTTGACCTGGCGGCCCTGAAGAAGGACCTCTATAAGTTGATGACTGACTCGCAGGACTGGTGGCCGGCCGATTACGGTCACTACGGACCGCTCTTCATCCGGATGGCGTGGCACAGCGCAGGAACATACCGCATGGGCGATGGTCGCGGAGGCGCAGGTTCCGGCAGCCAGCGTTTTCCACCCCTCAACAGCTGGCCGGATAATGCAAACCTGGACAAGGCACGCCGTCTGCTCTGGCCAATCAAACAGAAATACGGCAGGAAGATCTCCTGGGCCGACCTCATGATCCTCGCCGGCAACTGTGCTCTTGAGTCGATGGGGTTCAAGACCTTCGGTTTCGGTGGCGGACGTAAGGACGTTTGGGAACCGCAAGAGGACATTTACTGGGGAAGCGAGAGCGAGTGGCTTGGGGACAAGCGCTATACCGGAGAACGGGAGCTCGAAAATCCCCTCGCTGCCGTGCAGATGGGCCTGATTTATGTAAACCCGGAAGGTCCCAACGGTAATCCGGACCCGGTCGCTTCGGGGCGTGACATTCGCGAGACCTTTGCCCGCATGGCGATGAACGATGAGGAAACAGTCGCCCTCATTGCCGGCGGACATACCTTCGGCAAGTGCCACGGCGCGGGTAATGCGGCCTTGGTCGGTCGAGAACCCGAGGCCGCCGGCATCGAGGAGCAGGGTCTCGGCTGGAAAAGCAGCTTCGGCAGCGGCAAAGGCGGCGATACGATCACCAGCGGTCTCGAAGGTGCCTGGACTCCCAATCCGACCAGGTGGGGCAGTGACTATTTCGATGTCCTGTTCAGCTATGAATGGGAGCTGACAAAAAGTCCGGCCGGTGCGAATCAATGGATACCCAAGAATAAGGCCGGGTCCGGCACGGTACCGGATGCCCACAATCCTGCCAAACGACACGCACCCATGATGACCACGGCAGACCTGGCATTGAGATTCGACCCGATCTATGAGCCGATCGCGAGGCGTTTTCATAAAGACCCCGGGGCATTCGCAGATGCCTTCGCCCGGGCATGGTTCAAGCTGACCCACCGCGACATGGGCCCACGCTCGCGCTACCTCGGTCCGGAGGTCCCAGCCGAAGATCTCATCTGGCAAGATCCGGTACCAGCGGTCGATCATGAATTGATCAATGAGAAGGACATCGCTTCCCTCAAAGGTAAGATCATGGCTTCAGACCTGTCTATCTCGGAACTAGTTTATACCGCCTGGTCTTCGGCATCCACCTTCCGCGGCTCCGACAATCGCGGCGGCGCGAATGGCGCACGCATCCGTCTTGCCCCGCAGAAGGACTGGGAAGTCAACCAGCCGGCTCAACTGGCCAGGGTCCTGAAGACACTTGAGACAATCCGGAAAGAGTTCAACAAGTCGCAGCCCGGTGGCAAGAAGGTCTCGCTGGCTGACCTGATCGTTCTGGGCGGCTGCGCGGCCGTCGAAGCAGCGGCAAAGAAAGGCGGACACGACGTGACAGTACCATTCACGCCGGGGCGCACGGATGCATCTCAGGAGCAGACCGACGCAAAGTCATTCGCCGTACTCGAACCATCTGCAGACGGATTCCGCAACTACTTCAAAGCCAAATATGCCGTATCGGCAGAAGAGCTGCTGGTTGATCGG
>JAQUOC010000001.1 GCA_028717305.1 Dehalococcoidales bacterium | reverse complement strand
CCATTACAGCACAGGCGCCGGCTTCCTGGGCTATCCTGGCATGCTCGGGAGTAACGACGTCCATGATCACTCCCCCCTTCAGCATTTGCGCCAGCCCAGTTTTAACCTTCCAGGTGCCAACTTCCATATTTTATGCCCCCTTTATTCATATGGTTAATTAAAAACTTCTGTCTATATAATCTTATCCGATAGCCATAAATTGATATGCTGCTCAATAACTCCGTTCAATATTTTACCTGCTAATATCGTTCGTCTACTTCTCTTTTCCCTCATAATATCCAAGGTATTAATGCACCGAATCATACTTAAGAATGTGGTCACCGATTTTCACTCTCAGCATGTCTGCTATGAGCCGGCACTTAGCTCTCAAGAGGAAGAACATACTTTTACTGTCTTCGTTGAGAGACTCATAGTTACCCTGTCCCTTTGAAATTATCATATCGGCAGAATAGTAGAGGCTCAACATTTCGGGAGAACACTGAGACAGGATGGTCGCCGGGGCGTCCGAACCGTTGGCGATGATTCTGGCTATTTTATCCATACCGGTCATGCAGGCGTCATCTATAGTAACATCGTTAATGATAGGCTTCTCCCTGACGACAAAGACTATATCCAGATGCTTAATTCTAAGAATTTCCTCAATCAACAACCGATCGAACAAAATTTCACCGGCGTTGTCCCCGAGGTAAATAACGGTTTGAGAACGCGAAATACACTCCCTGAACCGGTCGTAATCATTGACGGCAATATGAGAGCTCAAGCCATTGTCAATAATCTCATCAATTTTTAATTCCCCAAAGCTATTACCGAAGTCCATAGAATTACCGGCAATAGCCAGTTTACAGGCAGTAAACAAGGGATCTTCGGTATCGGCAACTATCTTCTTAAGATTCGTGTATCGGGATAGCGCAGCACGATTAGCTTCAATTTTTGCTTCCCGGAAAGGGTCAGCGTCACCGGTTATGTTAGAGATTAAGCGGTAAAACTGCTGAGCAATCTCAGGCGGTCGCAAGTCCAGTGAAAGCCGGGGGACCATTCCCGCAACCGAATCTATTACTCTGCGGTGGATACTTACATCGTCAGTAGTTGCTCTCGCCGCTCTGAGAGCCTGAGTCAAAAGGCAGGGAATGCAATCAAGATAGGTTTGCAATATCAATCCTCATAAATTTTCTTTCTTGGAGTTATTCCTAATCAGGACCAAATCAAATACTCCAGTACTGTTTGAAGCTACATTCTCCAGTTTTCAAACCACCACTCAATATACGCCTCTTGAGGATATGCCCTGGCAAAGGCCTTTTTTGTAAAGCTATATTTATACTTTTTGCAGTACTCTTCAAGCAACTCATACGCCCGATTGATTTCTCTCATCATCTCTTGTTCGCTCTCATTCTCCCCGGCTTTATCAGGATGATAACGACGGGCCAGATTACGGTAAGCGGCCTTTATTTCTTTGAGACTGGCTGCTTCACCAAGACCCAGCAGCTTTCGCGCTTTCTCAATTTCCTCAAAGCTGACCATATCTTTACCTGATTACTCTCCTTACAGATATTAATTAACTCCGACTAACATGCCACACAGTACTGTGGTAATTAAAATAGCAATAACATCAACATGCTAGATCTTATCAGTGTATGTTAAGTATAGGCCCAATTTCTACCAAGCGTTCTCTTTACTTTATTATTCTATTGCTCCTATTAGTAAACATTTCATTCTGTCCAGAGTAATCTTATGCGACTCTATAGGAATCCCCATCCAGTCGGATAAGTCCAATATCTCTTCGGGATTATTTCCCATAAGGTGATCAAAGAAACCGGTGGCATCCAGAATAATGGCACCACCAGAGTGTTTGGGGAAATTTTCGTTAGCTAGCCCTTTGTCCCATCCCTGATAAACATAGTGCCGGTATTTCAGCCATCCTGACGTCATCCAGTACACGTCTCTACCCTGAGCTATGCGTTCCCTATCTTCAGCACTGGCAAGCATATCAATACAATGATCCGCTTTTATCCTGCTGATTTTAATGCCGGGTGTAAATTGCTCCTCAATTATGGTATCTATACTCCGGTATGGATCATCGGTATTCACGTAGCAGAACTTACTACCGTAGACTACGATGATATTTGAGGCATAGCTCTGAGCAGTATTTATTTGTCGTATTAACTGGCTCTCCAGTTCATGCGGTAACTGGTGAAGACCCGGTTTGGTATAGAGAATTTTTCCGGCATTAAGAAAACCGCTATCCTTAAGATATTTCAATTCCATACTGAGCGTACCGCAAGCGACAATTGCGTATTCCTGAAAGTTATGCTTATCTCCCTGTTTATTTGACTCCATCTTATTTTCAGCGCCGCGTCGATTCATTACAGATTAATCTCACCAACATGCTATTTCCTGACAGCGTTAATTATGGTAAATCCGGCATCGGGATCATAGCCCTCACTCGGAAACTCAATATCTCTTAACTCTTGGGGTCTCTGAAACAACGTCGAAATGACCTTTTTAACTGAGAAACCCGCTTGTGTTAGCAGAGTTACAACCTCGTTGTACCTGTAAAAGGTGGCGTGTTTGTAGAAACGATGTTCCGCCTGCTTCTTTCGTTCATAGAATTTGCCCCAGGAGCTTTCCCTTAGGACTAATCCAAGTACTACATTGCCTCCTGGAGCTAAGATACGGTGAGACTCCTTCAAAACGAGCCGGGGTGAATCGACAAAGCAGAGAGTGACTATTATGAATACCGTGCCGAACGAGTTCTGCTGAAAAGGACACCTTTCGCCGCTGCTTAAGCAAGTATCTATTCCCCGGCTTTGTGCAATTTTCAGTAGTTCGCTAGAGGGATCAATTCCCTTTTGGATTCCCAGGGCTCGGGCAAAACGGCCGCTGCCCACGCCTATCTCTAACCAGGGAGGGGGTAACGACAGCATGATCTCCTGAAAAGCACGTACTTCAATATCAAAGATCAGCTTCCCTTCATTCTCAAACCACAAGTCGTACTCTCTAGCTAAACTGTTGAAAGCTATAGCCTTAGCATCAAGGTCTGTTTCCCCGCCTAGTATGTTATGCTCCATCTAAAACCTATTATACTAATTATTGGATAAACGCCGACTCTTCTTTATTCTGAGAAAAGTATTCTCTGTTATACATCTACGTTCAATTTCATAGACCCGGTGTTAGGCAGCTTCCTCATGTAGAATCTCTTTCCGTTATATTCTAGTTCCACAAGACGACCAGCCCCGATTAACCTATCGATAGTCTCCCATCCGCTATTAGCCTTCTTCAGAAGTTCCTTTACGGCGTCCACTCTCATTGGGTGTACCGAAGTGATGCTGAGCAAATCGTCTTCAATATTACCCGTAAATGAAAAGGCGTCTCCCTCATAACCAATCAGATATTCCACACCACTCAGTTTTTCTTTGAAAATTTGATATGCCATATTGATATCTTCTTCACCGGCAGCCTTAGTCGCCCGGTTTGCTACTGGCCTTGTTGGGATGGCCAGATAGGCCACATCTGGCTCCAACTCCTTAGTAAAATCGGCTATCCTATAGATTTCTTCCCTTTCATCGTTGATACCCTGGATAAGCATGGTTTCGGTGGTAAGTTTACCCTTAAAGTTACTGGCGAAGGTAAGCATACCGCCTAAAACACCGTTAAAGTTTAGTAGTTTATGAGGACGGTTAATTCTGCGCCATCGGTCTTGGGTAACTGCATCCACCTTCAACGATACATAATCAGCTTTCTGCAAATCATTTCTAACGTCCTGACGGGATATAAGTGAGGAGTTAGTAATAACGGCTATCTTAATACCCAATGGTCTTAGCAGTTCTATAACCTCGCCGAGATTAATATCCAGGGTCGGTTCTCCATCAGGAACAAAAGTCAGATAGTCAATTGCCTCACCATTTGCTCTGCCCTGATTGACCCTGGCTTCTACAGCCCCAGCAATCTCTTTTGGCTGATAGAAAGCTCTACGTTCAACTTCAACCTTCAAGGTCTTCCCCAGCTGACAGTATATGCAGGAATAACTACAGATTTTAGGGGGTATATTGTTTATTCCTAGACTGCGCCCTAGTCTTCGGGATGGAACTGGTCCGTACGCTATTGACATCAATGTTTTTACTCCTATATTATTTACCGTCCTGACATCGTTTTCAGCAATGATGATCTTTCTTGAGAAAACGCATGATTATTCTGTTAAACTTTTCAGGTTCTTCATAGTTGGCACAGTGTGCGGATTTCTTAAAAATCTCCAACTGTGAATTCTTCAGAATACGGTGCATCTTAATTCCCCGCTCAGGATTAATAGACTTATCGTGAAGCCCCCAGATCAAAAGAGTCGGAACATCTATTTCACCCAGCTCTTCAATTTCTCTGGAAAGTCCGTCAAAGAAATTGTTTTTTAGGTTGCCTAGCAAGACTTCGTTTGTTCCTTCTATTTCATGAAAACGGGTTAGCTCATGGAACCAATCTTCGGAAATGGAGCCGCTATCGTGAATAAACATCGTCTCCAGTAATAATCGCCGGGATTCCTCATCATTCAACACAAGCTGTTTTAGGGCTCTTTGTAACTCCGTCTCGCCTAACGATGACGAGTTAGGTAATCCTGCTGGTGAAACAAGAGCGAGCTTACTGACCATTTCAGGATGCTGAGTGCAAAACAAGATAGAGATCCCAGCACCAAAGGATTGTCCCACCAGAGATGCCTGCTTAATTCCAAGCTTCTCTATAAAGGCTTCCAGTTGATGCGCATATAATTGATAACCCCAGTCCATAATCTCGCGAGTGCTGTAGCCAAAACCCCAGAGATCAATGGCGTACACTTTGAACTCCTGGGCAATGACATTGATATTCTTGTTCCACATCTGGGAATCGTGAAACCAGCCATGCAATAAAATAACCGGATGTCCCTCGCCCTTATCTACATAATGAGTCAAATGACCGTCCAGATCGATGAATTTCCCGGAGGCATATTTAGTTCGCCACATGTCTAAAGGCTGACTATTCCAGCGTATTTTGTTATTCATAACATAGATTTCAGGATTATTCATATTAAGTAATACCTAATCTAATTCAAACTCTCAAGCTATTATTTTCCCAACAATCGTTTCATGATTGCTTATTTTGGTATTTCGATGAGTGTAATCATTAAGCGCTTCTTTGAGTGTATTTACCGCCAGAAGAGCGCAGTGTTCACCTTCCCTGGGCAATCCACCTAAATCGCTAAGGACATCTCGTTGTGTAATCTGTTGAACTTCAGCAATACTCTTACCCTTGACCATTTCGGTTACTGTACTACAGGAAGCGATAGAGTTCCCGCAACCATCAGTCATAAACGTAGCATTGATGATGAGGTCATTATTAACCTTAAGCCAAATTTCCATAGTATCACCGCAAGGTCCGGTTAGAATGGCATAACCATCAGCATCCTTAATATCACCCCGATTTTTCGGCTCGGTGGCGCGTTTAAAGGCTATTACTGAGTAGAGTTTCTTCTTCTCTTCTTCCGTAGATGTTCTGAATTTTTCCCATTCACACTTCATATAGGATGGTCTCCCGTATTAATTGATCTTCTCCGAAACGAGCCGGGGAATGACTTTTCCAGATGACCAAAATCCCGACAGCATAACGCTCAATGTTTCCCTCGTCACAGAGTTTCGCTGATTCGGAATCTAGCACATACCATGATGCTTAATGGTCACATATGTTATTCCCTTTGGTAAGAGTGCCGTTTAGATAATCAATTACCGCTTTATCTGGATCATTTTCAACGACACCGACGATAACTCCGATTCTGTTTTGCTGAAAGAGGTTCTGGGCTCTGATGCCCATACCGCCAGTAATAATCAAATTAACGCCCTGTTGAGCCAACCATTTAGGAAGTAATCCTGGCTCGTGCCCCGGTGAATTGACTATCTTCTTATTCAGAATCTTCTTATTCACCTCATCAACGTCAATCAAGGCAAATTGCTCACAGTGGCCAAAATGTGCTGACAACATGCCACCGCTCACAGGTACTGCATACTTCACCGATGAACCTCCCTTATAAGTATTCATATAAATACACCCTATGTTGTTACTAATCTCTCCGACACCTATTCCCTGTGGAACAAGGTGGTGCTTCACAACGTTCTTCTTTACCACAGCAGGTAACACCAGAAGTGGAGGAATAGTTCTTAATGACGCAAGATGCCGATATAAGCTTCTCGAGATCGCTGCTACCACAATTTGCGCAGCGAATAGCCTCGTTGTTATTGCGGAGCAGTATCTCCGAGATCTTACCGCATTCTCGACACTTGAAGTCATAAATAGGCATTAATTTATCCTCCTTCGGGATAATTTGGTATGAGACAGACTGCCTCATAACCTCACATTTCAGGTAGGGCTACTGGTCCCACATGATCCGCTCGAAGATGGAGCGGCAAAAATGGACAACCTTCGGCGGATATCTGGGGCTCCACACTCCGGGCATCTTATCTCACCATCGTTATCAGATATATTCCGCCTTAACTCAAACCTCTCACCACATTTATGGCATTCATATTCATAGAGTGGCAACTTTCATTCCCCTTAAATATTTTCTAAAATACCCTATCACTTAGTCACTATGATGCCAGCGTCTCAGTTATACATTGCCAAAGGCCTCTTATCTCAACGGCAACCCGGCCTTCGGAATATTCAACCACCGGCACTCCTTGCACAATAGATTCGGTAACCACATTATCAAAGGGTATCTTGGCAACCACGGCTACTCCCTGTTTCAGGCAGTAATCTTCGATATTTTTCGTATTATCCTCGTTAAGATCATACTTATTAATACAGGTTAGAGAAGGCACGCCAAAGTGATTGCAGACCTGAAGTACTCTCTCTAAGTCGTGTATCCCTGACAGTGTCGGTTCGGTGATCAGAAGCGCCAGGCTGGCACCGGACAATGATGAAATAACCGGACAGCCGATACCGGGCGGGCCATCACTGATGATATAGTCAAGTTTATTATTCTCAGCGATCTTCCTGGCTTGCTGCCTGACCAGCGCTACCAGTTTGCCGGAATTCTCCTGGGCGATGCCTAAGCGAGCATTGACCAGCGGTCCGTACCTGGTATCCGATACAAACCAATATCCAGACAGGTTGTCTTCCATAGAAATCGCTTCGACCGGGCATAGATGTGAGCAGAAGCTGCAGCCTTCACAGGCAATCGGGTCAATCTTGAAATAATCAATAGTGTCAGAAATAGCGTCGAAACGGCACAGATCCTGGCACAAACCGCACTGGATGCATTTCTCCTCATCGATAACGGCAACTCGGCCGCTCCAAAACTCATATTCTTCTTTAACCGTAGGGTCAAGCAGCAGATGTAAGTCAGCGGCATCGACGTCACAGTCGGCCATTATTTTATTTTGAGCTATAGCTGCTAACGAGCCAACAATACTGGTCTTTCCCGTTCCCCCCTTACCACTAAGTACCACAAGTTCCTTCATGTGTTATCTCCTATCTTGTCAAAAAGACCCAGGAAGTCATTCCTGAACTCAGGAATCCCTTTAACCAGCGGAATACCCTGAGAATAAAGCCGGGCTATTTTGGTATCCAGCGGTATTTTCATCAGAATTGGTATGTTCTCTTTGCGGCAGTATTCCTCTGTTTTATTGTCGCCAACACCGGTACGGTTGAGGATTATGCCAAAGGGTATGTCAAGCTTCCTCACTGTTTCAACAGCCAGTTTAAGGTCGTTTAGTCCAAAGGGGGTGGGTTCGGTTACCAGCAAGCAGAAGTCACTTCCCCTGATGGCTTCTACCACCGGACAGGACGTACCCGGGGATGAGTCGATAATTACTACCCCCTGTTTGTTAGCTTTCTCTTTAACTTTTCTGATAATAGGCGGTGCCATAGGTTGACCAATGGAAAGCTTACCGTGAACGAATTTCACGCCATCAGCATTACCCGACTCCACGATGCCTATCTCTTTCCCCACCTCCTTAATAGCATTCTCAGGACAGAGGTAACTACAAGCGCCGCAGCCATGACAAAGTTCAGGAAAAACAAGCACCTTATCCGTTATCACGGCGATAGCGTTATAGGCGCACACCTCGGCGCATTTACCGCAGTAAGTACATCTTGCCTCATCCACCTGAGGTACCGGAATGGAGACTACTTCACTACTTGTAATGCTCGGCTTCATGAAAATATGATCGTCAGGTTCCTCTACGTCACAATCAAGAAGCTGCACATCATGTTTATCTTTCAGGGAAAGGGCAAGGCTGGTTGCCACCAGGGTCTTGCCCGTTCCCCCTTTACCACTCGCTACCGATACGATCATCTATCCTCTCACCATCTTCGCTCCGCACTTAGGACAGGTTAAGTTGTAACACGGTGTCCCCGCTGAATGGGGTAGCCGCGCCCTACAACTGGGGCAGATACAATCGCCACCGGGACCAGCCCCGGGACGACTGCCTCCCATCCTGCCGCCACCTCCTCCTCCTCTACCGATACCTCTGCCACTACCTGGGCCACCGCCTCCGGGCGGACCGGTTCTATCTCCTCTTGGCATAACTAAACCTCCATCTCATAGATTTTCTATTTCTGTTTCTTTTCCAAATCATTAATATGGCGCTGGATCTCAGCTAGCTGCTGGACCATTACCCGGGATTGGGACTTAAGCATTTCAATCTCCTGATGCAGGTCTAATGGTTGAGGTGAGGGTGAAGATAAAGGTGACACGCCACCTCCCATACCATAACCCATCCCCATGCCCCGACCCTTACCCATACCCCGGCCCATTCCCATACCTCGACCCATACCACGGCCCATACCCTGGCCTATTCCTATACCTTCTCCGATGTTAGCACCCGGGGCCGTGCTACCGCTGGTACTTCCGCCATAGCTCATACCAAAATGATCAGCCACATTAGCCTGTTTAGCGGCAGCAAAAGTACCCAACTTATATTCCTCGATGTTATCCTTTATCTTTCCTGAAACCCCGGTTAACACCTGTACTCCGGCAGCAGACAAAACCTGATAGGCATTGGGACCGCAGTTTCCGGTGAGGACTGCTGTTACTCCTTTACTGGCAATCATTTGCCCGGTGGAAACACCAGCCCCACCGGGTGCAGAGGCGCTAGCGTTTTCTATAGCCTCGAAGGTCAATGTTTCGGGATCAACGATGATGAAGTATTGGCAACGACCAAAGCGAGGATCCACTTCAGCATCCAGGGTTGGCCCTGTAGCTGTAATAGCAATTCGCACGATTTACTCCTTTTTGACATTAGTGATTCAAAGCAGCATTTAAGCCTTGCTATCGAGCTGCTGAATCCTGGCTTCTATTTGCTCCAATTGACCCTTCATAGCCTGAGCCTGGTTCTTCAGGAAATCAATCTCCTGCTCCTTAGTCATGCTGGGGAAATAGGGATTAAATCCCAACCCTGCCCGATAGCCGTAGCCGACCCTGGGAGCGACACCATACGAGCGATAGGCTGTTCCTATTCCCCATGGGCTGCAGAAACCTCGTCCCCCTCCTGTCATCGGACCCATTCCGCGTGGGCCGGTTCCATCAAATCCTGGCATAGTACACCTCCTTAATAAGTATTTATTGCTTCTCGCTTTCTAAATCATGAATCCGCTTCCCAATCTGCTCCAGTTGCTCGCTAATCGTTTCAGCCTGGTTCCTTAGAGAATCAATCTCTTGCTCCGGAGATAGTCCTGAAGCGTAAGGATAGCTGCTAAAACCCGACGCCCCTACACCGTAACCCTGTCCTGCTACGAATCTTTGGGGATAGAAAGCCGGCGCAGCGGCCGCACCAGAGAAAAAATAGGCGTGTCTCGGCAGCCCACCTCTTCCTATGCCGACATAGGGCCAGGGAGGAGAGCTTCCCCGAAAACCAAAACCCATGCCACCTCCAAGACCACGTCCGGCTATCCTTCCACCACCAAAACCGTTACCCATATTCCACCTCCTTGTTAAAAATCTATTTCCGGTACCACCGGGGAAATGTGCATTGATCACAATATTCTCATCAATTTAATCACTATCCTCTTTGACACTGCCGTCATTACCAATCAGCCTCTGTTGACAATCCGGGCAGTAGCCGGTCAGATGGACATTGGCATCAGTCACCTTAAAACCTGCCTCTGCACCTATCCTGGCCTGGATACTCTCGGCTAATGGACACTGGAACGGGAACACTCTGCCACAGCCTAAACACACCATGTGTTGATGCTTTGATTTAGCAGCGCTTTCGTAACTCCACCGCTTACCATCAAACTGATGCTTTGCAACAATACCCCAATCTCTAAACAGCTGAAGATTACGGTACACTGTAGACAGACTGATACCGGGTAATTCTTGTCGGGCCTTTTCGTAGATTTGATCAGCATAAAGATACTTGTTAGACCTCTGAATGATCTTTAGAATCAACTGGCGCTGCCCTGTACTACGCTGGCCTAACCCATCACCCATGTTATGTTGTGCCTTAGCTAGTTGGTTTACCATCATCTCACCTCACCATGGTGAGTTTCCTGACCCCCTTGATCTGCCGGTAGTTTGCACCCTGGCTAATACATCTCAAAGTCAGTGCCGGATCAACTACCTTCGTGCCCGATATAGCACTTATACCGTAATCAAATAGTAACGGCGATAGAGGTGCGGTATCCCCCAGTATTACCACATATGCTCCCGGGCGGCACATCTTCAGTAAACTTTCGATAGTGTGGTTGGTAAAAGCAGTCCCGGTAATACCTACCACATCGGACCGGGGAATACAGTTTCCGGTTTCGGATTCGCTAGCGTCTCCTTCCTCAGGGTTCTTTTCGATTACCCAGAGGATGCTTGCCACCTCCCGTAGTTTTGGTATAAATGGGAAATGGCCTACAATGGTTATCCTTTTCCCCTGTCCTTTTTCAGCGATGAGATCACCGGCATTCAAATCTTCACAGCGGTTCTCATCAATTTCAAGAAGTGAATTGATAGCTGCCATTCCAATAGAAGCCTCAAGGAGCCTTTCGGAATAGGCCATTTTCACAACCTCCGAAACGCTCTTGTTAAGTAAAAATCCGGGTTCCTCCACCCAGGGGTTATCCTGCTTTATCACATCTTTCGGTAGAGTAGCCGCCAGGCCGCAACGATCGGTCAAAACCGCGGTGTGAAAGAATCCCTGCCGAATATCTTTCAACTCGACTTCCGTATTGAGTACTGAAATCAAATCATCAAGAATCTTCATTCCAATTCAAGGTCCCCCGTTATTTCACGGTTATATCTCCCTCTGCGATGCCTGCCGCGATGTGCCTGCACCAACTGAGGGTTATGGTAATTAACGATATTCGGCGTGTTACAGGTAGGGCAGAGCTGGAGTGGAGTATTAGCCGTTGCCTCAGGAGGCAGATTCCATTCGTGCCCGTTAACACATCGTAAGCGAAGCGCCGCTATTTCAAAGTTACCCCCCTCAATTCTTATCGCTTTACCGTTTAAGAGAGCATCGGCAATCTTTTGCCGGGCTGAGGCAAGGACTCTCTGAAACGTGGGACGTGATATATTCATCTTGACCGCACTGGCCTCCTGGTCTAGGCCCCCCAGATCCTTCAGACGTAATGCCTCTACCTCTTCCATTGATACGCATACCTCTTCCATAAACCTCAAAGGTATTCCTGCCGGCTTAAAGTAGGTTACATCCGGCACAAAACCGATTCGTCTCGGCCGTGGCGGTCTGGTCATCTAGTCCTCCACCCATTATTAATGAGCATATGCTCATTAATAATCGTAACATGAGCCATCGAATTAGTCAATATATGCTTATAAGATAAGAATGAGACTTGTTGACATGCTTCCAGGAGTGGATAGGTAGGGCTATGTGATGAAGGGGCAATTTGCACAATGTAAGCAATAGTTGGACATAGAGGACTGAACAATCCCGAGTTACGTGATACTCAACAAACCAGGATATACAGGGAAACCCTGT
This sequence comes from Dehalococcoidales bacterium, assembly GCA_028717305.1. Taxonomy (GTDB): domain Bacteria; phylum Chloroflexota; class Dehalococcoidia; order Dehalococcoidales; family UBA5760; genus UBA5760. The sequence goes on along the minus strand of JAQUOC010000001.1, from coordinate 30,621 downwards.
GCACAATATAGCAACTGTCTTGATTTACCCCCACAACTACCCGCGCTTTCTGATTTCAGCCGGCATTAGCTCACGAAAATCTCAATCCCCGGCCCCCCTGCAAGCTGGTTTAACTCATTTATAAAAGCCGACCAGTCGAAATCTGCCCGACGTTTGTATTGATAATTTAAGCTAACCCGATTATCAATCGTGGATATAGTCTCCAGATTCAAGCCTCGAAGCTTCTCCGAGAGTAAGGCCATCAGTTTCTTCTCTATTGATGGAAAAGTACCTCGGTCAACAGCGATCATCAGATGTCCTCTTCCCAAGAGAGTAATCCGATTGCTTATTAACCTATGTACCCCTAGAGCAGCAAAGACAATAATAAACATTAAAGCAGTTATCAGGTAGTTACTGGTAGCGGCTCCAAGTGAGGAAGCAATCAACAGAAGCAAGAATCCTATCTCGGCCGGATCTTTTACCGGCGTTCGGAAACGCACTATGGCAAGCGCTCCGAGCAGTCCAAGACCGAGTGGTATAGAGGTTTGGATAACCAGGAATATCATTGTGATAACGGGGCCACCGACAAGAAAGGTACGATGTACACCGGCCCCGATATGACTTGAACCATAAAACAGATTATATACTAAATAGGTAATGACAGCACCCAGCACGGAGAATCCGAGGGGTATAATGGTTTCTTTCATCTCCGGTAAGGAAGCAAATAGATCAAATCCTTCTGGCATTTATTCCTCCTAATAGTATTACCATGTTATCATATCTGACTATAGTTGGGTTATTCTCCCTGACGGTGACAGGCGTCCCATAGATCCGGGCTCCTCAAGGTGAGAATCGATACATGAGGAATACTTGGAGAATCTGGTCCAATCTAAATATAACATCCTCATTCGGCTTAAACTGGGAGGTAGATCCATAGCCAATCCTTTAATCTCGATAACACCGCCGGGTAACTCTAGCTCCTTTTCACCATTACCTCTTCCCGGCATTACCATCGAAGAACGAATATGACAATCAAGCGAAACTCGTTGCCCGGTCAGAATCTCGCTAAAACGACGGCGCCAGTAAGATATCTTGATTACCGGATGAAGCATCTCGTGCGGGAAACAGCCAAATCTGGCCAGGGTATCCATCAGCAGGGTTCTGGGAACAATACCCCTGATAAGATTACCCGGATTCAAACTCATGGCTGACACAGATAACTTTAGCCGTTGCTTGGTACTGGTAAAACCCCGCCTTGATTTCAGTTCAATGAACACATTACGCATTCCACTGATATCATTATCCTCACCATACCAACGGATACGTACCTTATCTTTGTTATAGTCACCGGCAGCAGACCTTTCATGCTGTTCCAGTCCGGCCGTATCAAAGTAAAGACTGTTTATCTGCTCGGAGGGATACTCACTGGCCGAAAGACAAAGATGGCGTAGAAGACCGTAAGCTAAGCCGACTTCTCCAGCTACCAAGTAATATTTACGCTCAAACCTCTCTGGCAATACGTCGATATTATCAGCCAACACACCATCATATACTTGAGTCGTCATCTTAACCGCCTCTCTCATCAGTAAGAAAATCAATTGCTACCTCATAACGCGAGTGAATACGGTCAATCAATTGCTTGACAGCCCAGTTGAAGGCAGCCTCACTTGATTCTTCGACAACATAAGGGTTGATCAATTCCGCCAATGCCCGGCACTTCACCTCCAGTTTGCCCGGATCGAACGGCCCATTAATAGTTTCATTAATATAATCCAGGTATCGGTCGTAGTAGGTTGGATCATCCAGCAGGTAGCGAATCAGCGGCCAGTCCTGACCTATCTCCTTCTTTCCCAGAGACGCGTCGCTTATCATCTCGTCACCGATGCCTAAGATAACATCGTGGTCCCAGGATATCCAGGTAAGCAGACCGGTGTCAGGATCATTATAGAGGTAGAAATTATTCGGCATGACACCATAGCTATCCCAGTGCTGGATGATAGTACTGATGGCCAGCCACTCAAGGAAGACGTCTACGTTGAATATCGATTCCAGGCTTTCCCGCCAAGCTTCAGGATCCGAGATGCGTCCTTCCGAGTGGAGTAAGTTGTACAGAGTTTCGATGTCACTCCAGTCGGCCTCGATCTCGTTGTTTTTCTTTACGAAGCCGTGCTGAATCCAACCGAATGTGCCCTCTGCCAGGCTGGCCCCACCACCTTCTGGCTTGTAGATATTCCCGGACTTATCACCAAAATAACGCTCGATGACTGTATCCTCGATGCTCTCTATTACCACATACAAACCAAAGTCAACCGGACCTTCACCATAGTCCATGATGATTTCATAATACGCAGTCCGGGCAACTGGCAGCCCTGCCTCTGCCAGAAGGTCGGCCGCAATTATGTCACGCATATAACTGCTGTCAAACATGGAATTTGCCATCGTCAGCTTCTTGAAGCCGTAGAACCGCTGGTTTGTGATTTCAGGATATTTATCCTCAAACTTATCGGAGTTGAATCTTAAAGGTATTTTCCGCATGCCCCCGCCCCAGCTGTCTATAAGTGTTGAGGCGCCTTTATAGCGGATACCAACGTGGTTCCAAATCAAGCCGTTGAATTCGATGGTAGCCGGGACCCAGATAAGATTCTCCGGTTTCACGTTAACTTGGCGTCCGGTTCCACGGGTACCTAATAGCTCGGTCAGATCTGCCTGCATTGCTTCCCAATCATTCGGAGCAATAGTGATCTTCATCTGATTAACCTTATCTTGAGGGAAAACAATTTCATAGTTCGGTTCTACACCATTACCGTGAGTTTCGTCCGTCCATTCTTTCGGACGAAGATGCTGCTCCGCGGCAGTTGTAGCTCCCTTCTCCTGGAAAAGCACACCCGCAATTAACAAGGCCATTATGCCTGCCATAGTAACCACTATACTAGCTATATATTCTCTTCTGTTCATACCATTGCTGCTTTATCATCCTCTTTCAATAATGCAGATGGGGAAATAGTCACCAAATTCAGGGAAAAGTACCCTATAATCCTTACCTTAGTAGTCTAACATCCTGCCATAAGCCTATCAAATCATCGTACCTACAACTGAATGCCGAGCTTTGTGCTCAAGACTGGTTTTGTCCGGGTAGCTGCACAATTGTCATCTTTGTCTAACGATCAATTCAGGTATCCCAAGAGACCTTTGGCACAATCTAAGCGAGTGTTCATTGTATGAATCAGTGATATAATAGCCATAGCCATTAAGTTAAGCTCGGATTCGTATAATGCAGAAATATGTCCCAAAATAGGGCTAAAATCGAATAATGAAAGGGGGAACTGTGGATAAACATAACATCCAATTTCCTAGAATTGATACCAGTGATTTGAATCAGGATGAAGCCTTTTTTTACTTGAAAACAGAGGATAATGTAGAAAAAATAATGTTCCACGATTACGGCAAGATTTATGATAACCCGGGACTTTATGAACAGCTTTATTATGACAGGCTGAAATGCTGCTCTCCCCAGAAAGTCGCGAACGCATTGAAATACACTATCGAGATTAATAACGATTACTTCTCTACAATGAAAGTCCTCGACTTTGGAGCCGGAAATGGGATGATGGGGGAAGAACTAAAGAAAATCGGGGTTGCTCGACTTATTGGCGTGGATATTCTGGAAGAGGCAAAAAATGCAGCGGAAAGAGATCGGCCTGGTATATATGATCAGTACTACGTTAAAGATTTTACTAATTTAGGCGGCAATGACATAGAAGAGATTAAGTCCTGGAATCTCAACGCATTAGTAACTGTTGCCGCTCTAGGTTTTGGAGATATCCCCACCAAAGCTTTTGTTCAGGCACTTAATTTAATCGATAATGAAGGATGGGTGGCATTCAACATAAAGGAAACTTTTTTTTATAATACGGATATAACTGGCTTCTCTAAACTTATCAGAGAGTTAATATTCTTTGAGTTCTTGAAAATCAATCATTTGGAGCGCTATAGACATCGCTTATCAATTGAGGGGAATCCCCTTTACTACTTCACTATTATCTGTCGGAAAAATGCTGACGTGCCGGTTGATTTTTTAAAACAAGAGAATATATCATAGAACTCGTAATGTTTAACATTACCAACTCTCCCCCAAAAATATCTTAGCTCCCTGAGCTTATTGCTTTGTGCACCTATAGTATTCAAGATAGTTTTTATCTGAGAATAAATTATGTCATGGAAAATTTTGATCCATTTTCCGTTTCCTTTACATCGAGGGTCAAACGGTCCAGTATAGGAGCAAGTTCCTGCCCTACCAGTAGTATTACCCTACCATCCTTTACGACCACTTGATCAGAATTCCTGCTCCTGTCCGGCACCAGTCTCAATTTGCCATCACCCTGAGCGACCATCCTCAGGGTTAGTTCCGGGTCACTTACGCTCCTGGCCAACACATCCTCCAAGAGTGCCCTGGCCTTATCAGTTACTTCGATCACGATACCTTTTCCTCCCAAATCTGTTTTGCCGTTTATGAGCCTAACTAGCCGAAAATTTGAGTTTTACTTTTCCCGATGACAACTTCGCGACATCTTCAGGTCTGTAGAGAACGTTCCGTTGCGCATTCTCATCCCTAACAAAGAAGTATGCAATTTCACCGGTAAGCAAATTCAATATTACTTTTTCAACCTTACCTACAAATCTATTATTCTTATCGACTGCCTTATTACCACACTCTATATGCATGTGAGCACCTCCTTGTAATAAATCCACATTTATTATAGAATCACCTAATTTAAAGAAACATGCTAAATCAGAAGTATTCTATAAGAGAAAAAGGGCTATCTTACGATAGCCCTTTTGGTAATTTGAGCGAGATTGTGTAGTTTGATCGTTCTTGTTAGACCTCTGCCGAGCCTCTTATATCGGAAATCAAGCCCTGTTGCACAGCATAGGCTGCTGCTTGCTGACGGTTACGCAGCCGCAACTTATCCAGAATATTCTTCACATGCACCTTCGCCGTATTTTCTGTAATAAAAAGTGTTTCGGCTATCTCCCTATTTGTGATCCCTTTACCCAGTAGTTTTAATATCTCTAACTCTCTCTCGGAAAGATTCTCTTCATAACCAGACTTACTACTACTCCTAAGGTCACCGAACTCGTCTATGAGTTTTTTTGCTAATGGCGCCGAGACAACCACCTCTCCTTTGGCCACCAAGCTAATGGACTTAAGTAGGTCATCTAGTTTCATGTCCTTCATAAGGTATCCACTGGCACCTGCTTCCATAGCATCATAAAGACCGTCTCCAGACTCGGAAGCACCCAGTATTGCGATCTTTATATCAGGAACAAGTTCGATAATTTTTTCAGCCAGTTCATTACAATCAGGATCTGAGAGCGTGCTGCTTAGCAAGACCAACTGAGGTTTTGTAACCTGAATTCTATCGAGTGAGCCCAGGCTTGAGCACTGATAGACAACCTCAATATCACCCTGCTCATCCAGAATTCTCGCCAAACCTTCACGAAAGACCTCTTTGTCATCAATCAAAAGAATACTAATCTTATCTGTTTCGGTCATCTTCTGCCTTCGTCCTATATTAGTTAAACAATCCAACCGTAATTATAACAGTAACAACATTCTAATGGCTATTTGCGGAACCCAGCCCGCCTGAGAAATCAAGCTGCGATAACATGGCTATAAGCATTTCATATTCCATTGACAACAGGTATTAAGCGAACAACAGCCAAAATGGTTAGCACAACATAACCCTTTTTCTCCAACTAAATAACTCGAGTGTAGAATGACTACCACGTCGGGGTAAGTTAGAATTCTATTATAAGATCTGAGGCTAATATAATCTTTCTTAGGAAGGTAAACGTAGGAATGGAGATACAATGTGGGGCTGAGGTAATAGGCAACAATGGCCGTGTTCTAGGCACAGTCAGTCAGGTCATAAATGACGTCTATACTGGAGAACCAAGAAAAATTGTTATTCATAGAAACAGCGCTGTAGATGCTCTCTTCTTATCACCGAAAGATATTATCAAGGTAACTGATACTAAGGTCAACGTTAATGTCGACGTAGATCAAGAGACGTAAAAATCATCACTGGATATTCACCAGCGATTACGAGCCTATAATATTATCGTTATAGCAGTCGAGTACCACAGGGCCGGCCATAGCCCATATGCAGTCGTGACCCTATCATACTTCTAAGGAATAATTTAACCAACGTTTCATAAAAGCAAAAGGAGGTATAAATGTTAGTTGTAACTGAAAGTGCCAAGCAATTGCTGAAAAACACCCTACAGCTTCATAGTGACGATCCAGAGATCAGCCTGAGGCTATCGATGGGGCCAGGTGGCCAACTCGGGCTTAAGCTGGGAAATGAGCTAGAAAATGACCACGTGGTGGAACATGAAGGAACCAGGGTATTGCTGGTAGCATCAGAGCTAAATCCTGTGCTTGATGGGGTTACTCTCGATGTTCAAGATACTGCTGATGGGCCGGAATTGGTTGTTAGCAAAGAAAAGGGAAATGACAGCAATGATTAGCTAATTCAGGAGAGACTCAAGCTAATAAGGTTTAATCGTAAGGTAGCTTCACAGCAACGGATGGTAATTTATGACTGAAGCTTCAGCACAATGTCAGGAGTATCGGACAGATTATTTGTTCACGAGCAATCATCTATTCCGAGAAATAAACCATGGTAATCAATAAGCACCACCTTAGATTCGTTAGGTACAGTGTACTGGAGCAGCGGATAATTCTGGAATACCTGCGCTAGTATTTCAATAGCCGATTTGATGTTGGATTCGTTCAGTTGCACCAGATTATTTCAAGCTGGACCAACAGAGTTACCCTGCTTATCGTAATCATAATCGTTCTCACTTCTCACTATGGTATATTCCGGGAATGATTATATATACCCGGTAACTTACTAAATCCGACAAACTGAACACGACCCTGGAAAGTGTGGGGAACATACTTTTCAGGATTGCATAAACGTTGTTCTTCTTGAAGCAGCATCCCTACGGCATGAACCTGAAAGCAAAGCGTACATGGAGGTTTTTGATGATCAATTTAGATTTCACCTCAAACTTCACCCCATTTGTTGCTGGAGCTATAAAAGCGGGGATAATCGCTGTAATCGCGCTAATAATCATGCTGGCTATTAAGAAACTTGTCCCGAAAATTATTTGTACGCGAATTCCTAAGATCCGTGAAGAGTCGCCAGACCAACTTGCTTCTCGTTCCAAAACATTATCTCAGGTTATTGTTCAGTTTGCCACGGTAATAATATGGATTATTGCCGGTATTATGATTTTGAGTGTAGTAGGAGTCAACATAACCCCCATACTAGCTACAGTAGGAGTGGCTAGTCTCGCAATCGGACTTGCGGCACAAAACATAATCCGGGATTATTTGCATGGTTTCTTTATTATAATGGAGGATTGGTACAGGATTGGGGAAGTGGCTAACGTCGCCGGTATCGGTGGTCTTGTTGAGAACATAAGTCTACGACGCACTATACTCCGAGATCTCAATGGCACAATGCATGTAATTCCAAACGGCAAAATCGAGTTGGCAAGCAATATGACCAGGGATTGGTCAAGAGTAAATCTCAATATAAGCGTTTCCTATAATGAAAACTTAAGCAAGGTGTTCAGTGTCATCAACGAAGTAGGCAAGGAAATGAAGGAAGATCCGGTATTCGGACAAGATCTACTAACAGCTCCTCATGCCGAGAGGGTGGATAATTTAGGGGATAGTGGTATCGAAATCAAAATCCTGGCTGATACAAAACCAATAAAACAGTGGGGTTTGATGGGGGAGCTACGTAAGAAGCTCAAAGACAGGTTTGATCAGGAAGGGATTGAGATTCCCTGGCCACATACTAAAGTATATTTCGGAAATACACCTACTGGAATCGGGAAGAACTAACGGGCATACCTCACTATCAGTATGAGAAAAATAACTGAACTAGAGTAGCTCTCGTGAGAGGCCTCTCCCGGTTGTTCATAGCGGTCCGTATATAGCATAGTCAAACTTTGACAGGATATTCCTTATCGTGGCTTCCAGTACTGCTTCTCCTTTCGTTACTCGATGGACAAGGTGAAACATCTCCGAGAAGTGCGACTATCTGAGTTAGTCAATATTTTATAATGCTGGTTAATTTAACTAGAGGAGGTACAACTTCTGTGGAAAAAACTTTGGAAGCCACAAATCACCCGCCTTGGACAAGAAACAGAGGCACCAAAACATTTCCATGTTAACTGTACTTGGACAGGAAAGGTGAAAGAAAATGAATAGGACCTGGATCACCAGAGATGTTAGCCAAAGGCAAGGGCACTTTTGAATGGGCTATAAATGATCTATGGGTAATTGGTAATTTTGAGCAAGATCAATTCATTGGTGATAAAAAAGTTATAACTTGGAAATGCCACTATGTAGCTGGCTGAGATTTTTTCACCAAGCGTTATCGTGCTTTCGCAGCCGATAGTCGTGGTGGTAGTGCTGTTTTAAACGGCGAGATCATAGGTGATAAATTTATTCAAACATCAGAAGCGTATACTAATCCTGATAGGATTGCAGCCCAACTGCGAATGATTTGGGATATAACAGACCCGCATTCTGTGAAATTGATTAATGAAAGCTTAATCAATGGTGGTTCTTGGACACTGATTGAGGAATACGTTTGTGAACCTTCAAAGTAACTTAGCTTATGTATGCTGTTCCAAGCGTTAAAATGTGAAACTAACCGGATTCTAAGCATATAATGTGAATGCTACATGATCTAGGCGGATTCTTAGAATCACGGTGATTGATACAATACATTTCCAATAAGCAAGTATTTCTGCGTCTACGTATTAGACTTTCTATAACACACGGCACGTTGAAAATTCCAAAATTTCTCTAGACGTTAGGATGTGTTACGAACTGTATAAAGGCCTTAATAGATAATTACACAATTGTCATCTTTGTGTAACAATGATAACCGTTCACCCAAAACGTCATAACGTATAATCCCCGGATGGTTAGAAAAGCGTGAACTTCTTGATAAGCTTCAGGTGAGGGTGGTAATATTCTCTGACAGAGCAGAAATCGGCGTATTATCTCCCCAAAGCTTATTGTTTATCGAAGAAATACTTCCCCTTGAAGGAAAGAAGAACCTGAGGAGGCAAGGTTGAAGATCGTCCACTTCGCCGATCTGCACCTCGGAGTGGAAACCTACGGGAACATCAACCCGGCCAGCGGCCTTTCGACCAGGCTGGAGGACTTTCTGGCCGCTCTTGACCGGGTGGTAGACTATGCCCTAGAGAGCGGGGTAGACCTTGTGCTCTTCTGTGGTGATGCCTACAAGAGCCGCGAGCCGGGCCAGACCCAGCAACGGGAGTTTGCCAGAAGGATCAACCGCCTAACCACCGGCGGCATCCCCATCTTTCTCCTCGCCGGTAACCATGATATGTCCAACGCTATCGGCCGGGCTACCGCTATTGAGATCTTCGATACCCTGGCCGTGGAAAAGGTCTACGTCTCCAATCGTCCCGATATCTACCGAATTCCAACCCCAAGCGGCACTATCCAGATAGTTTCCCTGCCCTGGTTGAGGCGAAGCGCCTTGCTCAGCAAGGAAGAAACTAAAGACCTTGACTTTGCCCGGATTAATGAAAGACTGCAGCAGGTGCTGACCAACATCGTTACCACCAACGTCACCAAGCTGGACCCGAAGCTACCGGCAGTCCTGGCCGCCCACGTCTGGGTCTGCGGAGCAAAGGTAGGCTCGGAGGCCACAATGACCATCGGACAGGAGCATACCCTGCTGCTCAGTAATATCGCCCAGCCCGCCTTTGACTATATCGCCCTGGGTCATATTCACAAGCACCAGGTCCTCTCGGAAAACCCGCCTGTCGTCTACGCCGGCAGCCTGGAGCGGCTCAACTTCAGCGAGGAGACCGACGATAAGGGCTTCTACGTCGTGGAAATCGAACCGGACGGAGCGACCGGTGAGAGAAAGACCTCCTTTGCCTTTCAGCCGGTAAAGGCACGCCGATTCCTCACCATTGACCTCAACCTTGAAGCGGACAATGCTGACCCTACCGCAGCCGTGCTCAAGGGTATTATGGAGCAGCAAGAGGAGGTCAGAGACGCCATCGTACGGGTGAACATCAGCCTCCCCGCAGAGATTGAGGGACAGCTCAAAGACAACGAAATCAGAAACGCCCTCAAAGAGGCTCACCACTTCAGCATCGTCCGGGACACCAAGCGAGAGACACGACTGAGACTGGGAACACAGACAGCCGAAGAGATAACTCCCATCGATGCCCTGAAAACCTATCTGGAATCAAAGAAGGTAACCCCGGAACGGACCCGGGTTCTGCTCGAATACGGTAACAGGATTATCCAAGAGCAGAAAGCGGAACAAGAATAGGGCTTGATAGCATATCGGAGCGGGACTATAATGCCACTGGAGATGGTCAACAAATATCGGGAAGGAGGTATAAGGCTATGATAAAGGTTGTTATCGAGCGGCACCTGAAAGCAGGTAAGCGAGGGGAATTCATCCACCTGCTGAAGGAACTGAGCACAGCGGCTATCCATCAGCGAGGCTATGTCAGCGGCGAAACCCTGTCCAGTATTGACGATGCCTCCATCATCTCGGTACTGAGTATGTGGCAAAGCCTGGAGGACTGGAAGGCATGGGAAACATCAGAGCCACGACTCAAGCTGGAAGAACGAGTTGAACCACTCCTCCTGGAAAACCCGAAGGTTGCCGTCTACCAGGTAATGGCCACCGAGTAGTAAAAGGGCTGATCCAGCCGCTGCCATAGTGGCTAGTCGATCTCTTTTAGACCAGCCGGCTTGGGCTCAACACCGGGGGCAAAGCGGCGCATGCGATACTCTTTCAGGCACTTAATACCTTCGTCATCGCTTAGTACGTGCCAGTAGCGGTAGTAATCGGCGATATAGAACCTGGACATTACACCGGTAGCCACGGTCACCACACGGTCAGCAACCTTTTCTAATCGCTTTACCGCCGCCTCTGACGCCGCTGGTACTGCCACCACCACCCGGGCCGGACGGCGCCTGCGCACCGATTCCACCGCCGCAATCATGGTATAGCCCGAAGCCAGCCCGTCATCAACAATAATCACTGTCTTCCCGCCTATGATAGAAAGCGGCTTGGTACCTCTGTAGAGCAGGCTCCGCTGGCGGATATCCGTCCTCACCATACCGACCTGATAGTTTATCTGTTGCTCGGTGAGGTTAACCTCCTTTAACACCTCTTCGTTAAGAATTACCGCACCATCGTCGGCAATAGCACCGAAGCCGCCCTCCGGCCGGAGAGGTATGGGGAGCTTGCGCGAAATAACCACGTCAAGATCGGCGCCAAGCGCCAGGGCTACCTGTAATCCAACCGGCAGACCACCATTAGGGATAGCCAGTACTACTACCGGCTGCCCCTGATATTCGGCAAGCCTCCCGGCCAGTTGACTGCCGGCATCGAAGCGGTTCTCAAAAATAGGAGATGTCCGTGACGAATGCATTCTAAGTCCCCCTCTCAATCAACCTGAATTGATGAACATCGACCATACCCAGATCGGTCAGCCTGAGTTCAGGAATAACCGGCAGCGCCAGAAAGGAAAGGGCGGCAAAAGGGGACGGCAGACTGCTACCCAAATCAGCAGCCAGCTGCTCCAGATGTTCCAGACCGTCCGCCACTACCTCCAGCGGCTCTTCAGAAAGTAAACCTGCTACCGGGAGAGGCAGACTAGCCAGCACCCCACCACCGGCGGTCACCACCAGACCGCCGTTAAGCCGCTCAACCTCTTTCAGAGCGATAAATATGTCTTCATCGCTAGTGCCGACACAGACAATGTTATGAGAATCGTGGGCGATCGAGGAAGCCAGCGCCCCTCTCTTCAGGCCAAACCCACTGACCAGCCCCAGTCCGATGTTACCGCTGGCTCGATGCCTCTCCACCACCACCAGCTTCAGAATATCCCGCTTATTATCCGGCACAATAACGCCTTCTCTAGCGGTAACCCGCGCCATCCTTTTCCGGGTAATTATCTGGCCGGGAATAATCTCAATGACCGGCTCGGTATCCCCGGACGAGACAAGCCGCAGGGACTCCAAATCATAGGGCTTAATGTTTACCGTGTGGTTTAGTCCCGTGCCGCTCTCTTTACGGATAGCAAACAGCGGTTCTCCCTTCCTAGCCACAAGTGTACCCCGGTAGAATACCATGTCCGCCCGCAAGTCGGTCAGTTCCTGGCTAACAATTAGATTGGCCAGGTAGCCCGGGGCAACCGCTCCGAGCCCACTCAGGCGGAAGTATACCGCGGCATTTATGGTCGCCATCTGAATCGCCCGCACCGGGTCGAGGCCACGCCCGACTGCCTTACGCACCACAGCATCAATATCACCATCGCCAAGCAGGTCGACACAGTTGCGGTCATCGACAACGAAGAGACACCGGGGATAGGTCCTGTCACTGACCAGAGGAAGTAGTGCATCCAGGTTCTTCTCCGAGGACCCCTCGCGTATCATAAGGTACATGCCGCGACCTAGTTTCTCTCCGGCCTCATCGAGAGATACCGACTCATGATCGGAACCAATACCGGCCGTAATATAGGCATTTAAGTCCCTGCCGCCCAAGCCTGGAGCATGGCCGTCAACCACATTCCCCTCCGCCGAGTTGATCTTCTTGAGGACATTCTCATCACCGGCCAGCACGCCGGGGAAGTTCATTACCTCTCCCAACCCGATACAGCCACGCCAGCGGAGCATTTTTCTAATATCATCAGGCCCAAGGTTTGCCCCCGAGGTCTCCAGATGAGTCGCCGGCACGCAGGAAGGAGCCATCAAGAAAAGCTCCAGGGGCAGGCGGCGGGCACGATCCAGAACATACCGGATGCCATTAAGACCGCAGACATTAGCTATTTCGTGAAGATCGGTCACCACCGCCAGCGTTCCCCGCGGTACCACGGCACGGGCATACTGATCAACGCTGAGCATCGAGCTTTCCAGGTGAGTATGCCCGTTAATCAGACCGGGAACAATATACCTATTCCCTAAATCAATGACCTCTTTTGCTTCACAGTAGTCTCCTATCCCGGCGATCCTGCCACCGCAGAGAGCCACATTGGTCGACTCAATCTCACCATTGAAGACATTGACCACCCTGCCGTTAGCCAGGATAAGGTCAGCAGGAAGCTGCCCTCTGGCCACTGAGATCAAACGCTCTTTGCTCAAGCTCATCCCTTTCGATACAGCCGGGAAAATACAGCAGGTCTACTTTCCGGTGTCAATTCTCATCATCCAGATAGCAGATATCGGGCAGGTAACGAAACTTCTCATCCCAGTCTATGCCGTAACCGACGATAAATCTATCGGGAACGGTAAAGCCCAGATAGTCAATGATAAGCGGCAACCGCCGCCGTGATGGCTTATCCGCAAGAGCACAGAGCCGTAGCGAAGCCGGTTTTTTCTTCTTCAGGTAGTCCATTAGAAAGGAAAGGGTAATACCGGTATCTACGATGTCCTCAACCACCAGCACATCCCTGCCCTTAACCAGAGAGGTAAGGCCCTTGACCACCCTGACCTTTCCCGAGCTCTCTCTACCCCGACCATAGCTGGAGAGCTTGATAAACTCCACCTCAAGCGGAAAATCAAGAGACCTCACCAAATCAGCCATGAAGACAAAGGAACCTTTAAGGATGCCTACCAGCAGCGGGCACCTGCCCCGGTAATCTCTGCCAAGCTGAACCGACAGTCTCTTTACAGCAGCCGCTATTTCACCTCTGGTAAAAAGTATCCGGGGTTCAGTTTGAGAACTCATCTTCAGTTGAGATTATAATATTTATGGTAATACCTGTCCAGCGGGAATAGTACCGCCCTTTGCTGCCGCCAGCCGTGCTATGCTAAACTAGGCGTAACGAAAGCGCTGACAATGGAAATACTAGTGACCAATGACGACGGCATCTTTGCCCCCGGGTTGTGGAGGCTGGTTAAAGAGCTGCAAAAAATCGGCCGGGTATCCGTAGTCGCTCCGGACAGAGAGCAGAGTGCCCTGGGCACTGCGGTCACCCTGCGCCAGCCGCTACGGGTGCAGAAGATGAGACCACTGGTGGCCGATGTAGAGTCTTACTCGGTAGAAGGTACGCCAGCGGATAGCGTTATCCTCGGCCTCGGTAAGCTGCTCAAACATAAGGTAGACCTGGTTGTTTCCGGGATAAACTCAGGGCCAAACCTGGGCGATGATGTTCTCATCTCGGGAACGGTAGGTGCCGCCCTCCAGGGCTACCTGCGCGGTACACCGGCTCTGGCCATCTCAATAGACTCTCTGGATAATCTCTACCTGGACAACGCCGCGAGATTAGCAACCCTGCTGGCAGAAAAGGTCACCGGTGACGCCACACCCGGCAATAGCTTTCTCAACATAAACCTGCCCGGTCTACCCCTGGAAAAGACCAAGGGGATAAAGATAACCCGGCTGGCCAGCCGCAGCCATATTGATACCGTTGAGGAAGGACACGACGGCAGAAAGGCCTACTACTGGCTGGTACGCCAGAAGATAAACAGAGATACTGAAGCAGATACCGACATCCACGCTATTGAGAAAGGCAATATTTCGATTACACCGCTGCATACGGAACTCCTGAACAAGCCATCACCACGAATACCGGACGGCCTGTGTGCAGAACTCTTCAGTGAACTACAGAAAAGCTAGTCCCCGGACCCCACCGGTATTGTTCTGTTTAAGGCCTGATTAATACTATTTGGAGGTGGACCATTGTACCAGAAGACTACCCTTGATAACGGCCTGCGGCTGGTTACCTCAACCATGCCACACACGCGCTCGGTATGCATCAGCCTATTTGTCGGCACCGGATCCCGGTACGAGTCCGATACCGAAGCCGGCACCTCTCATTTTATCGAGCACATTCTCTTCAAGGGCAGCGCGAAGTACCCCTCCCCCGGGGAAATCTCAGCAGCAATCGAAGGCATCGGCGGAATCTTAAACGGCGGTACGGACAAGGAGCTAACCGTCTACTGGTGTAAGGTCGCCCAGCAACACTTCCCACTGGCCCTGGACGTACTCACCGACATGCTGCTCCACCCCCGGTTCGACCCTGAAGAGATAACGAAGGAACGGCAGGTTATTATCGAAGAAATCAATATGTGCAAAGACTCCCCTTCACAGGAAGCCAATATGCTCATCGACGGACTTATGTGGCCTAAACACCCCCTGGGCCGTGACGTAGCCGGCAGCAAGGAGTCGGTAGCCGGTATCACCAGAGAAGCAATGCTCGATTACCTCGACCGCCAGTACCAGCCGGACAACACCGTGGTCGCTATCGCCGGCAACATCCGGCACCAGCAAGCGGTCAACGCGGTCAGGCAGGTAATGGATAACTGGACCAGCCGTAAGCCACCTACCGGCTATTCCGAATATCAGCCGAAGCAATTCCAGCGGGTCATAATAGAGAAACGTGATATCGAACAGTGCCACCTATGCCTGGCGCTGCCAGGCTTACCGCTCCTTCATCCACAACGATTCAAGCTCGACCTGCTCAATACTGTCCTCGGCCAGGGTATGAGCAGCCGGTTGTTTACCGAGATTCGCGACCGACTGGGGCTGGTCTACAGCATTCACAGCTACATCGAGCACTTTCTCGACTCCGGATCAATGACGATATACGCCGGGGTAGATACCAGAAATCTGATTACCGCAATCAAAGCCATTCTGGAGCAGCTTAACCGGATTAAGGAAACAGTACCCGATGGCGAGCTGGCCCGTGCCAGAGAGCTTTCCAAGGGACAGATGCTGCTCAGAATGGAAGATAGCCATAACGTTGCCGGCTGGCTGGGAGGACAGGAGATTCTCACCAGGCGTATTCTAACCCCGGAAGAGGTAACCGCTATTATCGACGCCATCACTGCTGAGGACTTAAAGAAGCTGGCCCAGGAGTTGATAGACGGGAAGAACCTCCGCCTGGCCATAGTCGGCCCCGTCGCCGAGGACACGCCGCTGGAAGAACTCTTAAAGCTGTAAGCTCTCATGTCTTCCCCGCTGGCAGGTATATCACACCTGATGAATAAAGAGCCCCTCATTTCTTAAGGGGACCTTAATATATGAAAAAGGTGACATGACAAAATTGCAGGCAGCTACAGGGAGCCAGACTTATGCCCGTGTCGGGGAATCGATGGCCAAGAGGAAGAATGTCATCTATCAGACGGTACAATTTAACTAAGGTAAAATTATTGCATTTGCTGGAGGAATTAAAGACCAACTCTATAGCGGTCGGTTCTTTATACGTTCCGCCAAAGTCTTCAAAAGCAAGCATAGAAGGTATGCTGGAAACGATAATGGATATGAAGACAATACCTGAAGACCTATCTAACTTGATTGCGGAGTCCCGGACAGGGGGAATACTTTTTGGGGGACCACATCACCGGTATCTGGTGATGCCCCCGTTCCCTGTGGCTGAAGAAAGAGTTTCCAACACCTGTGAAATTGAACCTCTTTATTCCCTCATGCATCATGATTTTATTGTAGGTCTGGTAATTGTAAGGCTCGGGGCGTACGGTATTGGCGTTTTTCAGGGTGAGAAATTGCTTTCCAGCAGGGTTGGCACAGGCCTGGTACATGCCCGCCACCGTCAGGGGGGCTCTTCGTCCCAACGATTTGCGCGACATCGTGAAAAGCAGATGGAAACCTTTTTTACACGGGTCTGTCAACATACCAGGGGACAGTTAGAGCCTTATGCCGGAATATTGGATTATCTTTTTTATGGAGGTACCAGGAAAACCACACTGGATTTCCGAAAGAAATGCCACTTTGTCCAGGAGTTTGATACCAGGACCTTGGATCGGCTGCTTAACATCAGAGAACCCAAGCAATCAGGGCTTGCGGAAGGGATTCAGGAAGCCTGGTCAAGCCGGATAATCCAATGGACTCAAAAATAGCTCGCCCGTCTGAGTAGTGTAGCGCGTTGACTCAAGCGATCCCTTTTCATCGTCTTGGTACCTAAAGTTCCGTTATGATAAGCGATTTTCAAAGCCCGTCACAATCAACATATCCTCTCTGAAGAAACAGCGGTTTCAAAGGTAAACATCGCAAGACATTGCATCCAAGACAGAAAACGAGTAGCCACTTGTTTCCACCCAAAAATTGAACAGATCCGTTTTTACCCATAAAAGAGTAAAATATTGTGAATCAGCATTATTTAGTGATACAAATAGTCTCTAATGCTTCTAAATTACTCTCATATCTGTTCAACTCCTCTGAATACCTTTGACATAATACTAAGGTATTCACTATAATATGGCATACGGTAGTCGGTTGCCGTATACCGTATTAATTCAGGCAAGGATTATTTCACATGGAAAGAGTGGCTCGTAAGACAATTAGCACCGGACTCCGTCCGCTTGACGAACTCCTGCAAAATCTACGATTGGGTGACAATGTAGTCTGGCAGGTTGATCGCCTCGAAGATTATCCGTACTTTGCCCAAGCTGTTGCAGATCAAGCGATCAAAGACGGCTTTGCCTGTGTTTACCTGCGTTTTGCCCCTCACACCGCCATTCTCCAACCACGAACCGGCCTGAAAATTATCAATATTGATCCCGGTCCCGGATTCGACTATTTCACCATTGAGGTGCACCGAATTATTGAGGAATGCGGCGAAAGGACTTTCTACATATTCGACAACCTTTCCGCTTTGGTGGACGAATGGGCTACCGATGAACTACTGGCTAACTTCTTCCAGGTAACCTGCCCCTACCTTTTTGAACTCAACGCCATAGCTTACTTTGCCATCAGACGTGGTCAGCATGGACAGAGTGCTATAACTCGCATACGCAGTACCACTCAGATACTAATCGATGTTTATCATGTCGAAGGCAATATGTATCTTCAGCCGTTAAAGGTGTGGAACCGCTATTCACCATACATGTTTTTACCCCACAGGATTAATGCCGATGAATTGGAGCCCATCCTTCACAGCGGCGATGCGGCTACGATACTGACCAATGCCAGCAGACGGCCAATCAATATCAGCTCTGATTCCATAGCACCCTGGGAGACTGTTTATCAAACGCTGGTTCAGTATCAGAGAACTCACGTGGATTCATCGGGTACGCCTGCCAAGTCCATAGCCCTAAAGGAATCGCTCTCACGAATGATGATGGGTAACCATAAGAAGCTGAACCAGCTATCCGACCGATACCTGACCCTAAATGACCTGCTTCAAATCAGAGGTCGTCTTATCGGTTCCGGACGGATAGGCGGCAAAGCAGCCGGAATGCTAATAGCAAGAGGTGTTCTGGCCGCAGACGATGGCGGACCTGGCTTCAATCAACTGCTGGAAGAGCATGATTCTTTCTACATCGGCTCGGATGTTTTCTTCACTTTCCTGGTAAAAAATAACCTGTTCAAACTCAGATTACAGTTGTCGAAAACGGGCAGGTTATCAAAGGATGAATTCGCGAAAGTAGAGCAGCAGTTCCTCTGCGGTAATTTCGCAGAAGAAATAATAGAACAGCTACGGAATATGCTTGATTACTACGGGCAGGCTCCTATTATTGTACGTTCCTCAAGCCTCCTTGAGGACGGCTTTACAGATGCCTTCGCCGGAAAGTACCGCAGCGAGTTCTGTACCAACCAGGGTAGTCCTGAAACTCGTCTGGAGGCCCTGTTAAGAGCAATCAAACTGGTATATGCCAGTACGCTGAACCCGGATGCTCTATCATATCGCCACAGGCGCGGGCTCAGCGAAGGTGACGAACAAATGGCAATCCTGGTACAACGTGTCTCCGGAACACCATACAAGCAATACTTCTTCCCCAGTCTGGCCGGAGTTGCTTTCTCACATAACCTTTACGCATGGACAAACCGCATTGATACCCGAAGAGGTATGATACGGCTGGTATTTGGCCTGGGGACTCGTGCTGTCAACCGCGTTAGCGGTGACTACCCCCGAATGATTGCCGTCAGCCACCCCCAACTAAGACCCGAGGTTGGCATGGAAATAGCCAGGTATTCGCAGCGAATGGTAGATATTTTGAATATCGAGAAAAATACTTTTGAGGTCGAACCTTTCAGTGAAATAATCGACGTTAATAACTACCCCACCCTACCACTAATGATTTCTGAAATAGCTGACGGTTACCTGCGTGACTGGTTCGTACCTCCAACGTCCAATCAGGAAAAGAACTTCGTTCTGACCTTTAATAATCTGATCAAGCAAACCGAACTGGTTAACATCATCGGGGGGATGCTGGCCAAACTCGAAAAGGCTTGGGGCCAGCCGGTAGATATCGAATTTACCGCGCATGTCGACAGTGCAAATCAAGTAAAGGTCAACCTGTTGCAATGCCGCTCATTACGTGTACCCAAATCAGAGGGCGTTTCCATACGTATTCCACCAAATATTGCCCAGGAAAGCTTACTATTCCGCTCCAATCAGGCAATCAGCGCCGGGATAGTCGGTGATATACGATACATCGTCTATATTAACCCCCAAAAATATGCCGAAGTTGCCACGCTTGATGAGAAGAGAACCCTGGGACGAGTGATAGGTAAGATAAACGACAAACTACGTAATAAAGAGGGTAAATTTATGATGATGGGCCCCGGCCGCTGGGGCAGCAGTAACATTGAGCTTGGCGTGAATGTGAGCTACTCAGATATTAATAATACAGCAGTGCTGGTAGAAGTCGCCCGCGAGAAAGCCGGTCATAAACCGGAGGTCTCTTACGGAACCCATTTTTTCCAGGACCTGGTAGAGGCGGAGATACTTTACCTACCAGTTTATCCCGATGACAAGACCGCAGATTTCAACACCGAGTTCTTTGCCGGCTCACCAAATATTCTGAGGGATATTCTGCCCGAATTACTGAACTTTAAGGAGGTGGTTCAAGTAATTGACGTAAAAGCAGCGGCGAACGGCGCTGCCGCGAAGGTAATCGCAGACCCGCAAACACATAGCGCCGTATGTCTCCTGGATAAAAATCAACCGATCAAATAGTAATTTAAGAGAAGGAGGAAATACAATGAACCTACAAAGACCAAATGCTAATGACGCCACCAGAACCGCTAATCGATCCAAGAGTATCGTACCAATGAGCGGATTATGTACCCGGTGTGTCGACGGTTGCACCGGAAACTGCGAGGTATTCAAGGCAAGTTTTCGCAGCCGGGAACTGCTCTATCCCGGACGCTACGGCGATATTACTGCTGGGGGTGACAAGAATTATCCCATCGATTACTCACACCTGAATATCCAGGGCTATGCCCTGGGTGTCGATGGTCTACCCGACGGAATTGCCGGTAACTCTGATACAGCAATCTTCCCCGAAGTAAACACGGAAACGGAGTATGGCTGGAACGAGAAAGTCAAGATGGCTATGCCGGTGTTTACCGGAGCGCTGGGCTCTACGGAGATAGCACGCCGGAACTGGGAACATGTCGCCGTCGGTGCCGCTTTGAGCGGAATTACCATCGTCTGCGGTGAGAACGTCTGTGGCATCGATCCTGATCTCGAGCTAGATGGGAACGGAAAGATTGTTTCGTCTCCAGACCTGGACCGCCGCATCGAGACATACCGCCGTTACCACCGTGGTCTCGGTGAGATTCTAGTCCAGATGAACGTCGAGGATACCCGCCTTGGCGTCGCTGAATACGTGAGCCGGAAGCACGGCCTAGATACCATTGAGCTAAAATGGGGTCAGGGTGCCAAATGCATCGGAGGGGAAATAAAAGTAGACAGTCTGGAACGGGCTTTGGAGCTACAAAGACGTGGTTATATCGTAACCCCAGACCCATCACACCCCATAAACAGAGCATCATTTGAGGATGGCTCACTCAAAGAATTTGAACGCCATAGCCGTCTCGGCTTTATCGACGAAGAGCACTTCTATATCGAGATCGAGCGTCTACGTAACCTAGGTTTCGGACGCATTACCCTAAAAACGGGTGCCTACGGACTACGTGAGCTGGCAATGGCAATCAAGTGGGGCTCAAGAGCCAATATCGACCTTTTAACTATTGATGGTGCTCCCGGAGGCACCGGGATGAGCCCGTGGCGAATGATGGAAGAATGGGGTATGCCCAGCCTCTATTTACATTCGGCGGCATATGATTTCGCCAACAGACTCGCCCATAGGGGGGAGCGTGTACCAGACATTGCCTTCGCCGGTGGTTTTAGCAGCGAGGACGGCATCTTCAAGGCGCTGGCTCTAGGCGCCCCATTTGTTAAGGCGGTGTGTATGGGCAGAGCCCTGATGATTCCCGCCATGGTGGGCAAGAACATCGACCAGTGGATTAAGAACGGGGAACTACCCGGTACCGTAAGCCAGTTCGGATCCACGCCGGAAGAGATTTTTGTCTGCTACGAAGAAGTTAAGGACTTAGTTGGTGCAGACGAGATGAAAAGAATCCCCATGGGTGCCATTGGAATATACAGCTACTGTGAAAAGATGAAGGTGGGACTACAACAGATAATGGCTGGCGCCCGGCGTTTCAGCGTACCATCCATACGGCGTGACGAACTGATGTCGCTAACAGAGGAATGTGCCAGGGTGACCGGTATCCCTTATCTGATGAATGCCTACCGAGCGGAAGCGATAGATATTCTCGAGGGCCGTAATAGAAGACCGGAGAGGCTCGTTGATACTAACGTATTCAGTTTATCAACCGGCTACGGAACTGGTTCTCGCAGAATAAGAACCTACGAATAATTGATTCAACAATCACTTATATAATGGTATGCCGATGTACTGGTTGGGCGATGAACTATCAATAATTTGATATCGAATTTTGCATCGGGCATTATATCAAGAAGTCGGGAGCACCGGGAAGAAATGATAACCATAATTGACTATGGCGCCGGTAATATCAGAAGCGTTTTCAATGCCATCTCTACACTCGGACAGCAGGCCATAGTGACCAACTCTCCAGGCGATGTGCTGACCGCCGAAGCGATCATTCTTCCCGGTGTTGGCGCTGCCGGCGATGTCATGAAAAATCTGGAGGCTTCAGGATTGATAACACCACTCCGCTTGTTTATCGAAAACAACCGCCCTTTCCTGGGTATTTGCATCGGTATGCAACTTCTTTTTACTTATACCGAAGAAGACAAAGGACAGCAGTGTCTTGACATCATTCCCGGACGAGTACGCCGGCTTTCCCCAGGAGTAAAAATTCCCCAAATCGGCTGGAACCAAGTCAATCAGAAGTCTCTTCACCCAATTTTCGATGGTATACCGAACAGGAGCAACTTCTACTTTGCCCATAGCTACTACGCCAGGCCGGAGGATGAATCACTCGTCATCGGCGAGGCAGAGTATGGTATTTCAATTTGCAGTGTAATTACCAGAGGGAATCTAGTAGCAACCCAGTTCCACCCCGAAAAGAGTGGGGAGGTAGGTCTTAAGATATACAATAATTTCATAAAGCTGGCTTTAGCGCATAGGGTATTTGACATCTAGAAAAGCCAGAACTTTGCGGGAGAAGAAATTTGCCAATGCTGACAAAAAGGATCATCCCCTGCCTTGATTTTAAAGGAGACCGGGTAGTGAAGGGTATGAGTTTCACCGACTTACGTTATGCCGGCGATGCCGTAGAACTGGCCAACTTCTACTACCAGGAAAAGGCTGACGAATTAGTTTTTCTGGACATAGCAGCTACGCCGGAAGCACGAGATACAATCGTTGCAGTCATTGAGAACATATCCCGGAACGTGTTTATCCCGCTTACAGTAGGCGGCGGACTGCGTAATATCGATGACTTAAAGCGAGTGTTGCTGGCAGGAGCGGATAAGGTCTCGATAAATACCGCAGCGGTACTTAACCCACCACTCATCAGAGAGAGTGCTGATAAATTCGGTAGCCAGTGCATTGTCGTGGCAATAGATGCTAAAAAAGTAGCCAGGAGCAAACCGGTCAAGTGGGAGGTCTATACTCACAGTGGCCAGAAATCGACCGGTATCGATGCTCTGTACTGGGCAAGACATGCGGTGATACTCGGAGCCGGAGAATTACTGCTCACCAGCATAGATGCCGACGGTCACCGGGCAGGATATGATATTGAGCTTACCCGAGCTGTCTCAGAGGCAGTAAGCGTTCCGGTTATCGCCAGCGGCGGCGCTGGTAACCCGGAGGATTTATATCAAGTACTAATGGCAGGCAAAGCAGACGCGGTTCTGGCTGCCAGCATATTCCATTACGGAACATACTCTATCGGAGAAGCCAAGCAATACCTGCACGGAAGAGGAATCCCGGTACGGTTCTGAAGATGCATCCGGTGCCATTCAGTTTTTGGGACGGAGGTGTTATAATAGCGCAGAATTACCTTCAGGAGCAGCAAGACCACAATGGAGCAAGCCAACAGCTCGGATACAGAAAGAAAGATAATAGCTATTCTCAAAATACTGAGTGAGTCATCAGAACCTCTGGGATCGATTAATATTGCACGTGAACTTGAGCGGGCAGGGATCTTCTTGAGTGAGAGAGCAATCAGGTATCATTTAAGAATTGCGGACGAACGCGGTTACACGCAGCCAATGGGACGCGACGGCCGGATGATTACTCCAGAAGGACAACAGGAAGTCAAAGAAGCACTAGCCCCCCAGAACCTTGGTTTCGTGCGTGAGAACCTGGAGATGCTAGCCTACCAGACCACTTTCGACCCCGAAAAAGGATCCGGTCAATTACCAATAAATACATCACTCATTAATCAGGATAAGTTCAAAAGGGCGATATCGGCCATGAAGGACGTGTTCGAATCCGGCATATGCGTCAGCGATTTGGTGGCCGTAGCATCAGAAGGAGAGAAACTCGGTTCAATAGTCGTACCAAGCGGGAAGGTCGGCTTAGCCACTGTTTGCAGCGTCGCCGTAAACGGTGTGCTGCTAAAAGCTGGGATCCCTACCGAGTTCAGATTCGGAGGTGTTCTCGAAATCAGGGATTCTAAACCGAGACGTTTCGTGGCCATAATCGACTATTCCGGCACCTCTATCGATCCTTCCGAACAGTTCATCCGTGCTAAAATGACCAATGTCGGCGAGGCTGCCAGGACAGGGAACGGCAAGATACTGGGTGTCTTCCGCACAATCCCGGCACCAGCCAGAAAAGTCGTGGAACAGAAGATTGCCCGGCTAAAAGAGGCAGGCATCAATGGAGTCTATGCTCTAGGCAATATCAGCGAACCACTCTGCCAGATTCCAGTAGCCCTGAATCGGGTTGGTATCGTTCAACTTGGCGGTCTTAATCCCCTGGCTGCAGCCGTTGAAGCTGGCATCGAAATAGAAAACCTGGCCGAAAGCGGTCTGATCGACTTCCAAGAACTGAAAAGCTTCCGGCAGCTTTAGGACAAATATCTGATCCCCCGATACCTCCCCAATAAAAACAAAACGGCCGCAGCGTTTTGACTGCGACCGTTTCTGTTACGATATGGGAACGGGGAATTAGTACATATCACCCATGCCGCCACCCATACCACCTGGCATCGGCGGATTTTTCTTCTCCTCGGGGATATCGGCAACCAGGGCATCGGTAATCAAAACCATACTGGCAATACTGGCAGCATTTTCCAAGGCCGACCTGACTACCTTGGTCGGATCGATGATACCCTTCTCTACCATATTTACGAATTCACCGGCCTCGGCATCAAAACCGACTCCGATCGGGCTCTTCTTCACAGCGTCCACAACCACCGAGCCATCCCGGCCGGCATTATTAGCCAGACAGCGGATTGGCTCCTCGACCGCCTTCTTAACGATATTGACACCGGTCGCCTCATCGCCGCTTAACTTGAGCTTGTCCAGAACAGGCAGGGCATTAATCAGGGCAACCCCACCGCCAGGCAGGATCCCCTCCTCAACCGCAGCACGAGTCGCCGAAAGAGCATCCTCAACACGATGCTTTTTCTCTTTAAGCTCAACCTCGGTGGCAGCGCCGACTTTAATCACCGCAACACCGCCGACCAGCTTGGCCTGCCTCTCCTGGAGTTTCTCACGGTCAAAATCAGAGGTGGTCTCCTCTATTTGAGCCTTGATCTGCTTGATTCTACCTTTGACCGCTTCCTCCGAGCCCTTGCCCTCGATAATAGTAGTCTTGTCCTTGTCCGCCACGACCCGTCGGGCCCTACCCAGATCATCTACAGTAGTCGAGTCGAGTTTACGCCCTACTTCCTCAGATATCACGGTAGCACCGGTGAGAACCGCGATATCCTCCAGCATCGCCTTACGCCGGTCGCCAAAACCGGGGGCCTTGATGGCCAGTACATTAATTGTACCTCTGAGCTTGTTGACCACCAGCGTGGCCAGCGCCTCGCCTTCGACATCCTCGGCGATAATCAGCAGGTTTTTCGATACCTGAAGTATCTTCTCCAGAGCGGGTAAAATATCGGCCACAGCGGAAATCTTCTTATCGGTGATAAGAATGTAGGGGTCTTCCAGAACCGTCTCCATCTTCTCAGCATTGGTAACGAAATAGGGGCTGATATAGCCGCGGTCAAACTGCATCCCCTCGACATACTCGGTCTCGTAAGCCAGACCCTTGGACTCTTCGACAGTGATAACACCGTCTTTGCCCACCTTCTCCATTACCTCGGCAATCAAGTCGCCAATCTTCTTGTCAACGGCGGTTATCGTAGCCACCTGAGCAATCTGCTCCTTACCCTTTACCTCAGTAGATACCCTTTTGAGCTCATCAACAATGGCATCGGTTGCCTGCTCGATGCCCCTTTTGAGCGCCATTGCCTCGGCACCGGCAGCGAGGTTCTTGAAGCCCTCGGTAATTACGGCATGGGCCAGGATAGTCGAGGTTGTGGTACCATCACCACAGGCATCGTTCGTCTTGGTAGCAGCCTCTTTAACCAGCTGCACACCCATATTCTCAAAGGGGTCGGGAAGCTCAATATCCTTGGCGATGGTCACACCATCGTCAATTACGGAAGGAGCACCCCACTTCTTGTCCAGCGCCACGCAGTGCCCCTTGGGACCAAGGGTAACCCTGACCGCATCAGCCAGAGTATCTATACCCTTCTTTAAGGAATGCCTTGCATCCTCAGTAAATACAATCTGTTTTGCCAATTTTATCCTCCTTAGTCTTAGTCTACTCTACTAAGCCTTCTTATTATTTAGCCTTCTTGGCCAGAATATCGCTCTCACGTAAAATCATAAACTCTTCGTCTTCAATCTTAATCTCGGTACCACCGTACTTGGCGTAGATTACGATATCGCCAACCTTGACATCCATGGGTATCCGCTTGCCATCTTCGGATAACCTGCCCTCTCCAACCGCAATAACCTCTCCCTCCTGAGGTTTCTCCTTAGCGGTATCAGGGAGAACAATGCCCCCCTTACTCACTCTCTCCCGCTCGATTGGTTTGACTACAACCCGGTCAGCCAACGGCTTCAGACTTCCTGCCATTCCAAATCCTCCTTCTTGATTATTTTTGGGAACCATCTTTTGGCCATTATTTTAGCACTCTCGATGTGAGAGTGCTAATCTATATAATACCCCATATAACAAAATGCTGCAACACCATAGAAAGGTATTTACAACCATTCCTGGTTATTAATATAGACTAAAGTCACGAAATCAATCATTTGCTCCCTATAAGAATTGATTATCTACTCCGCAACACTATCCAGTGGCATAAAAATAACACTGCAAATAACCGCGTAGAAAGTCCATCAACCTGACAGGGTGGGCAAACACCGCTCTCTAAGATAGTCTCAAGGAGGGGAACACATCCAGTCCCAGATCATCCACCTTACCGGCCTGGAGACGGTAGTATCCACAGGCAGCAATCATAGCCGCATTATCGGTACAAAGGATAGGCTCGGGAATCAGCACCGTTACCGGAGAGGCCCTCACCATCTGCCGACGGAGAAATTTGTTCGACGCCACCCCACCAACCAGCAGAATATGCTTTACATGGTGTTTTGCTGCAACAGCTACAGTTTTAGCAACCAGAACATCAACCACCGCTTTCTGAAAGGAAGCCGCCGCATCCACCGCTGATGATAACTGCCCTTCCTCCGCCAACCGCAGCAAAGCGGTCTTTACCCCGCTGAAGCTGAAGTCATTACTACCTCTCAGCCAAGCGCGCGGCAGGTTTAGGCAATCAGAGCCGCCTGCCGCCGCCTGCTCAATGGCAGGGCCACCAGGATAACCCAAGCCCAGAATTCTGGCCGCTTTATCGAAGGCCTCGCCGGCGGCATCGTCTCTTGTCATTCCTAACAGCACATAATCCCCATGCCCCTTCATCAGTACCAGGTCGCTGTGACCGCCGGAGACGATAAGACACAAAATAGGAAAACCAATACTCCGGCAACTGAGCCAACCGGCATAGATATGCCCCTCAAGGTGATTGACGCCGACGAGGGGTAGACCATGAGCAAAGGCAATCGCCTTGGCTGTATTCGCTCCCACCAGAAGCGAACCGGCCAATCCGGGGCCGATAGTAACGGCGACAGCCGCTAAGTCCTCCCATCTGACTCCAGCCTCAGTCATCGCCTGCTCAACTATCGGAATAATACTCAGGATATGCTGCCGGGAGGCAACCTCGGGAACAATCCCGCCATACCGGGCATGGATCTCTACCTGCGAGGCAATCTTGTTGGATAATATGACGGTACCATCCTCAACCACCGCAGCCGCCGTCTCATCGCAGGAGGTCTCAATACCCAAGATCTTCATACTCCCGAAATTATAGCACAGGTTACCCGTCTTGAGACAATGTCCACCTTTTGACACCCCTAATAGCCAATGCTATGATGGACTGCAAAGGGGAAAAATGGGACCTTCAATCTGTTTATAAGAATGGGGTGATGATATATGAATACCACAGAAACGGTATATCTGGTTATCCTCATCGTCTGTCTCTTGCTGTCCGCCTTCTTCTCCAGTTCGGAAACAGCCTTTACCGCCCTGCAGAGGATAAGGGTCGAGCACCTGGTCAGCACCAAAGTGCCCGGTGCGGCACGGATAGCCAGAATGATGCAGCACCCGGAGAAGCTGCTCTCCGCTATCCTGACCGGCAACAACCTGGTCAATACGGCAGCGGCATCACTGGCTACAGTACTCGCCGTATCTTTCTGGGGGGAGCGGGGCATTCTAATTGCCACGATAGGAATGACCATCATACTCCTGATATTCTGTGAAACGACTCCCAAAATCATCGCCGCTCACAATGCCGAAAGAACGGCGATGAGAACAGCGCGGGCAGTAGAGATAGCCCAGGCGGTTTTTACCCCCGCTGTGCTGGCGCTGAGTTCAATAGCCACCAGGCTAAGCAAGATTGCCGGCGGGGAGCCGGTATCACGATCGCTGGTCAGTGAAGAGGAAATCCGTACTATGATATCGGTAGGGCATAAGGAGGGAACAGTTGAAGAAGCTGAGGCGGAGATGTTGCACAACGTTTTTGACTTCGGTAACCGGCCGGTTCTGGAGGTTATGATACCACGGCCGGAGGTGATGGCCATAGAGCAGGGCTCGACAGTATCAGATTTTCTCACTACCTATGCTGAATCACCCCTTTCTCGCTTTCCGGTATACAAGGAGAACATGGACAACGTGGTCGGTATACTCTCCATCAAGGACGTGCTGTTGGCACTTGCCAAGGGCAATATCGACAAAAAAAGCAGCATCGATGACCTCGTCCGCCCCGCCTACTTTACCCCGGAGACTAAACGGATCAACGAACTCTTTGCCGAGATGAGGGACAACAACTATCGCATGGCGGTAATTGTAGATGAGTACGGCGGTACCGCTGGCGTGGTCAGTCTAAGCCGGCTGGTCGAAGAAATCGTCGGTCAGGTCGGCGACGAGTTGGCCAATATAGAAAAGGAATACGAAGCGATCAACGAATACACATTCCAGGTTGACGGCAGTATGCGTATCGATGAAGCTAATGAAGAAATGCAGCTCGGACTACCCGATGGAGAAGACTACGAGACAGTAGCCGGCTTCATCCTCAATCTACTGGGACATATCCCGAGACGAGGAGAACAGTTAAAATACAAGGGCTTAAAGATAGTGATAACCAAGATGCGCGGGCTGAAAATAGAAGAGGTCCTGCTGACCAAGGAAAAGCAAAAGCAGAATGTTCCGCCTCAGAGTTAGGTTTAAACGTGGCGAGGAAATAAAGTTTATCTCCCACCTTGATTTGATACGCCTATGGCAGAGAGCGCTGCACCGGGCAAGACTCCCGCTGGCCTACTCAAAAGGGTTCAGCCCCCACCCCCAAATATCAATGGCTATGCCGCTAGCCATCGGGGTGACCAGCGAAGCCGAGCTCGCCGACATCTTCCTAGACATGCCGGTCTCTCCCCACTTCTTCAGCGCAGCCTTGAGCCGGCAGCTACCACCGGGTATCGAGATATTACAGGTACACCCCATCTCTCCTCAGCAACCCTCGCTGCAATCACAGACCAGCTTCGCCGAATACGTGGTCACCATAGAAACCGACAAGGAGGCAAAGGAGATAGAAGCAAATATCACCGGACTGCTTTCCGCCGAGCACCTGCCCTGGCAGCACCAGAGAGACACCGGCAAACGTAGCTACGATCTCAGAGTACTAATTTCCGACCTGTGGCTTATAGACTGGGCCCCTACCTGCTGCACAATTGGTATGAAACTACGCTGCGACAGCAACGGAGCGGGAAGGCCGGAGCAGGTCTCCCTCGCCCTTGGCTTCAGTGAGCAGCCCCAATCAATACACCGCACCAAACTGATACTAAAGACAGTCCAGCAAAGCGGGAGCTCATAGATGAAGGAGAATCAGGATACTAAAAAACCGCTGGAACTGAGGGTACTTGAATTCATTAGGGAACACCACCTGGTACCGGTAGACTCCTGCTTGCTGGTAGCGGTATCCGGCGGTCCGGACTCAGTCTGCCTGCTGCACATACTGCTCAGACTGAAAGACGAGCTTGGTATCAGACTGCACTTAGCTCACCTCAACCATCAGTTGCGCGGCAACGAATCTGAGGATGATGCTCGCTACGTCGACGAGATGGCCCGCCAGATCGGTATCCCGGCTACGGTGGAGAGAGGTGATGTCGCAAGACACCAAGCAGAAAAACGCATCTCACTGGAGGAAGCCTCCCGTGAGGTACGCTATACCTTCCTAGCTGAGACAGCCAGGTCGGTGGGAGCAGACCGGGTAGCGGTAGGACACACCAGTGATGACAATGTAGAGACGATACTGATGCACCTGGTACGAGGGACTGGTATCACAGGACTGCAAGGACTAAAGCCATATCTAAAGTGGCGGATGGCCGGTGGAGATCTTGCCGTAATCAGACCCCTCCTCACCGTAAGCCGTAGGGAAACCACCGGCTACTGTCAGGAGCACGAACTCAAACCCAAGACTGATACCTCCAATTTTTCACTATCTCCCCTGAGAAATAAGATACGCCATCAACTGCTACCTCTCCTCAGGAGCTATAACCCGAGGATAGAACAGGCGATATTGAGAACGGCCCGCATTGCCGCCGGTGACATCGCTTTCCTTGAGGAAGCAGGCGAACGGTTATGGAGGGGAATTGCCCGGAGCCAGGATAGCGCTATTATCCTGGGCAAGGAAAGCTTCATCAAATTATCCCCTGCACTTCAGCGACATCTCTTACGAATGGCTTTCG